>DASYGA010000401.1:0-10584 GCA_036000265.1 Steroidobacteraceae bacterium | reverse complement strand
CCGAGCGCCGCCACGCCCCCCTCATCCATCAGCTTCTCTCCGCCGCAGTGGAGCGGCTGCGCAGCGGCGACCGCGACTTTACCGCCATGGAGCGCACCGGCATCGCCGCGCTCGAGCAAGCGGGCTTCAGACCCGACTACTTCTCCGTCCGTCGCGCCGATGACCTCAGCACTCCCGACGCCGCCACCAAACATCTTGTCGTGCTGACCGCCGCGCGGCTCGGCCGCGCCCGCCTGATAGATAATCTCCAGGCACGAGTTTGAGCGAAGAGCGCCTCGCAAAATAGGCGCCTTCCCGGGGCATGTGTAGCCAGGGACGGCGGAACTGAGCCTCCATGGATCAGTGAGCGGGCGTGAGCCCGCGCAACCGGATCTACGCCGTCCCCGGGAAATCCCTTGGCAAGTGAGGCCCCGTGTGCCGGATCTTGATGCATGTCGGTAACTCCGGACGTCAAACAATGACCGGCTCGGGAACGGGAACGATGAACCTCCCGCCCCGCCGCCGATATTCCGCCTCCTGCCGCATGATCTCGTCCTTGAAGTTCCACGGCAGTATCAGCAGATAATCCGGCTGCGACTCCAGGATCCGCGCCGGTGGCACGATCGGCAGCCGCACTCCCGGAACGTACCGCCCCTGCTTGTGCACATTCCGATCCGCCACGAATTCCAACACCTCGCCGCCCACCCCGGTGAAATTGAGCAGGATGGTCCCCTTGGCGGCCGCCCCATACCCGGCGATCCGTGCGCCTTCGCGCTTCAGCCTGCCGAGAAGGCCTGCAAGGCCGCTGCGGATGTGTCCCACCTTCGCCGAGAAGCCGGCGTAGTAGTCCAGCCGGTCCACACCCGCGTGCCGCTCCTCCTCGAGATACTCCGCCACCGACCGGTCCTCCCGCTCGCGCCTGCCCGCGAACAGACGCAGCGATCCGCCGTGAATCGCGAGCGGCTCCACGCGGTTCAGCGCCAGCCCATGCCGCTGAAAAAGCCGCGCGAGCGCCGTCACCGAGAAGTAGCAGAGGTGCTCGTGATAGATGGTATCGAACTCGCCGTGCTCGATCAGTTCCTTCACATACGGCACTTCGATGACGGCCACGCCGTCCTCCTTGAGGAGAGCCGCCATCCCGGCGACGAAGCCGTTGGTATCCGCCACGTGCGCCAGCACGTTGTTGGCATGAATCACATCGGCGAGACGTCCCTCTGCCGCCAGCCGCATCGCCAGTTCCCGACCGAAGAACGCCTGCAGCGTCTCGACACCGCGTGCGCGGGCCGCCGCCACCGGCCCCGGCGCCGGATCAATGCCGAGCACCGGGATGCCTCGAGCCCGGTAGTACTGCAGGAGGTAGCCATCATTGCTCGCCAGCTCCACCACGAGCGAATCGCCGCCGAGCCGCCGCTCCTCGATGCGGGCCTCCACGTTGGCAGCTGAGTGCTCGAGCAGCGCGTCGGTGAACGAAGAGAAGTAGGGATAGTCTGCGCCGAAAAGGCACTCCGGCGGGACTGTCTCGAGAATCTGTACCAGCGCACAATCCGCACAGAAGGCAACGTCCAGCGGGTAGCGCGGCTCCTGCCGTGTCAGATCCTCGGGGGCCAGTAGCCCGTCCGACAGCGGCATTTCTCCGAGCGACAGGAAAACGCTGAGCTGCGTTCCGCCGCAGCTTCGGCAGTTGCCCGCGCTGGCGGGGCTGGTGCGGGGCGATTTTGTCATGCCGCGGAATACTGCGGTGTCGAGGTCGGACGCTCCGTGACACGCCACCGCAGCATCTCGTCGAGCGCGCCGGCCGTCTGCAGCTCCCGGATGCGCTTCAAACGGATGAACTGCGAGCTGAAGAATTCCTCCGCACTGGTGCCGTTGTGACAGAGAGCCTCATGCACCTGCTCGATTCCCTTGCGCACTGTCCATACTGGCTGAAAGCCGGGCAGGCGGGCGCGGATCTTCTCGCAGTCCACGCGATAATTGCGAGCGTCAGGGCTGGCGTCACCGGCGTACGTTACCCTTGAGTCGGGCACCACCTCCGCCACCATCTCCGCAACCTCGCGGACCCTGTAGTTCTCGGAAGTGATCCCTACGTTGAATGCTTCGTTGTGGACGACCTCTCGCGGTGCCTCGAGCACGGCAACGAACGCTCTGGCGATGTCTTCGATGTGCACGAGGGGACGCCAGGGCATGCCGTCGCTCTTGATGAGCACATCGCCGGTCGTGCAGGCGTAACCCACCAGGTTGTTGACCACGAGGTCGCCGCGCAGGCGCGACGACACTCCGAAAGCCGTGGCGCTGCGCAGGAAGGTGGGGCTGAAGGAGTCGTCCGCCAGCTTTGCCACGTCCCGCTCCACCCATACCTTGCTCTGCGCATAGGGCGTTACTGGATTGAAACCCGCGCTTTCGTCCAGGAAGGAATCGCCGGCGGCGCCGTAATTGCTGCAGGAAGAGGAGAAGACATATCGGGGCACCCCCGCGTCTTTCGCGAGCCGCGCAAGGCGCACCGACGCCGCGTGATTGATCGCGTAAGTGGCTTCGGGCCGCAGATCGCCCAGGGGATCATTGGAGATGCCGGCGAGGTGCAGGACGGCATCGAATCCACGCAGGTCCTCGAGATTTACCTCGCGGACATCCTTGCGCATCACCGTGCTGGGCAAAACCTCTTCGGCAGCGAACCCGCAGTCCTCGTAGAGGAAGCTGTCGAGTCCGGTTACGTCGTGCCCGCGATCGAGCAGCATCGGCAGCAGCACGTGGCCGATGTAGCCGTCGTGCCCGGTCAGCAGTACTCGCATCTGTTTCATTTGTCTCGGTCTCCGGAGCGTCTCACAAATTGGCTCTTGCCCAGGACGCCGCAAGTACATCCCTGTAGGCTTGCGCCTCGGCTCCTGCCGCGGAGCACCTGGCCAAGAGCCAATTCGTGAGGCGCTCCTTTTTCACTTCCAGATCTTCCAGGGGGCATCGCCGCTCGCCCACAGCGCTTCCAGACGGACTTTGTCGCGCATGGTGTCCATGCATTGCCAGAAGCCGTCGTGCTGGTAGGCCATGAGCTGACCGTCGCGCGCCAGGCTCTCGAGCGGCTCGCGCTCGAACAGCGTGTCATCGCCCTCGATGTAGTCGAACACCCGCGGCTCGAGCACGAAGAAGGCGCCGTTGATCCACGCCTCGCCGGACAGCGGCTTCTCGTCGAAGCGCGCCACGCGCTCGCCATCGAGCTCCAGGCGCCCGAAGCGCGCCGGCGGGCGCACGGCGGTGACGGTGGCGACGCGCCCGTGGCGGCGGTGGAACTTCAGGAGGTCCGTCAGGTTTACGTTGGAGACGCCGTCCCCCCATGTCAGCATGAAGGTGCCGTCGCCGAGATGGGAGCTGAGCCGCTTGATGCGTCCGCCGGTGTTGGTGCTCTGGCCGGTATCGATGAGATCGACCACCCAATCCTCGGCGCCGTGCCCATTGCCATTGCCGTGCCGCTCCACTTTGCCGCTCTTGAGCGAAACCCGCAGGTCGGGCGCGAGCGCGCAATAATCGGCCATGTAGCGCTTGATGCACTCGCCCTTGTAGCCGAGGGCGACCACGAACTCCTTAAAACCGTAGACGGAGTAATGCATCATGATGTGCCAGAGGATCGGCCGGCCGCCGATCTCGATCATGGGCTTCGGCCGCACGACCGTCTCCTCCGCCAGCCGGGAGCCGACGCCGCCAGCGAGAATGCCTACTTTCATGCGATGCTACCCGTGGTGCCCACCAATAACCCGAGTGTTGTGCGCAGTCGGCGTCGCGTGGCTCGCGCGCGAGCCCCGGATGCTCTGGCTCGGCTGAAGCTCGCAATTTGCGTGCCCGCGATATGAGCCGCCTGCGCGCCCTGGCGGCGAACATGGCCGCCGTCGTCACGGGCAAGGCCGCCACGGCCGTGGTGGGGCTGCTCACCGTCGTTGCCCTGACGCGTCATCTGGGACCCCGAGAGTTCGGCTACTACCGGACGGTGCTCACGTACTCGGCTTTCGCCGCGGTGCTGGCCGACTCCGGGCTCTACATGGTGACTCTGCGGGAGATGTCACAAGCCGGTTCTGGCGCGGGCCGGGTGCTGGGCAACGCGCTGCCGCTGCGCGTGGCCAGTACCGGCAGCGTTCTGCTCGCCGCGGCGGGATTCGCATGGCTGACTCCGTACGACCCGCGCGTCAAGTGGGGGATGCTGATCGGGGCGGCGATCTATACATGCTTGCAGACCAGCGACTTGCTCATCGCCGCCTTCCAGAGTGTCCTCAAGCAGGCGCGCAACGCAGTTGCCGAGGTGACGGGTGCCGTGGTCACGCTCGCAGCCGTATCCGCGCTGACGCTCACTCATGTTGGGGCGCTGCCGATGCTGGGTGCCACACTGTTGGGTGCCGCGGTGGCGTTGAGCATCTCCCTCGCGCTGGCGCGGCGCCTGGTGAGGTTCCGGGTGAGCTTCGATCGGCCGCAGTGGCGGCGCTACCTGCTGGTGGGGTTGCCGCTCGCCGGCTCGCAGATCCTCGACATGGCGATGCTGCGGGGCGACTCGCTGCTGCTGTCGCTCTTGCAGCCGGCGACCGCGCTGGGCCTCTACGGCGTGCCCTCGAAGCTGTTCGAGATCACGACCTCCGTGCCCTACATGCTGGCGGGACTCACGATGCCGGCGCTCACGGCGAGCGCGGCAAGCGACGATGCAGAGTTTTCCCGGCAACTCGGCAGGACGCTGGACGCGGTGGCAGTCTACGGAGTGGGCGTGGTGATTGCGCTGGCGCCGTTCGCCGGCCGGCTGCTGGCGCTCATCGCCGGCGAGCGCTTTGCTGCCGGCGCGCCGGCGCTCGTCGTGATCTCATTCGCGGTGGCGTTGGCGGGCCTCACCCATGTCCTGCGCTTCACGCTGGTGGCCTGCGAGAGGCCGCGCCTGGTGTTGATTGCGGATGCGGTGGCGTGCACCTGCGCGTTTGCGGCCTACTTCGGGCTGATTCCCAGGTTCTCGCTGCTCGGTGCCGCTGCGGGGACCGTGGTCGCCGAGGCGAGCGCGCTGATCGCGATGAGCGTTGCGCTGCGGTGGGCCGGACGGCGGCTGCCATCGCTGGCCAATCCCGCCAAGGCGGTGATCGCAGGGGCGCTGGCGGTGCTGGCGATGAGGTACCTGGCGGCCTGGGGCGCTCCATGGCTGGTGGCGCTTGCCGCGGGCGGCGCACTGTATCTCGTGTTGTCGGCACTGACGCGGGCAATACCGAGGGAGCTTCTTCTTATAGTATTCGGCGCAGTACGCAAGATCGGGGTGGGCCATGGCTAGAACGAGACTGCTGAGCCGGATTGCTCTCGCGATGAGTGTCGCGGGGCTGCTCGCCGGCTGCGCGGGAGTCAGGCTCGGGCAGCCGACGGCGGTCCCGTCGCAAGGACGGCTCGACGTGCCGCAACCCACGGCCACGCAGATCGGCGTGGGCCAGAATCCGTCGCCATCCACCCCGCGGATGAATCCCTTCGTGGCGCAGGTGACGCCGCCCGGTGGCCGCGCGCGCGCCAATCCCTATGGCTGGCTGGAGAATGTCCACTCTGCGCGGACGCGGCACTGGATCGCAGTCGAGAACCGGAAAACAGCGACGGCGCTGGCGCGCATCCCGCAGCGCGCGTGGATCAGGAGTCGCCTCGGGCAGCTGCAGTCCGGCGGGCACGCGCAAGCTTCCAGCGATGTGGTCGTGGAGCGCGCCTTTTACCTGAGTCCCGACGGCACCCGGTTGCCGATGCAGATCGCCCACCGGCGCGATCTGGCGCGCGACGGCAATCGACCGGCGCTCCTCACCGTGTATCGCTCCACGGTCAAGCCGCGAGGCCCGCTGCTCGACTCGTTCGCGCGGGTCTGGCTGGAAATGGGCGGCGTGTATGCCCGTGCCGAGGTGCGTAACGCTCTCGCCCCCCTGCCTGCCCCACCCGGGGCGGCGGCGCCGTTGCCCGACAGGTCCATTGCGCTAAGCGACTTATTCGCGGCCGGGCAGTCGCTGATCGACGGGCACTACACCCGCCGGGCGCGGCTCGGGATCTACGGCCGGGGCTTCGGCGGGTTGATGGCGGGCGCCGCGGTCGCACTGCGGCCGGATTTCTTCGGGGCGGCGCTGCCGACCGGTACCTGGCCGAGGTACCGGCAGATCACCTCCGGGAATTGCTTTCCGCCGACCCTCATCACCACGGCCGAGCGCGGCGGCGACTACGCCCCGTGGCAGGGCTACGAGCTGGCTGCAGTGCTGCAGGCCGAGCAGATCTGCGGCCATCCGATCCTGATCCGGATCGAAAGCCAGGCGGGGCGGGGGGCCCCTGTGGCGGCCAAACGGGAGCGCGCGGCCGATGAGCTGGCGTTCGCGGCGAAGTGGCTGGGTGCGCGGGCTGGCCGGTGAGCGGCCGGGTCGCGGCCCGGCTATGACGGCCTGCGCGGCGAGGGCGGCTCGCTCTCCTGTTGCTGCCCTGGAGCTCCGGGCTCTGCCTCATCCGTAGCAGGCTCGCCGGGGATGGCGTGCTTCTCGGTCAGCCAGGCGCCGAGATCGATGAGCTTGCAGCGCTCGCTGCAGAAGGGTCGGAAGGGAGATTGCGACCAGTCGATCTCGCGCCGGCAGGTGGGGCAGTTGACGCGCTGGACGGCCATCACGCGCAGCAGGTCAGGAGGAACTTCACGTCCGAATCGGCCTGCACGGGCCGCTCCGAGACGCCCTTCCAGGCGAGGAAGCGCATGTTACAGCGGTGGTGGCTGCCGCTCACCTCAGGGTAGAGGCCGGTGGAGGCGGGCAGCGCGATGCGCAGCAGCTGCAGCGGATTGTCGCGCTCGAAGGTGATGGTGAAGTTGCCGCCCTGGGCGGTCTCCTGCCGGGTGCGGCCGTTCTGGCGGGTCAGCCAGATGAGCTCCGAGACCGCGTCGCAGAGCGGCCGCAGCAGGCTCAGCCACTGGTTGAACGCCCTGACCCGGACCTCATCGGGCTGCGACAGCCAATACAGATAGTCGGGCAGGTCGAACTCGCACGTGCCGCCCGGAATGCTGCTGCGGTGCTTGATGCCGTTCAGAAAGTCCGAGTCCTTGAGCGGCTGCAGGCTCGCCACCCCGACATTGAGCAGCTCCGAGCGCAGCCGCGTCAGGTTCGCGATCAGGCTCTTCAGGCGATTGGTATCGACGCCGGGCTTGGACTGGAATTCCCCGAGCGAGGTGAGCTGACGCTCCAGCTCCTTGAGCGCATCCGAGCGCACATCGCTGCGGGTGGTGATGGCCAGGATATCGATCAGGCTCGATACCGCCGCGCGGGTGCCCCACTGGCTGGCGGCCTCGTTGTGGTAAAGAGCCTGGCTGTAAAGGAAATCCAGCCGTAAAAACGTGCGCATGCGCTCATTGAGCGGCTGCTCGAAGATGAGCGTGCGATCGCTCTCGATGGCCTCGGGCGAGGATTGCTCAGGCGCGGCGGCCTCGGGGGTGTCGGTGTCGTCGGTCATGCGAGCTATTGTGCTCGACATTCGCGGCCGGCGTAAACGGTCCGAGCAGATTGTCGAGCGTCGCAGGACCGCCCCGAAAACGACAAGTCGGAATCCTAATCTGCGAGTACGGCCATCATGAGAATCGGATTTGCGCAGCCTTGGCGGTAAGTGCCGCGCCGCCGGCTCCCGAATGTCCCGCCAGCTCGAGGTAACGGGCGTGAAGCGCGGAGACCTGGTCGCGTACCGCGCTCAGGTCGCCCTCATTCTGAATGACGTCGTGCGCGCACTTCAGCCGCGCCGTGCGCGAGGTCTGCGCATTGAGGATGGCGCGAGCCTGCTCTACCGTGGAGCCATCTCGGGCCTGCAGCCGGCGGATCTGCAGCTCCTCGTCGCAGTCGACCACGAGGACACGGTCGAGCTGCGAGCCCAGGTTCTTCTCGACGAGCAGCGGGATGATGAGGACCTGGTAGGGACCGCCGGCGGCGGCCGACCAGGCTTCCACCGCGGTCCCAATGGCGGGGTGAGTCAACGCTTCGAGGTCCGCCCGGGCCTTGGGATCCGAAAAAACGATCTCCCGCAGCTTCGGCCGGTCCAGGTGCCCGTCGGGCGTGAGGATCGTGCGACCGAAGCGCTCCACCAGCCGCTCGAGCGGCGGCTGGCCGGGCTCCACGACCTCCCGCGCAACCTGGTCGGTGTCGATGATCGGCACGCCGAGGGCGGCGAAGAACTTCGCCACCGTTGATTTGCCGCTGGCGATGCCCCCGGTCAGCCCGACGCGAAATACTTTGGTATTGGCCATGATCTCAGTGGGACGCAAACAACCCCAGATAGCCGGTCACCAGCTCCTGCCCGCACATGAGCATCAGCCAGCCCGCGGCGGCAAGGAACGGCCCGAAGGCGATGGGGGTCGAGCGATCCCGTCCCCGGGCAGTCAGTAATGCGATGCCTGCCACGGCACCGACGGCCGCTGCGATCAGCACGGTCGGCAGCAGCATCTTCCAGCCGAGCCAGGCGCCAAGCGCCGCGAGGAGCTTGAAATCACCGTACCCCATCCCTTCCTTGGCCGTGAGCAGACGGAAGAGATGATAGACGGTCCAGAGGCAGAGGTAACCTGCTATCGCGCCGATGATGCTGGAACGCATGTCCACCGGGACGGATGCCGTCCCTGGGGCAGGGGCGAAAAGGCTGAGGAACAGGCCCAGCCACAGCAGCGGCAGCGTGAGGCTGTCGGGCAGCAACTGTGTGTCCAGGTCGATGAAGGCGAGCGCCACCAGGAACCAGGTGAGGACCAGGCCGGCTACGGCCGGCCAGCCGAAGCCGAGCTTCCACGCCACCGCGGCGGAGAGGACGCCGGTCAGGGCCTCGACGACGGGGTAGCGGACGCTGATGCGGACGCCGCAACTGGCGCAGCGGCCCCGCAGGAAGAGGTAGCTGACGATCGGGATGTTCTGCAGCGCCGTGATGGGCGCTTTGCAGGCGGGACAGGCGGAGCGGGGGACGACGAGGTTGAAGCGTTCCTTCGCCGTGGGTGCAATGGCTGGCAGGGTCGCCAGGTGGTCCGGCTGTTCGAGCTCCGCACATTGCTCGCGCCACTGGCGCTCCATGATGATGGGTACGCGGTGGATGACGACGTTGAGGAAGCTGCCGATCACCAGCCCGAGCACCAGGCAGCAGCCAATGAAGAGCGCGGGGGAGGAAGCGAGGAGGTCGATCACGGCTGTGGTTCGGTCACGTTGTCAAAGAAAACGCCGCGCTGGGCGCGGCGTTCTCGAGAGGTTGGAGGAGGATCTGCGGATCAGATGACCTGACCCATCTTGAAGATCGGCAGGTACATGGCGATCACCAGGCCGCCCACTATCACGCCGAGCACGACCATGATGAGCGGCTCGAGCAGGCTGGACATGGCGTCAACGGCATTGTCGACTTCGGCCTCGTAGAACGTCGCGACCTTGCCTGACATGGTGTCGAGCGATCCGGACTCCTCACCGACGGCGATCATCTGTACCACCATGTTAGGGAAGATGCCCGTCATTTCCATCGCGCGCTGCAGCCTCTGGCCGGTGGCCACCTCGTCCTTCATCTTCATGACGGCGTCTTCGTAGACAATATTGCCGCACGCGCCGGCCACTGACTCCAGGGCTTCGACCAGCGGTACGCCGGCCGCGAACATCGTTGAAAGAGTGCGCGCGTAGCGCGCGATGGCCGCCTTGTTGACGATCGGGCCGATGATGGGAATTTTGAGTGTAATTCGATCCAGCACCTGGCGCATCTTGCGGGAGCGCTTCTTGAAGTAGAGGAAAGTCCAAACGGCGGCACCGGCCACGATGGCGAGGTAGATTCCCTGGTGTTGAACTATCTCCGAAATGTTGATGACCAGCATGGTGAAGGCCGGCAAGTTGGCGCCGAAGCCTTCAAAGAGCTTTTGGAACTCCGGGATCACGAAGATCATCAGGATGATGGTCACGAGGAAGGCGACCGCGACCACGGCCGCAGGGTAGAAGAGGGCCTTCTTGACCTTCTTCTTCATGGCCTCGGACTTTTCCTTGTAGGTAGCGATCTTGTCGAGCAGCGTCTCCAGCGCGCCCGCCTGCTCGCCCGCCTCCACCAGGTTGACGAACAGATCGTCGAAATAGAGCGGGTGCTTGCCGAGGGCCTCGTGCAAAGAGCTGCCTGCCTCGATATCGCCCTTGACATCGAGGATGAGTTTTTGGAGCGCCGGCTTCTCGCTGCCGCTGCCAACGATCTCGAATGCCTGCACCATAGGGATGCCGGAGGCGAGCATGGTGGCGAGTTGGCGGGCGAATACGGAGATGTCGGCGGCGTTGACTTTGCCGCCCTTCATGCTCTGGCTTTGCTTGCGGATGCGGGCGGGCGCGATACCCTGCTTGCGCAGCTCCACGCGCAGCGCCGATTCATCGGGCGCCAGGCTCTTGCCCTTGATCCGATTGCCGCGCTTATCGCGACCTTCCCACGCGAATGCGATATCGCGCTTGATGGTCCTGACGGTTGCAGTTGCTGCTGGGGCCATGATGATTGCTCCGTCCCGTGTCACTCGATGGTGACGCTGTTGACTTCCTCGAGACTGGTGAGGCCCGCGCGGACCTTCTCCAGGCCCGAGCGGCGCAGATCCCACACGCCTTCCTTGGCCGCCTGGTCGCCAATCTCCAGCGC
>DASYGA010000043.1:0-12870 GCA_036000265.1 Steroidobacteraceae bacterium | reverse complement strand
CGGGCGGCAAGATCGGACGCGGGGATGTGCAGTGGATGACGGCGGCTTCCGGCATCCTGCACGAGGAATTCCACTCGCGCGAATTCACCCGCACCGGCGGTACGCTGGAGATGGTGCAGCTGTGGGTGAACTTGCCGGCGGGCGACAAGATGGGCGCGCCGCGCTATCAGACGTTGCTCGACCGAGACATCCCTATGGTCGCATTGCCCGATGAGGCCGGCCGGGTACGCGTGATCGCCGGCGAATACGGCGGCGTCCGCGGTCCTGCGCAGACTCATACTCCGATCAACGTGTGGGATATCCGGTTGCGCCAAGGACGCGAGGCCCGGTTCGAGCTGCCGGAAGGCCACACCCTGGCCATCGTCGTACTGCGCGGCACTGTGCAAGTGAACGGCAGCGAGATCGCTCGCGATGCCCAGATGGTGATGCTCGACCGCGCAGGGCGTGAAGTGGTGCTGGAAGCCAACAGCGATGCCACCGTGCTGCTCTTGAGTGGCGAGCCGATCGAGGAGCCGATCGTCGGCTACGGCCCTTTCGTGATGAACAGCGAGGCGGAAATCCGCCGCGCTATTACCGACTTCGAGAGCGGCCGCTTCGGCGAGATCAGGTCCTGACTTCCTTCCTTGTGACTCCGGGCTTGCCCCGGAGTCGTCTCGTGCATATCGTCGCTGCGGAGTGCGGATGGCTCGCGTCCGAATGTAGAGGCTCAGACTGAAACAGGTGAGGCACCCTTGGGCACCGAAAGGTTGGAAGCATTCAGCGACGGCGTGATCGCCGTCATCATCACCATCATGGTCCTCGAGCTGCACGCGCCGCATGGCATCGGTCCGGCGGCGTTGAGGCCCGTGCTCCCGGTATTCCTCACCTACGTCCTGAGCTTCATCTATCTCGGCATCTACTGGAGCAATCATCACCATCTGCTGCAGGCGGTCGAGCACGTCAACGGTGCGGTCCTCTGGGCCAATCTGCACCTCCTATTCTGGCTGTCGTTGATTCCCTTCACCACCGCATGGGCGGGCGAGAACCACTTCGTCGCGTGGCCGATGGCGATATACGGAATGGTATTGCTCCTCGCCGCAATCGCCTATTACATTCTCGCTCGCACCTTGATCGCGTTGCACGGCAGGAACTCGGCGCTGGCGCGAGCGCTCGGCAGGGATTTCAAGAACAAAGTGTCTGCACTCCTGTACGCCATTGCCATTCCGCTGGCGTTCGTGCGTTCTTGGCTCGCCGGCGCCCTGTATGTCGTGGTGGCCATCATCTGGCTCATCCCCGATCGCCGCATCGAGAGGAACATCGCTCGCTAGGCGCGTGCCGATCATTCAGTCGGCCTCCGTTCCGGCTTCGTAACCCGCGGCCTTCCCGCCACGCCGCGCTCGCATTCGAGGGCCGCCCGATCCCAATGCGCCGTCTCTGCGGCGGCTTCGTAGGTGCTTTGCAGGAACCCGAGCAGCGTCTGGTCCGGATCGGCCGCGGTGCGCACGGCATCATAGGGCAGGATGAATTCGCCGGCGGCGGGATGGAAGAACGCTTCGGCAGGTTGTACTTGCCGCTCGCGGTACGAATCCGGCGTCGGGTAGGCATAGGAATAGAAGGCGGCATAGTCGACCGGACCGCCGCCGGGCCAGAACCCGGCGCTGCTGACCTCGTGCGAGTAAGCCTCACGCGTCACCGCGTCTGGAAGGCTCGGAATGCCCCCCGGATGGCGTGGCGCACGCCGTCCCGAGAAGCGCGTCACCGCCAGGTCGAAGCTGCCCCAGAAAAAGTGCACGGGACTGCTCTTGCCGAGAAACCCAGTGCGGAATAGCTTGAATACTCGATCCGCTTGCAATAACACCCGCCAGAAGCGTTGCGCGTACTCCGGATCGTAAGCCGCGTGAACCGTGTCCTCAGCAAATGGGATCGGGTCCGGCACTTCATTCGGAAATCCGTGGATGGTCACCTGCAAGCCCAGCTCGTCCAGCGTCGCAAGGAGCTCTTCCTGGAAGGCGGCAACCGATTTCGCCTCGAGGGGCAGTCTGCGAAGGGAGCCGTCGTCGGTCGCAACGAGAAGCTCGTGAGAGATGAAGTCGAAATCGATCTGGAAGATCCGCTCATGGTGTGCGATGGGCGAGGTGGTCAATCCTCGCGACGTCAGGTAGAGCGTCGCGTGCCAGGAATGGTTGAGCCAAGGTGTCTGCGCAAGCCGGATCTTCCCGACGATTTGAGTCCACAGCTGCAATGTCGTACAGGTGTCCTTCCAGGCCGCGTACGGCAGTTCCGGCCAGCGGGATCGACGCTCAGTGTCCGTGTGTTCTGGATTCGACGGACTGATCCCGCGTTCACCATCATGAGCATTCTTGCGTTCCACGCTGTAGTGGATCGTCATCGCCCGGATTCGGCCATCCCTGATCCAGTAAGAGTCCGCCCCATCGGGAATCGATGCCTTGTCCGTGTCCGCCGTCCATTCGAGAAAGGCCAGCTCATCGTGCCAGCATCGCGTCTTGTAAACGTACGTCCCCTCGCCCATCTGCTTCGCCAACAGGGCGGCTGCCTCGCGCACTCCAGCGTGGCCTTGAAAGTTGCCGTAGCTCGTCATCAGCAGGCAGTCGGGATCGAAGTTGCGAGCGATATCGTTGTCAACGTCGCCCTGTTGCGCGAGCGCCAGGTGGTCCTCGAAAACCTCGCGGGTCGATCGTTGAGCCATGGCAGCGCTCCTGTATCCGCTCTGAATAGAACTCTGAGTCTAGCAGCGCCGCCGAAGCGATACTGGACAGGCCCGACGGCTCCCCCTACGCCCCCGTCGCATACAGCTTCGCCGGCATCCAGGTAAAGGGCGCGATGATTGGGGAAATCTTTACTACAGGGCTGTCAGAGCTGATCGAGCGCTTGCGCGCGAGTCTCGCGTAATCGCTCCCGCCGCATCAGCGCCTTGAACGCTTTGTCGCGCAGGATGAACTGCGTGAGCATGTGCGGGATGAGATCGGCCGCCTGCACGGCCGCTGGGCAGCGGCCCGAGGCGCAGCTTGGTATTCACGCGGAGTCTCTCCCTTCAGGGGCTCGAGGAATCGTCATTCGAGGCGAACTGGCGGAGCACCCTCCGGGGCATCGTGTCGAGCCCTTCCGCATGCGCGATGCGCGGCGAGGAGCGTCGCAATCGCGAATGCCGCAAGAAGTGAGCGTCCTGCGGTTGAGGCGGGTGACGGGCCGCGGCCGCGCCCGCAGCTCAAGCGCCGTGGCGCTCTCCTTCCTCGGCGCGCTCGGCGGTGCACCGCCCTCCGGTGTGCCCTCGGGGCCTTGAGTCACATCCCGCCTCCTTAGTTTTCCCGGGCTCGGCCGCAATCGGTTCGCATGATGCGCACGATCTGCTGGGGCGCGGCCCCGAGCCGGAGCTCCGCCACCGCGAAGAGCCGATCAAGCCCTGGAGCGAGAGGGATTTACAGTCGATTTTCGTGTTGAATCTTCGTAGAATCAGCGCCTTACGCGCATTGCAGCGCAGCGGGGCGTAGGGCGGCGAAGCGTGGGAAAAGGGGCAGATATGGCCAGGGGCGGAATCGAACCACCGACACGCGGATTTTCAATCCGCTGCTCTACCAACTGAGCTACCTGGCCGCCTGCGGGGAGGGCCGCGTATTAGACCGGTACCGCCGCCGGCAGTCAAGCAATCTCGAGCCTAAGCCTTTGATTCGGGGCCTTATTCCTCAGGCCGAGCAAACCGCGGCCGCATCCCTTCCGGCACCCTGCTTGCTTCGTGGCGGGGCATGGCTAACCGATCATCCACTCCCCGCACGGCCCCGACCCGCAAGGCGGCTGCCGAAGGTCGCTCTCGCAAGCTCAGGCGCCGCGCCGGCAGAGCCGAGCGCGCCGTTCCTCTCCCGCTGGTCGCCGCCAATGACGAGGTCGTCGGCTCCAGCGCGCCGCGCAAAGGCCGGGGCAGCGGCACCGCTCGACGCGCGACCGACAGCATCGCCTCGAGCCGGAAGATCCGCTACGCGGTGGTGGGCCTCGGGCACATCGCGCAGATCGCGATCCTGCCGGCCTTCGCGCAGGCGCAGCAGAACAGCACGCTCGCGGCACTGGTGTCCGATGATCCGGAAAAGCTGCGCAAGCTTTCCCGCCGGTACGGCGTGCGCCACGTCTGCAGCTACGACGATGCCGACGAGCTCTTCGAGAGCGGCGACATCGATGCCGTCTACATCACGCTGCCGAACTCGATGCACCGGCAGTACACGGAGCGCGCCGCCCGCGCGGGGCTGCACGTGCTCTGCGAGAAGCCGATGGCAGTCACTGCGGAGGACTGCGAGCGGATGCTGGAGGTGACACGGGAGAACGGCGTCAAGCTCATGATCGCCTACCGCCTGCACTTCGAGCGCGGCAATCTCGAGGCGGCGGAGATGGCGCACTCGGGAACGCTGGGCGATCTGCGCTTCTTCAGCTCCAATTTCTCCATGCAGGTCGCGCCCGAGAATTTCCGCAGCAGCCGCAAGCTCGGCGGCGGCCCGCTCTATGACATCGGCATCTACTGCATCAATGCGGCCCGCGCCGCATTCGCCGCGGAGCCGACGGAGGTGCTGGCCACCGCCGTCACCCGCCGCGATCAGCGCTTCAAGGAGATTCCGGAAACCGTGGCCGTGGTCCTGAAATTTCCGCAGGAGCGGATCGCATCGTTCACCTGCAGCTTCGGGGCCGCCGACCGCTCCGCCTACGAGATCGTCGGCACCAAGGGCAGCATCACTCTCGATCCCGCATATGAATATGCCCAAGGCGTCGAGTACGTGCTGCGCCTCGGCAAGCGCCAGCGCGAGAAGCGTTACGAGAAGAGCGATCAATTCGCACCGGAGCTCATCTACTTCTCCGATTGCGTCCTCCGCGACTCCGAGCCGGAGCCGTCCGGAGAGGAAGGCCTCGCCGACGTGCGCGTCATCGAGGCGCTGAACCGCAGCATCGAGACTGGCAGATGGGTCTCGCCGGAGCTGCCGCAGCGCAGGCGCCGACCCACGCTGCGCCAGGAAATCCGCCGCCCCGGCATCCAGCCGCCGCCGCTGGTGGGCGGAGTGCACTCCGCCTCGATGTAGCGCGCCCGCCGGCGCCAGCCGGCGTCAGGCAGGACTACTGGATAGTTGTAGTCCGCGCAGCTCCCGCAGCGGTGCGGGCCGGCTTGACCTGCGCATCTACCCACTAAGAGAGAGACTTTCACCCGCCGCCGGACACGGCGCACCCCCTCCGCGCGAGCCATATCTTAAATGGCTTGTCAACACCAGAATTGTCGCCCGAAGTCGTCGAACCGCAAGACTCGACCACGTCTAGCTCAGGGAAATCAAAGGGAGTCCCCTCGTGCGCAATCGATCCATCGCTATCTATTCGCTCATCCCGCTCGCCACCGCCGCGCTGGCGGCCGTTCTGACGCTGTCCGGCTGCGCGGGCGATGCGGCTGCTCAGCACGCGGCTGTGCCGCCTCCGGCACCGCAGGTCACGGTAGCACGCGTCATCGCGCGGACCGTCACCGATTCGGAGACATTCAGCGGCCGCTTCAGCGCCGTGGATCATGTCGACATCCGTCCGCGGGTGTCCGGCTACATCTCGTCCGTCAACTTCGTCGATGGCACCGTGGTTCACAAAGGCCAGGTTCTGTTCGTCATCGACCCCCGCCCCTACGAGGCGGATTATCAGCGCGCCGAAGCGGACCTCGACCAGGCACGCGCCCAGGCCGGGCTGGCCAGGTCCGAGCAGACCCGTGCGGTGAACCTCTATGCCGCCCACGCGATCTCCAAGGATGAGTTCGACACCAGGACCGCGAATGCGCGCCAGTCCGCGGCGACTGTGGAGGCGGCGAAGGCGGCAGTGGATGCAGCCGCGCTCAATCTCACCTTCACCCGCATCACCGCCCCCATCACGGGCCGTGTCAGCCGCGCGATCGTCACCACCGGCAATCTGGTCACCAACGGTCAGACGCTGCTGACCACGATCGTGTCGCTGGATCCGATCTACGTCGAGTTCAATGCCGACGAGCAGGCCTACCTCGCATTCGAGAAGCACGCCAGCGATGGCGAGCGCAAGAGCGCGCGCACCAGCGCCGGCCCGGACGCCCTGGGCAACGCGGTCTATGTCGGCCTGGCAGATGAGAACGGCTACCCCCACCAGGGTCACCTCGTCTTCATGGACAATTCGCTCAACTCCCAGACCGGCACCATCTACGCCCGGGCACTGCTCGCCAACCCGGAGGGTCACTTCGTTCCCGGACTCTTCGCCCGCGTCCGGCTGATCGGCAACGATCACTATCATGCGGTGCTGATCAACGACAGCGCCGTCGGTACCGATCAGACCATGCGCTACGTGCTGCTCCTCGGCGCCGACAACAAGGTGGAGCTGCGCCCTGTCGAGCTCGGCCCCGTCGTCGATGGCATGCGCGTGGTGCGGTCCGGCCTCAAGCCCGGCGACACCATCGTCGTCAATGGTCTGATGCGCGTGCGTCCCGGCATGCAGGTGAGCCCGCAGCTCATCGCCATGGGCGAGCGCCGTCACACTGACGGCACGATGGTGGCCCGGAATGCGGCCCAGATCGACGCTGACAGTGCGGATGCCGCCGTCCACGGCTCCGCCTCCAGGGAGAACCGGTGAAACTTTCCCACTTCTTCATCGATCGCCCGATCTTCGCGGCGGTCCTCTCCACCTTCATCTTCATCGCGGGTGCGATCGCGCTGACGCAGCTGCCGATCAGCGAGTACCCGGAGGTGGTGCCGCCCTCCGTGGTCGTGCGCGCCACCTACCCCGGGGCCAACCCCAAGGTCGTGGCGAGCACCGTGGCGGCGCCGCTCGAGCAGTCGATCGTCGGCGTCGAAGACATGCTCTACATGTCCTCGACGTCGACCATGGATGGCTCGCTGGCACTCACCATCACCTTCCGCGTGGGCACGGACATCGACCGCGCTCAGACACTGGTGCAGAACCGCGTCTCGCAGGTGCTGCCGCGCCTGCCCGACGAGGTACGCAACCTCGGCGTGACCACCACCAAGAGCTCGCCCAACCTGACGATGGTGGTGCACATCTACTCGCCGGATAACCGGTTCGACACCCTGTACCTGCGCAACTACGCGGTCCGCAACATTCGCGACGTGCTCGCGCGCCTGCCGGGCATGGGCGACGTGCAACTGTTCGGCGGTGGCGACTACGCCATGCGCGTTTGGCTCGATCCGCAGAAGCTCGCCTCGCTCGGCATGACTGCCGGTGACGTGGTCAGTGCGATCCGGGCGCAGAACATCCAGGTGGCCGCCGGCCAGATCGGCGCTCCGCCCGACCCGAGCACCGATTTCCAGCTGGCCCTGAACGCGATGGGCCGCCTGACGAGCCCGGACCAGTTCCGCAACATCGTGCTCAAGACCGGCGCCGAGGGCCAGGTCGTGCGCCTGGGCGACGTCGCCCGCATCGACATGGGCGCCCAGACCTACGGGATCAACAGCTATCTGGACAACCAGGGCGCGGTCGCGATCCCGGTCTTCCAGGCGCCGGGATCCAACGCGCTGCAGCTGTCGCAGGAAGTGCGCAGCACCATGGCCCAGCTCTCCAAGGACTTCCCGCAGGGCATGGCCTACACGATCGTCTACGACCCGACGGTGTTCGTGCGCCAGTCGATCGATGCGGTCGTGCACACGCTGCTCGAGGCTGTGCTGCTGGTCGTGCTGGTGGTCATCCTCTTCCTGCAGACCTGGCGCGCTTCCGTCATCCCCCTCATCGCCGTGCCGGTATCGATCATCGGCACCATGGCGGTGCTGCTCGCCTTCGGCTTTTCCATCAATACCCTGTCGCTCTTCGGCCTGGTGCTCGCCATCGGCATCGTCGTGGACGATGCCATCGTGGTCGTGGAGAACGTCGAGCGTCACATCGAGGGCGGACAGAGCCCGCGCGAGGCCGCCAAGTCCGCGATGAGCGAGGTCAGCCGCCCGATCATCGCCATCACCCTGGTGCTGTGCGCCGTGTTCGTGCCGGTCGCCTTCGTGAGCGGACTGACCGGCGAGTTCTATCGCCAGTTCGCCCTGACAATCGCCATCTCCACCGTGATCTCCGCCTTCAACTCCCTCACCCTGTCGCCGGCGCTGGCGGCCGTGCTGCTGAAGCCCCACGGCACCCGGCCGGATGCGCTCGCGCGCATCATGGATCGGACCCTCGGCGGCGTCTTCCGCCGCTTCAACCGGGGATTCGCGACACTCGGCAACACCTATGAGCGCGCGCTCGTCGGCACGGTCCGCCGCATCGGGCTCGCACTCATCGTGTATGGCGGCCTGATCGGCCTCGCCTACCTGGGCTTCAGCGCCGTGCCGCACGGCTTCATCCCCTCGCAGGACAAGCAGTACCTGGTCGCGATCGCACAGCTGCCGCCCGCCTCCTCGCTGGATCGGACCTCGCAGGTCATCAAGAAGATCGGCGACATCGGCCTGCATCAGCCGGGAGTCGAGCACGCCGTGCAGTTCGCCGGCATGTCGGTCAACGGCTTCGTGCAGAGCTCCAGCGCCGGGTTGGTCTTCTTCGGGCTCAAGCCGTTCGATGAGCGCAGCGGCAAGGGCCTCTCGGCCGACGCCATCGCCGCGGCACTCAACCAGAAGCTGTCCTCCATCCAGGATGGCATGGTGGTGGTCTTCCCGGCGCCGCCCGTCATGGGGCTGGGAACGCTGGGCGGCTTCAAGCTGCAGATCGAGGATCGGAGCGACGCCGGCTCGAAGGCGCTCTACGAGGCGACCCAGGCCGTGCTGAAGAAGGGCTATCAGAACCCCGCCCTCGCCGGACTCTTCAGCAGCTACCAGGTGAACGTGCCGCAGCTCAACGTCAACGTCGATCGCGTCAAGGTCATGCAGGACCACGTCAACCTGGACGATGTCTTCCAGACGCTGCAGGTCTACCTGGGCTCCATCTACGTCAATGACTTCAACGCCTTCGGTCGGACGTACCAGGTGCTTGCGCAGGCCGACGCACCGTTCCGCTCCCGCATCGAGGACATCTCCACCCTGCAGGTCCGCAACGCCGAGGGACAGATGATCCCGCTCGGCTCGTTCGTCACGGTCACCCCGACTTACGGACCGGATATCGTCGGCCGATACAACGGCTACACGTCCGCCGACATCAACGGCGGCCCGGCGCCGGGCTACAGCTCCGGCCAGGCGCAGGCGGCGATGACGCAGATCCTGAAGTCGACGCTGCCGCGCGGCATGTCCTTCGAGTGGACGGATCTTTCCTACCAGCAGCTCATCTCCGGCAACACCAGCCTGATCATCTTCCCGCTGTGCGTGCTGTTCGTCTTCCTGGTGCTCGCCGCGCAATACGAGAGCCTGACCTTGCCGCTGGCGATCATCCTGATCGTGCCCATGTGTCTGCTGGCCGCCATTGCCGGCGTGTTCCTCGACCACGGCAACAACAACGTCTTCACCCAGGTGGGCCTGGTCGTGCTGGTCGGGCTGGCGTGCAAGAACGCGATCCTGATCGTCGAGTTCGCCAAGCACCTGCAGGACGAGCAGGGGCATGACGCCGTCGCCGCCGTGTTGCAAGCCGCTCGCCTGCGTCTGCGGCCGATCCTGATGACTTCCTTCGCCTTCATCATGGGGGTCGTGCCGTTGATGCTGGCGAGCGGCGCCGGAGCCGAGATCCGCCATGCGCTGGGCACGGTGGTGTTCTCCGGCATGCTCGGCGTCACCTTCTTCGGCCTGCTGCTGACGCCGGTGTTCTATGTCCTCATCCGCAGGACCACCGCCCGCCGCGCAGAGCCCGCACCGGTTTCACACGGACCACTTGCCGCAGGATCGTCCCATGCGTAAATCCATCATTGTCATTGCCGTGGCGGCTGCCCTCTCCGGCTGCGCTGTCGGTCCGAACTACCACCGGCCCACGCCGCACGTGGAGAAGCAGTTCCCGACCGCCAGCGCGGCGCAGGGCGCCTCCCCCGAGGCAGTCGCCTCCAGCGACATCTACTCGCACGCGCCCGCACAGACGGAATTCTGGAAGCAGTTCGATGACCCGGTGCTCAACAGCATGGTCGGTGACGCTCTGACGGCGAACTACGACCTGCGCATTGCGCTCGGCCGTCTCGTACAGGCGCGGGCGCTGCGCAACGAGTCGCTGTTCGACCTGGCGCCGACGGTCACCGCTGCCGCCGGCTACAGCAAGCAGCGGACACCGGCGGTGGAGAGCCCCTTGGGCGGCCCCTACACCACGAAGCTCTACGACGCCGGGTTCGATGCCACCTGGGAGCTCGACTTCTTCGGTGGCGTGCGCCGCGGCATCCAGGCACGCAATGCCGAGCTCGAAGGCGAGGTGGCCACTCTGCACGACGCGCAGGTGTCGGTCATCGCCGAGGTCGCGCGCAACTACTTCGAGCTGCGCGGCGAGCAGACCCAGCTCGCCGTTGCGCGCGGCAACGTCAAGAATCAGCAGCAGGTGCTGGCACTGGCGCAGGCGGAGCTGCAGGCCGGCAGCGGCACCGATCTGGACGTGGCGCGCGCCCAGTCGCAGCTCAGCACTACCCTGTCCACCATCGGTCCGCTCGAGGCCGCCGTCTCCCGCTCCATCCATCGCCTGGGAGTCCTCACGGGCCGGGACCCGGATGCGCTGACCGGCGTGCTGAGCGCGCCGCACGAGCTGCCGCCCCTGCCGCAATTCGTCCCGGTCGGCACCCCGGAGGAGCTGCTGCGCCGCCGCGCCGATATCCGGGCGGCAGAGCGCAATGTGGCGGCCTCGACGGCGCTCGTGGGCGTCGCGGTATCGAATCTCTTCCCCAAGGTGACATTCACCGGAAGCTTCGGTTATGCCGCAGCGGAGCCGGCGGGTTTCGGCGCCAGCGGCTCGCGCAGCTACTCGATCGGGCCCGGCATCACCTGGGCCGCCTTCGACCTCGGCCGGGTGCGGGCACAGATTGCCGGCGCGCGCGCGGGAGCGGTCATCGCCCTCGATCAGTATCACCAGACCGTGCTCGGTGCGCTCGAGGAGACCGAGGACGCACTGGTGACCCACGCCAGGCAGCGTGATCAGCTGCGGCACGCCGAGGATGCGGCGCGCGCCAGCGCCACCGCGGCCAAACTTGCCGAGATCCGCTACAAGGGCGGCATGGTGGATTTCCTCTCCGTCCTGGACGCGGAGCGGACCGAGCTGCAGACGGAGGATGCCCTCGCCCAGAGCCGCACCGCGGCTGCCACCAGCCTGATCGCCGTTTACAAGGCGCTGGGCGGTGGTTGGGAGACCGCCCCCCTGCCGAGGTACACTGACGCTTCGATTTCCCGATAGCGAGTATGTCCAATGAGCGTTTCGGTGGCCGATCCGGCCCTTGCCAGGCTGGAATCCGTGACAGCGGTCCGCCCCTGTGCGGAGGAGCTGAGCCAGATCAACGAGTCCCTGCGGCGGCGGGAAGCCCTGCTGGTGGCCTCCGCCAAGGCGAGCCGCATGCTGCTCGAGGCCCCGGACGTTCGCGGCGCGATCCCGGAGGTGCTGCGCCTCATCGGCGAGGCGGCGCACGTGGATCGGGTCAACGTGATGCTGCCGCGGCGCGGACCGGAAGGCGAGCCGCTGCTGGTGGTGGTGAGCGAGTGGACGGGCGAAGGGGTGCCGCCGCACATCGAAGACCCGGCGGTCTGTACCTGTGATGAGCGGCAGTTTTCCGCGGTGTCAGCCGAGTTGCGCGCCGGTCGCAGCGTCTGCCTCAACAAGAGCGACTCGCCGGTCACCTGCGCCGGCGTCGCCGGTTTCGAGGGCATCGGCACCAAGACCAAGGCGATCGTGCCGATCTTCGTCGCCGGCGATTTCAGCGGCGTCGTCGGTTTCGACAACACCCGCCAGCGACGCGCAATCGACTCCGCGGAACTCGCCGCGCTCGAGACCGCGGCCGGCGTCATCGGCGCGGCACTCCATCGCCAGCGCCTCATCGACGATATGAGACGGGAGCGCGAGCGGGCCGCGGAGGAGCGCGTCGCGGAGCTGGCGAAAGCAAACGCCGTCATCCGCGGCAACCTCGAGCGGCTGGCGAGCGAGCCGGACCTGCACAGCTTCCTCGGCCACGTGCTGCTGGAAGCGACGCGACAGTTCGATGCCGCTTCAGGCGCCGTGGTCGTCTCCAAGGACAGCCTGCAGGAGTGGCGCATCGCCGCGCACGTGCGCGACGGCAAGACCGAGGAGCCGCCCTACCCGATCAGCGTGCCGATGAACGGCTCCTCCTTCGGCGACCGCTTCACCCGGCCCACCGAGCCGATGTATCTCGACGTGGAGCAGCAGTCCGAGGAATTCTGGCCGGGCATGCTCGCCTTCAACCGCCAGGAAGGCTACGCCGGCAGCGTGGTGTACCCGCTGGTGTTCGGCTCCCGCAACGTTGGATTCCTGATCCTGCGCTTCCGCCGCAACGCGGCCGACGTGCAGCGCAGCGAGCTTTTGGTGGCGCTCGCGCAGCAGGCGACGCTCGCCGTGCAGCTCACCCGCCTCGCCTATCAGGCGAAGGAAGCGGCGGTGCTGGTGGAGCGTGCGCGCATCGGACAGGAGATCCACGACGGCCTGGCGCAGGCGTTCACCGGTATCCTGATGCAGCTCGGGGCGGTGGAGGAATTCCCTTCCTGCAAGAAGAAGAACTCCGGACTGGCGCTGACCCACACGCGCATCCGCGACCTGGCACGCGAAGGACTCGCCGAGGCGCGGCGCTCGGTGATGGCGCTGCGGCTCGATCAGACACGCCGCGCCGGGCTCGAGCTCGCGCTGCGCCAGCTCGCCGAGCGCTCGACCGTCCCGGGTGGCGTGTCGTGCAGCTTCGAGGGCGGCGGCGTCGCCACGGGACTGAAGCCCGAGCACGAGCACGAGCTGCTGCGCATCGCACAGGAAGCGGTGAGCAACGCAGTGCGCCACGCACGACCCAACCTGATCCGCATCGCCATG
>DASYGA010000021.1:0-16422 GCA_036000265.1 Steroidobacteraceae bacterium | reverse complement strand
ATCACTGGCTCGTATCACCGCCGTATTCTTCAAGTGCTGTACCGTACGGGTGCGAGTGCCTTTGCCACGGACTCAGCTTCGGTGCTGACTTCACCATATTGGCGGGCGGCCGTGAGAGCTTTCACTTCGATCCCCCGATTGATTTATCGTCCCCTCCCCGCGCGCGTCAATCTTACGAGCACGCGGACGAGTTGCTCCGGATCCACGGGCTTGGGCAGATGCTCATCGAACCCCGCCGCGAGCGCACGCTGACGATCTTCACTGCGTGCGAACGCCGTCGCGGCCACGGCAGGCACTCGCGCCGAATGCCGCTCCTGTTCGAGGCGCCGCAGATGCTTGATCAGCGCGTAGCCGTCTTCGTCCGGCATCCCGATATCCGCCACGATCACATCCGGGCGGCGAGCCTCAAAAGCCTCGCGCGCACCCGCCGCCGAGCCCACCGCCCGCACCTGCGCCCCGTACTGCTCGAGCAGCCGCTCACTCGCCTCGCGTGCCATCGACTCATCCTCGACCAGCAGCACATCGAGCCCGGTCAACACCTTGGATTCGCGCCGAGCGTCGGCCAACTCGGTCTGTTCTGCGGTGGGATAGCGCCTCTCGAGCGGCAGATAGACGGTGAAGGTGGCGCCGCGCCCCTCGCCCTCGCTGTGTGCCGTGATCGTACCCCCGTGCAGCTCCACCAGTTGTTTGGCGATTGCGAGCCCCAGGCCGAGTCCCCCAAAGCGGCGCGCGGCACCACCGTCCCCCTGGCGGAATCGATCAAAGACATGCGGCAGAAAATCCGCCCGGATGCCCTTGCCGGTGTCGGTCACCTCGATCTGCACGGTTCCGTCCACCCGCCGCAGGCGCACGTCTACGCGGCCACCCTCCGGGGTGAACTTGACCGCGTTGGCCAGCAGATTCCAGACCACCTGCTGGATGCGGTCGGGATCCACGTAGACGCTGCCCACCTCCGCGCTGAGCTCGCTCGCGAGCACAACCCTGCGGCCTTCGGCTACGGGCCGTATCGACTCGATGGCTGCCGCCACCCCGGTCGCCAGCGGCGTATCGCGCGGTGCCAGACGCAGCTGACCGCTCGCCATGCGCGAGACGTCGAGCAAGTCATCGATCAACTGCTGCTGGGCGAGAGCCGCGCGATCGACCATCTGCCCGCCGCGAATCACGTCCGCATCGTGCACCGTCCCGGCCATGAACATGCGCGACCACAGGCGGATCGTGTTGAGCGGGGTGCGCAGTTCGTGGCTGACCGTGGAGATGAACTCATCCTTGGCGCGATTGGCGTGCTCGGCACTGGCCTGCAGCTGCCGTGCCGATTGCAGCGCCTCCTGCAAGCGGGCATCGAGTGCCTTGCGGTGGGTGATGTCCCAGAAGGTGGCGACAGCCAGCGTGACCTCGCCGGCGGCATTGCGGATCGGCGCGGCGCTCATGGTGACCGTTGCGGCCGTACCGTCCGGGCGCACGAAGTCGAGCTCCTCTTCGAGCACCTCCTCGCCCGTCTCCAGGGCACGGGCCAGCGGCCACTCGCGCGGCGCGTAGGGCTGCGCATTCTTATGGAACCCTCGAAACAACGAATAGGCCACGGTCCAGCTGTGACCGATGAAGGGCAGCGGGAACGGCTGATTGAAAAGCTGCGCAGCCTGGCGATTGCCGAGCAACAGATTCCCCGCGGGGGCTTCCGCCACCAACACCGCGGCGGGCAACTGCTCGATCACCGCCCGCAGGCGCTCCTGGCTCGCCGTGATCGCCTGCTCCGCCTGCTTGCGTGCGGTCAGATCGATGAAGGTGATGACCACCCCGGCAATGTGATTGTCCTCGGTGCGATAGGGCAGGGTGCGCATCAGGTACCACCGGCCGCTGTGGCTCAGCACTTCGGATTCGAGCGGCACGAGCTTCGCCATCACCTGGCGGGCATCGCCCATCAGCTCGCCGCCGCTGAACTTCGGCGCAAAATGGGCGAGCGGGCGGCCGATGTCGGCCGGGATGAGCTCGAGCAGATCGCTCATCGCCGGCGTGAAGCGGCGTACCGTCAGCTCCCGATCCAGAAAGACGACGGCAATGTCCGTGCTGCTCAATAGATTGTGCAGATCATCCGTCAGCGCTTCGAGCTCCAGCACTTTGGATTGCAACTGCGCATTGACGGTGACGAGCTCCTCATTGAGGGCCTGCAGCTCCTCCTTGCTGGTCTCGAGCTCTTCGTTCGCGCTCTGTAATTCCTCATTGACCGAGGTGACTTCCTCGTTCGAGGCTTTGAGCTCCTCGGTCGAGGCTTCGAAGGCTTCCAGGCTCGCTTGCAGCTCCGCTCGGACCTGGCGCAGCTCCTCCTCGAGGAGCGGGTCTCCGCGCAGGGGATTTACAGCCTGCGCGGCAGACACCGCCAGCGGATGCTCTGAAACCGCCGCCCCTTGGCCCGACGCCTGTTCCATGCGCTGGAAGCTCACCCGGAAATGCTGGGTGGGGTGGCGGTGCTTCAACGGCGCGGCGGTAATGGCGATGTGGCTGCCGTCCTCGCCCGAGTCGGTCTGCACCGTGATCGGGCGCTTCTCCGCGAAAGACTGGCGCAATGCGCTGCGCGCGGCGGACCGCAACGGGACGCGCACCAGCTCCAGCAGGTTCTGCGTGGCTTCGCCCGAAGGGTGTAGCAGGAACGGCGTGGTGTCGCCTTGGAAATAAACGACGCGCTCATTGGCATCGACCACGGCGGTCGGTGGCAGCTCCTCCAGCAACGCCGCCTGAATCGGTGTCGGCCCGGAAGCTCGCACGATGGGCACTGGCGCCACGCGCCCGGCGGTGCGTACCGCCGGCATGCGCGCGGACAGCGCGGGCAGCTCTGCGAAACGATGTGTCGGGCCGGTACGGCGGTAGATGCGCCAGCGCTTGCTCACCACCTCGAAAAGGGTGTCCGCGTGGCCGAGCGTCTCGGCATTGCCGAGAAACAAGTAGCCTCCCTCACGCAGCGCGAAGTGCAGCAACGTGAGTACGCGGCGCTGGGCCTCGGGCTCCAGGTAAATGAGGAGATTGCGGCAGGCCACGATGTCCACCCGGGAGAAGGGCGGGTCGGTCAGCAGATCTTGCGGCGCAAAGACCACCTGCTCGCGCAGCACCTTCTTGATCCTGTAGGTGTGCTCTTCCTTGTCGAAGAACTTCTCCAGCCGCTCGGGCGAGAGATTCCCCTCGATGCCCCCGGGATAGACACCCGCCCGGGCGAGGACGAGGGATTTGTCCGCGGTGTCGGTGGCGAAGATCTTCACGTCCAGGTTCTTGCCCGCCCGCTCGGCCTCCTCGGCAATCAGCATGGCGAGTGTGTAGGGCTCCTCGCCACTGGCGCAGGCCGCCACCCACGCCCGCAGCGGACCACTCCCTGGCTCGTATTGCTCGATCAAAGGCTGCACCACCGCCTCCCGCAGTGCCTCCCATGCCGCCGGGTCACGAAAGAACCCGGTGACGTTGATCATCAGATCATTGGCGAGCGCGGCCGCCTCCTCGGAATGGTCGCGCAGGCGTGCGCCGTAGTCTTCGAGCCGCCGGATACCGGCCAGCCCCATGCGGCGCTGGATCCGCCGCAGCACCGTCGGCGGCTTGTAGGCGCCGAAATCGTGCCCGGTGCGGGCACGCACGATTGCGATCACCTCGTTCAGCTGCTGGCGGTGACGCTCGAGCTCCTGCGCCGCGCGCGCACCACCGGCGGGAGGGAGCTCGAGACCGGGGTGGCGCGTGTACCGCAGCAGGACTGCCGGAACGTCTTCAACCTTCAACACCTGATCGGCGTAGCCGGCGTGGATCAGGCTCTGGGGCATCTGCGGGAACTCGGCGGTCTCGGGATCCTGCGCGATGCACAGCCCCCCCGCGGCCTTGATCGCTTGGGCACCGGCGGTACCGTTGGTACCGGTGCCGGAGAGCACCACGGCGATGGCGCGCTCCTGCTGCTCGCGCGCGAGCGAGCGGAAGAAGTCATCGACCGGGCGCCGGTGCCCGCGCTTCTCCACCGGCTCTCCGAGGTGCAGCGCCCCGCCCGCAAGGGTCACCGTGTGCCCGGGGCGGATCACGTAGACGCGATTGGGCTCGACCAGCATGCCGTCCTCGATCTGCCGCACGGGCATCAGAGTGCAGCGGCCGAGGATCTCTGCCATCAAGCTCTCGTGCTCGGGCGAGAGATGTTGAATGACGACATACGCCATGCCGCCCTCGGGCGAGCACGCCGCGAAGAAGGTACGCAGCGCCTCGACGCCCCCGGCGGAGGCGCCGACGCCGACTACCGGAAAGGCAAGCGCGGCCCGAGCCGTGAAGTCGATGGGGGCAGAGGCCTCATCGGGTGCACCCGAGGGCGTGGCGGCGGCCGCGGTGCCGGGATCCTGATCGGCAGACTTCATCGTGGATTCCGGCCCTTTTGGAGGGCTATGTGCTGGACGGAACGGGGACTGGAACGCACCGGTGCACAGCCCGCAGGCCGCTGCCTGCGGTCCTCGGCAGCGCCTTGCTCATTGACCATAGCCCGATATCCGGGTTTTGTCACGGAGAGCGCACCCGCCACCGGCCCGAATAGGGACGCTACAAATGCCCCGGTAGCTTGGTGATCGACGGGGTAATCGACCCGGACAGTCAGGACAGCCGGTGCACCCACGTCCATGCGATGCGAGCGCGCCAAAAGAGTCCTTTCACCAGGCGGCAACAGCGTGAGCCGCAGCTCAGGTGGCTCGGCGAGCCCGAAGCGAAGGAGGCTCAGCGTCTGGTGAGGCTGGCCTGCGATGAAATCTGCCCTGCCATGTGCCGGCTGATGGCCTCCGCTTGCCGGATCGCGGCGCTGGTGTTCTGCTGGGACTGCAGCCGAAACTCGACCGCTAGCGATCCGATCAGCCTGCCCGCTGAATCGTGCAACGGTACCGAGACATCGTAGCCGTCCCTCTCCTTCACAGCATGCCCGTGATGCGTCCGCATTACCCGCAGATCGCCGCTTTCGCAGCGCTCACCGACATCGCTCGGGTCGCTGGACGCGATGGAATGGCAACCGGAGGACGTGCGGACCGATATGCCGATCTCGCTCGCCTGCGGATGTGAAGCCATCGCTTGGGTCACCAGCCTCCCGGCAAGCGTATCGTTGGTTTGAGCGGCAAAAGCAGTCGCGCTGGCACCGATCAGCATGCACGCTGCCGCGGCGATGGCAAACGGTGTGGCTGAAGGCTTGGAATGCAGCGATCGGTACATGGTCCGTACTCCTCATAAAGAAGAACTCCGGGGCGGAAGTTCCCGGTTCCGTTGCGGAGATTCCCAGGAAAATCTCCAGCATCAGCTGAGCTGCGACAACGCCGCCCCACGGCCATCAGGATCACCCTGAATGCTGACCAAGTCCTGACGCGATCGGCGCGTCGTCGAATGAGAGTGATCATTGCTTCAACTTTGCTTCATCCGTCAGATATCCTTTGCCCAGCGTGGCGTGCTGTACTGCAACAGGCAGCAGCTCGGGGTAGAACTGTACGAATGTGGTGTCGACCGCGCCGTGCGCCTCGTGACAGGAATAACAGTTGGCGGTAACAGGGATCCGCGTTGCCGGGTGTGACGGCTTGCCGTCGAACACGAAAAATGCCCAGCCTCCCTTGAAGCGCTTCGTATCCTTCACGTGCACCAATATGGCGGAGCGGGCGCCACGCTGATAAAACCCTTCGTGATTGATGGACCCTTGCGTGGCGGAGTCTCGAAACTCCTTGACGAACTGAGTATGGTCCGGCCAGGTGCCGGTCTTGAGAAAGGCGCGATAGGCAGCCGGATTTACGAAGACGTTGGAAAACGGCGGGTGATCCGACGAGTTGCCGCTCTCGTTGTAGCTCATTCCCAGATCCGAGGTCAGGAACGCCCAGTCGTAGAAATCCGAAGGCGGCTTCAATTCGCCGTTCGCCGTATATGCGGGCAGGCCTTTCCCCAGGTCCCCGGCGTTGGCCAGTACGGCCGCGGGCGATACGAAGATGGCGGCAATGACGAACAGGGAACGGACTGCGGAAAGCTTCATAGGCTTCGGTCCTTTATCCAGAATTGCATGTCGACTTCGAAATGCGCCAGTTCCGGGAATTATGAGCGGTCGGTCATAAGTCCCGCAACTCGCTCGTCATCGGCAATCCCACGTGCCGCAATGCCCGGCCGACGGATGTCATCCGCGCGACTCAAGCGTGCCGCAGGTTCGGAAGCCAGCGGCGAGGCGTCTCTGCCACGTGCAGGGGAGGGTAGCCGCGCATGCGGACGCAGCAACGCCCACATGAGCCGAGTGGCATTCCGCAACTCTTGCGTTCCATGACAAATGGACGGTCTTCAGCCGACTCTGCTATTGTCTGAGTAGATAGCGGGCGCCATTCGAGCCGTGTGGATGTTCGAGGCGGTGAGTCCTTTACCGGCAGCGGGCACTTTCGAGCCGGTCGATACCAACATTTAGCGGCATGAACTCAAGAATCGGGGCCATGATGAGACTTCGCAGCAGCTCGTTTTTCGTCGCTCTGCTTGCGGTCGTTTCAGCCACGCTCTGGGCGCGAGACGTCGCTGCGACGCCGGACAAGGCCGCCACTTCGCCGCCGGCCATGGCTGATGCCTTTCCGCCAAGGGTGCAGACCTTCGCGCTGTACGGTGATGGTCCAATCCCGAATTCGAAGCCTGGACCCAACGAAGAGTTCGGCGCGGACCGCGGCTTCCTGCAAAAGGTGTCGCGGCCGCAAATCCTGGTCTACCTGCCCGCGAAAGACAGAGCCACCGGCACCAGTATCCTCATCTTTCCGGGCGGCAGCTATGCCGGGCTCACCTTCGACTATGAGGGGACGCAGCAGGCGCAGTTCTTCATCGATCACGGCATTGCCGCATTCGTCGTGAAGTACCGCATCCCGAGCGATCAGACGATGGTCGATAAGTCGATCGGGCCGCTTCAAGACGCGCAGCAGGCGATTCGCTTCGTCCGTCTACACGCCGCGCAGTGGAATCTGGATCCAGCACGGGTCGGCGCGATCGGATTCTCTGCCGGGGGCCACGTGGCCTCGACTCTGGCGACGCATTTCCACAAGGCATATGTGAGCAACCCCGAGCAGGTCAGCCTGCGCCCGGATTTTCTGATCGTGGCCTACCCGGTGATCAGCATGGAGGCCGCGATCGCGCACATGGATTCGCGCAAGGCGCTGCTGGGCCCCAACCCGTCCGCAGAACAGGTCCGGCTTTTTTCCAGCGAACAGCAGGTCACAAAAGATACCCCACCCACCCTGATCCTCGATGCTGCCGATGATCGGCTGGTCGATCCGGAGAACAGCGTCGTCTTCTTCGACGCGTTACGCCATGCGGGCGTACCGGTCAAAGCAGTGTTCTTCGAGAAAGGCCAGCACGGATTCTTTTTGATACCCCGCGATCGATGGCAGGAGCCCATCCTCGAATGGTTGTCGCACAACGGCTGGCTGTGTCCTCGGACGCCAAAGCAGGGTTGAGATCAAGGCGCCGGGCGGCTACAAGCGCTCCGCCATATCCGGCAAGTGGCGCTCAAATTTCAGAACCGAGCGCGTCGGCACTCGCCCTGAGAATCACCTGACGTGCCCGAGAAGAGTCTGGCGCCGGTGAGATGAATCGCCGTCATGGGGACTGTCGATCAGCCAATAGTGCTCACAGCGGGCGGCTGCTGTCCGGCGCACACCAAAATTTTAAATACTGCTCGCAAGGATTTTTCGTACCTAATACTGCTTCTCTTGAATTGTCTGTAAGTTATTGAATTGTAAGATTTTAAATATTTCAAATCTGATCCCGAAATCAATATCTGTGCGAGTAGCTGTGGGATCCAGTGAGGAGTCGCCAGCACGCTTTGCTACGAAGTGCTACATATGCTACGGTGATTGGCATGAACCGAACCATCACCCAGCGGGAACTCCGCAATCAGTCCGCAGCAGTTCTTCGTGAGGTGGAGGCTGGGCGAACGCTCATCGTCTCCCGCAACGGCACACCCGTGGCAGAGCTGCGGCCCATTCGACCGCGCCGGTTCGTGCCCCGAGCGATGCTTGCCGAAGCGGCGGGTCGCGCGCCTCGGGTTGATGCGGGCCAATTCCGCGCGGACCTCGATGCCGTGATCGACCCGCGCATCGATGGCTGAGTCGAAACGCGGGCTACTCGATACGTCGGTGGTCATCGATCACGACGTAATCGATCCGGCATTGCTTCCCGATGAAGCCGCGATTGCCGCCATAACACTGGCGGAGCTGGCCGCAGGTCCGCACGCCACCGACGACAAAGCGGAGCGCGCCCGACGCCAGGATCGACTCCAGTGGGCAACGGCAACTTGGGATCCGTTGCCGTTCGATACGGAAGCTGCGCGTGCGTATGGCCGTATGTTTGCGGCAGCAAGGGCTGCGGGACAGTCGAGCCGCTCACGATTGGCGGACTTGCTCATCGCCGCCACCGCTGCAGCGAACAGCCTGCCGGTCTACACTCGCAACCCCTCCGACTTCGACGCGCTGAAGACGATCATCAAGGTGGTGCCGCTCTAGCCAGTCCGGGGCGCCATCTGGCGCTGCAGGACGACATGGCTGTGATTCTCCCTGGAGTAGGGTCAGCCAATGGGTGCAGCGCTCGCGCGCGACGGATCAGCTAGGCCGCGGTGGATCGCCCGCCCGAGACAATCCACCATGCGATATTACATAATATGTATTATGCGAAGTACTAATGCTGGGTGGATCCGCCGAGCTTCACCCCCTCAGATCGCCCGGCCCGCAATCGCTCTCGAAAATAGATCGTGACCAGCCACGCTGAGGCGGCCAACACCACGTTCGCGACGAGTTCCGACCACTGATTCGCCGGGCGGGCCGCCCAGGCGGGCCGAGGCTGCGCGAAGAAACTAGGCACCCAGACCAAAAGGCCAAACAGGCTCATCATGGTCGCCTCCAGGGCCGCCGCCAGACCGGGGAATATGCCGACGGCGACTGCAACTCCGGCGGCAATATGAGCAGCGCCCGTCAAGTAAGCCACCCATAGATGACTAGGGAGCCAGTCAGGCACCATGCTGGCGGTGTAATCGGCATAGATGCCGTGCCTTATTCAGGCACCCGGTCGGCGATTCTTGAGCTTCTCACATCAGGATGCGCCGCCGCTGACCCGCTGTATTCACCGCGTGCAGTGTGGCTGCTTCCACTGCTCTCTACCCCAGGGCCCGCACCAGAGCGGCGTCATCGCAAGTCAGAGAGTTGATTCGAGGACTCACTGCATGGCTGCTCAGCAGGTCCTCCGACGCGGTATGTAAAAGCGTCCGTGCCTCAGCGGGCGTACCGTGTAGCCAAGCCTCGCAGTCCCCTGGATGGAGGATCGCCGGCATCTCTCGCGCGGCCGTTTGAATGGATGTGAGCAGCGCGTTTGCGGGAACGGTAAGGATTGCACAGCCCTCGATCACATCGCCATCGTCGCCTTCGGTCCGATCCCAAAGCGCCGCGACGGCGAACACCGGCCGGTCTTTCGCCTGTACGAAGTAAGGCTGCCGGTAGCCTGCCGGCGTCAGTCGCCACGTATAGAAGCCCGCGAAGGGGAGGATACAGCGCTGGCCGTTCAACCACGGGCCACGGAATAGCGGACTGCCCTCGAGCTCCGTGCACGAAAGACGCAGCCATTCACCGACAGAAGCATCACCCTCAGCCCAGGCCGGAATGAGCCCCCAGCGCATCATTACGGCTTCTGAGCGACGCTCGTGCAGCCGTACGGCTGGCACGTACCGCTGCGGGGCGACATTGAAGCTCGCCGCGAAGCGCCACCAGGCGAGCTCGGGCGCCAGCTCGCGCTCGGCGAGCATCTGATCCGGTACGACATATCGCTCGCACATGCCGAAAGCGTATCGAGACACGAGGCGCTCGCCTGTGACGGAATGCACCGATTCCACCCGGAGTCAAGGATGGGCGTCACTGCGCCAATCCCCAGGTCCGTCCGTCGCTGCGAAACCGCCGCCGGTCGGATAGGTCCCGCAACTGTCGAATCGCACGGGAAGCAGCGCTTCCGTTCACGTAGAGTTCGCCGCATCGTGACGTCGCAGAAACACAACCCGTGCTACAGCTGACTACAACCCGCCTGGCCTCGCATTCGTCAGGTCCGGTGCGGCGCGGCTCGCGCGTCGGGCAGGCCGGTGTCACGCTCATCGAGCTGCTCGTCGTCGTGGTGCTTGCCGCAATTCTGATGTCGATAGGCGTGCCTTCCTATAAGTACGTCACGAACTCCAATCGCATGGCGAGCGAGATCAACTCCCTGCTTGGCGACCTGCAATACGCCCGCTCGGAAGCGGCCCGGGAAGGCCAGAAGGTGACGGTATGCGTGGCGCAGAGCACGAGTCCCACCAGCCCGTCCTGCGCAGTATCAGGGACGGCTACCTGGCAGAACGGCTGGATCATCTTCGCCGACGTCAATAATGACGGCATCATCGATACCACCAAAGATGCCGTATTGCGCATCCAGAACGCCTTCTCGAGCTCCGATACTCTCGTAGCAAACCCCGCCATCTCCACGATCACGTTCAACAGAGACGGCTTCGCCCACCTGGGCAACGCGACCACCGTCATCACGCTGAACGATTCAGTCCCTGATACGACGTATGCCCGATGCCTGTACATCACCCAGGCTGGAATGATGACCACGACGACCAACTCCTCCGACTCGAATTGCACATGAGACGCAGCAAGACAATGAGCCGCCCGCTCGGCTTCAGCCTCGTGGAGGTGATGGTTGCCCTCATCATCATCTGCGTGGGGCTGCTCGGCATCGCCAAGCTGCAAGCGCTCATGCTGTCGAATGCTGGCGCCTCACGCATGCGGTCTCTGGCGGCTCTGGAGGCGTCGAGTATCGCGGCGACCATGCACGCCGACCGCGACTACTGGGCGGTTTCACCTCCGACGTCGACTACCATCGATGACACTGTCGCGAATGAAGGGATCACGAGCAGTGATACCACTCTTGAAACCAGCCCGGATTGCTCTTTCGGCGGCGCTGACGCGCCCTGCACGTGGGTGAAGCTGGCCGCATACGATCTGCAGACTTGGAAGACCGACATGTTCTCGACTCTCCAAGGCTCGACCTCGAAGATCCTGTGCCGCACGAACGTCGGCGTGGTCAGCTGCACGGTCACGATCAGCTGGCAGGAGCATACCGGGGTCGCAAACACCCAGGAAGCGTTGAACACCTTCCAGAGCCAGACCTATCAGCTCGTGGTGAACCCATGAGTACCCTCCTCCGTCAATATCCGCGCCGCTCCGGGCGTTCTCGCTCGAGCATCCGCCAGTGCGGCTACTCGCTGATCGAGCTTCTGATCGCGATCCTGATCGCCCTGTTCCTGATCGGGGGAATAATCGTCGTCGAGCAGGGAGTGCACCAGGCGTATGGCGATCAAAGCGGGATTGGGCAGCTTCAGGACGAGGAACGCTTCGCCATGTCCATGCTGACGGAGATCATCTCAGCCGCCGGGTATTACCCCAATCCGACGGCCACCAGCCAGGTTCTCGCCCTCCCCTCCACCGGCAGTCCGCTGAATCTGCAAGCCGGCCAGTCCGTATACGGCCCGCAGAGCAACGCCTCCGCGCCGCAAGATTCCATCTACGTGCGCTACATGACGGCGAGCGGGGACGGTATTGATCTGTGTGACGGCACGACGAACACCTCCGGTGGAAATTTAACCTACACTACCTATATCTACGTATCCGGCAACCAGCTCTACTGCAAGGTGCAGCCCGGTGTCGGCGCAGCCTGGGGTGCGGCCGTACCGCTGATCAATGGCATCACGGACATGAAGGTCTGGTACGGAGTCAACACTGCCGGCACCGACAACAACGTCGATACCTACATACCGCTAAACGCGGCGTCTAACATGACGGCCGCATACTGGAACAGCGTAAGCTCAGTGATGGTGCAGCTTACGTTTATAAATCCGCTGCACGCGGAGCGCGGACAACCCGCTACCGTCACCTTCCGCCGCGTGATCGGCATCATGGGCCGCATCTGAAGGAGCCATGCCGATGCTGATCAATCGCAAAGCGCTTCAAACCGGCATGGTCCTCATCACCACGATGCTGCTCCTGGTGGTGGTCACCATCCTCGCCCTCGCCATGTTCCGTGGCTCCGGGCTCGAGGCGCGGATCGCCGGTAACACCATGGAGAAGCAGCGCGCCCTGCAGGCCGCCGTCAGCGCGCAGCAGTACGCCGAGCAATGGCTGATCGCGAACATCAGCTCCACTCCCCCGGTGGACTGCTCCGGTCACGGCTCACCGAGCAACGCTGCGCCGACGATTTGCTCGGACATCCTCAGCACGTCCCTCGACAGCGGGACCCCGGCCAATGTGCCTTGGGTCATTGGCGGCGGCACAATGGGTTACAGCTACAATCCGACGAATCCCGACACGAGCGCCAGCTACTTCCCGGTCAATACGGCCGGCGGCCTCGGCACGTACTACGCCGCACCCGTGCTCTACATTTCCGAGCTTGGCCAGGATGGGACGCTGGCCAACGCGGTCGATTACGCCATCGACGCGTGGTCATATGCCGGCGCACAGATCACGGTGGCCGTCGTCGAGAGCACCTACCAGATTCGCTACACATCCAAGCCGCCCGGCCCATGAGCGCGCGGAGAACAGCCATGTTACGCAATAGGGCATTACCCCTCCTGCTTGCAATCTGCAGTATCACCTTCTATGGCAGCCTCGCACGGGCACAGACCTCGAATGCCGTGGTGGAAGAGGATTTTACGGGTGGGTCCACGACCAACTCATGGTACTACTACAACGGCGCCTGCCTGACCGCGAGCACCGCCCCGGCCACTGCCAACCCCGGCTCGCCACCGGGTTGCACGAAGGACAGCTATTACGGGAGCGAGCCACTCGTCGGCGGCTACAATGGAGCCAAGGGCGGCTCGCAGACGCTACCAGATCCAAGCCCGACGACGACCACGGCGAATGGCGTCGCCACGACAACTTCGTACGGCGCATTACGGTTCACCAACGGCTGCGTCGATACCAATAACAACGGGAGCTGCGGCTCCGGCGGCCACAGCCAGAACGGCGCCATCATCTCCCAGGATGCGTTCTCGACGAGCCAAGGCCTGGACATCACCTTCAAGACTGTGAGCTATCGTGGAGACTCGGGCGGTAACGGCGCCGGTTGTCCATCCGGCACGTCCTTGAGCAATGGAAATTGCACTGGTACCGAGACCACGGGCGCCACCCCATCGGCCTACAAGTGCCCGAGCGGCTATGGCGCGTCAGGTACCATCATCGCGACTACGATCTGCTCCAAGGTCGTAACCGCCTCGCCGACCAAGAGCAGCGGTCAGTATTACTGCCCGGGCGGATACACGCCGACGGGGACGGTCTCCAGCACTACGACCTGCTCGAAAACCCTGACCGCCAGCTCGCAGGTGGCGACCTACACCTGCCCGACCGGCTGGACGTTGTCGAGCTCGAGTTGCAGCCAGTCCGTCAACATTCCGGACCCTCATGGTAATGACGGTGCCGACGGAATGAGCTTCTTTCTGATGAATGGCGGCGTCGACATGACAAATAATGCCATCGACCATATCGGCTCGTGGGGTGGCAGCCTGGGTTATTCCTGCTCGAACCAAAACGCGGATTACCACGGGATGGTGGGCGGCTACCTCGGGCTGGGCATCGACGAGTACGGCAATTTCCTCAACGGCACGCAGAATACCCTCGGTATCATCAATCCGCAGTCGCTCGGCGACAATACCGCGAGCGGCGGCGGGCAATGGGCGAACCGCATCGGGCTGCGCGGCCAGGGGAGCATCGACTGGTACTGGCTCAGCACCAACTACGCCACAGACTATCCATCGTCTCTGACCACCACGCAACAGCACGCCGCCGTGCAGAACACCTGTAAGACGGGAACGGTTTGGGACTATTCGACTCCGAGCAGCCCGTCGAACACCGGGACGGCGGTGAACGACTACGCGGCAATTCCGAACGCATTCACCGTCATCTCGAGCACCATTGCCAACGAGTACTCGAGCGGTGGCTATTCCCGGCGGCCAGCGAACGCTACGGTCGCCAGGGGAGATACTGGCGCTACTCCGATCACCTACCGTCTGAAGTTGACCGAGGACGGCCTTCTCAGCCTTGATTACAGCTTCGACGGAGGCGCCTGGACGCACGTCATTACCAATCAAAGCATTGCAGCCTCGAACGGCACCGTTCCCTCGACCGTCCGTTTCGGGTTCGGCGGCTCGACCGGCGGCGCCTCGAATATCCACGAGATCCTCTGCTTCAAGGCCACGCCCGCGACGCAGGCCGCAAGCTCCACCACCGTGAACCAGCAGCAGTCCTCCAAGGTGGAGAGCGGCTCGCAAGCCTACTTCGGCTATTACGACCCGACCGACTGGACGGGCCGGCTGACCGCAAACCCGCTGATTACCGATGCTTCCGGTAATCTCACCATCGGCTCCGCCGCCTGGGATGCCTCCTGCGTGCTCACTGGCGTGGCGAGCACCTCGAAGTGCGGGAACACCGGACAGGCAGGCCCGGTCAGCGCGCAGCTCTGGAGCAGCCGGGTAATGCTCACCTGGAGCGACTCGGCCGGTACGGGTATTCCGCTGGAATGGTCGAACCTCAGCCCCACGGAGCAGGCGGATCTCACGGCGGGAGACAGCTCCCAGACCGAAAACCGCCTGGACTATCTGCGGGGCGCGCGCGGCAACGAGATCCCCACGACGGGTCCCTCGGGCACCCAGATCTACCGCGACCGCGATTCCGTGCTGGGCGATATCGTGGACTCCAGCTCAACATGGGTCGGACCGCCCTCCAAGATGGCATTCAGCGCCTACGAGTCGCCCGCGACCTGGCACGACAAGCTCTATCCCACGGCGACCATGCCGGAGAACTCCAGCAACAGCAGCTATGACGCGTTCGCGCAGGCGCAGGAGCAGCGTCAGAACGTCGTCTATGTCGGCGCGAACGATGGCCTGGTGCACGGTTTCAGCGCCGGCTCCTACGACTCCACCGGAACTACCTACAACAGCTCGACGAATACCGGTAGCGAGGTTCTCGCGTACATGCCCCAGGGCGTTCTCGAGAGCATTCACAGCGCCACGAACGCTCAGGTCGACTATTCGAACGCGCAATATGGACATAACTTCTTCGTGGATGCCACCCCGGGGACCGGTGACCTCTATTACAACAGCGCCTGGCATACCTGGCTGGTAGGCGGCCTCGGCTCCGGGGGTGCCGAGATTTACGCCCTCGACGTCACCAATCCCGCCAATTTCAGCGAGGCCAATGCCTCCTCGCTGGTCATCGGGGATTGGACACAGTCGAGCATCACCTGCACCAATCCGGCGACCAGCGCCACTTCCAGCTGCGCGAACAGCAGCGGACAATCCTACCTGGGCAATACCTACGGCACCCCTCAGATCCGCCGCCTGCACAATGGCGATTGGGCGGTGATCTTCGGCAACGGCCTCAACAGTCCGAGCGGCGATGCCGGGATCTTCATTCTCACCATCAGCTCCAGCGGGACTCAGACCCTCTATTATCTGAGCACCGGCGTCGCGGGCGGCAACGGCATCGCTTACGTCAGCCCGGTCGATATGGACGGAGATCATGTAGTTGATTACGTGTACGCGGGCGACGTCAAAGGCAACCTCTGGCGGTTCGACCTGACCAACAGCAGCCCCTCGAATTGGGCAGTCACCCCCGGACCGATCTTCAAGACGCAATCGGGAACGCCGATCACCACCGCGGTGCAGCCCGACTTCGTGACCGGGCCGATCGGCTCGAGCACGCAGCTGCTGCTCTTCTTCGGTACCGGGCAGAAGTTTCCTCTCACCAACACCAGCCCCGTCAGTTACCAGACCGGAACGCAGAGCTTCTACGGGGTATGGGACTGGAACATGAGCGCCTGGAATGCCCACGCCTCCACCCAGTTCGCAAGTCTGAGCAGCTCGACCGCCGGCACGGCCTCCGGACTCGGCTCACCGTACACTCTGACGACATCGAATCTCACCCAGCAGACCGTTTCCACCGACAGTTCGACCGGAGATCGGTTCGTCAGCTCCACCAGCCCAGTCTGCTGGACTGGCACATCGACCTGCACCGGCGGCAGCAGCGCGAACAAGTCGTTCGGCTGGTATCTCAGCCTGCCCGGCACCAATACGGCTTACTCGACGACGACGTACGAGCAGCTCGTTTACAACCCCATGATCGTGAGCACCGCGGTCGTGTTCAACTCGATACTGCCTGCGGTCGACTCGCCGCTCATGTGCACGCCGGATAAGGATTACGGCTGGACGTATGCGCTCGATGTCAGGACCGGCGGTCCGGTACCCAGCTTCTTCGACAGTCCGGGCACGAGCAGCACGAACAGCAATCTCAACACGCAGACGATCGGCTACGAAGGCGATGCCAGCGGCAGCTCCTCGGAGGTGGATACCACCAATGGCAGCGGCGGCACGAA
>DASYGA010000451.1:0-12180 GCA_036000265.1 Steroidobacteraceae bacterium | reverse complement strand
GGCCGGTCGAGCTCGTAGTACTGCCGGTTGTGGTGCGCGATGCGCGCGCGCAGCTCGGCTGCGCGCGCCGCCGCATCATGCTTCATGCGCGGCCGCGGCCTGCAGAGTGGCCGCTTCGGCCCTGAGATCATCGCGAATGCTCGCCACACGCAACGATGTCAGCGGGCCGCCGCGCTCATCCTGGAGCGCGCCCTGCAGCCGCTCGTTGAGGTTGCGCGCCGTCGCGAGGAGCTCTTCGAACGCCTGCGGCGGCGCCTTCGGGCCCGGCAGCACGGCGAACAGGCTGAGACCGACGTAGCGCTGCGAGTCCATGGTCTCGAGATCGAATGACCCGGGACGCGTGAGCGAGGCGGCGCTCAGCACCGCGCGATTCGCCTCATCGGGCTTGTGGAAAATCGAGAACTTGCCGAGGAGGAAGCCTTCAGCCGCCATGGCCAGACGCAGCGTCCTGCCGGGGAAGCGCTCCGGCTGCGGCGCAACGAGCCGCAACGCGAGAATCCGCCGCGACTCCTCGGGCGGCCACTCGACCAGGGGCTCGGGAGGAGCAGCGGCAGCGCACGCAACGGGCTCCACGATCCTGACGGCGCCAACTCCTTCGGCGCCGGGAATGTCGCACTCCGGCTCACCCGGCTCTGGGTCGACTCGCGGGTGCGGCTGGAGGTCGCCCTGTAGGCCCGGCTCGGCCTGGGCCGTGCCACGGGTCGCGGCCGGCGGCAGAGGCATTTCAGTCTCGCCGACGCGCTCCTCGGAGGACGGCTCGGAGGGCGTGTCCGCGCGCTCGATCAGCGCCGGCTCGGCAGGTAGATCATCCCAGGCGGCCCGCAGTGCGAGCTGCTCCTGCGTATCGGGGATCACCAGGGTCGGCAGCTCCTCGAGCGGTCGTATCCCGGTGATCTCGGGTGCGGCGGCCTCCGAGAGACCCGCCTCCCCTATCCAGGGCTCCCCCGGCATGGTCACCGGAGCGGTGCTCGCAGTGCGGTGCGCATCCGCGTGCGCATGATCTTCGTGCGTGAGGCTTGCGTCGCGCAGGCGCGGCGCGAAGGCCTGGCGTGGACGCCGCCGCTCCCACCAGGAGAGCGCGGCAATGAACACCACTCCCAGGATGAGCAGCGTCCAGCGTAGTTCCGACATGGGCAACACCGGATGATCAGACGGCTGCGAGCCGGACCGCCTCCTCGACGTCGACAGCCACGAGGCGCGAGACCCCGGGCTCGTGCATGGTCACGCCGAGAAGCTGGGCCGCAAGCTCCATGGTCGTCTTGTTGTGGGTGATGAAGATGAACTGCACACGGGCCGACATCTCGCGCACGATATCGCAGAACCGGCCGACGTTGTGCTCGTCGAGCGGCGCATCCACCTCATCGAGCAGGCAGAAGGGCGCGGGATTCAGGTCGAAGATCGAGAAGACCAGCGCGACGGCGGTGAGCGCCTTCTCCCCGCCGGAGAGCAGGTGGATGCTGCTGTTCTTCTTGCCGGGTGGTCGGGCCATGACCGCGATGCCCGCGTTCAGCAGGTCCTCGCCCACCAGCTCGAGATACGCATGGCCGCCGCCAAAGAGCCGCGGAAAGCGCTCCTTGAGCCCGGTGTTGATGCGCTCGAAGGTCTCCTCGAAGCGCGAGCGCGTCTCCTTGTCGATGCGCCTCATGGCCTCCTCCAGGGTATCGAGGGCGGAGGTCAGGTCGGTGAACTGCCGATCCAGGTATTCCTTGCGCTCGCTCTGCTCCTTGAGCTCATCGATCGCGGCCAGATTGACCTGGCCCAGCTTCTCGATGCCGCTTCGCGCCTCGGTGAGCTTCTCCTCCCAGGTTGGGATGGAGGCTTCGGCCGCGAGGCTCTGCTGCACCTCGGCGAGCTCGAAGCGGGTCTCGGCGAACTGCTCGGCGAGGCCCTCGCGCCGCACCCGATTCTCCTGCGCGGCAAGCCGCGCTGCCTCCATGGCCTCGCGCGCCTCGCCGACGCGGCGCTCCGCGAGCACGCGCTGCTCATCGAGCGCGCGCAGCGTGCTGTCAGCCTCCTCCAGCGCACGGCGCGCTGCGGCGAGCTCCGCTTCCACCTCGAGCCGCCGGGCCAGAGACGCATCGAGGCGCGCTTGCAGCTCGAGGATGGGGGCATCGCCGCCCGCGAGCTCCGCCTCCAGCGACTCGCGATTGCGCTCGAGCTGTGCGCGCTGCTCGATCATGCGCCCGAGGCTTACCCTCACCGAGGCCTCGGTGGAGCGGCGCGACTCGATGCGTATCAGCAGATCGCGCGCTGCGACCTGCGCAGCCTGCGCGCGCGCGCGCGCGCCGGCCAGCATTTCCCGCCGCATCTCACGCTCGCCCTCGAGCTCCTCGCGTCTGCAGTTGAGGTCCGCGCCGACGGTGAGCCCTTGCTCGAGCGTCTCCCCGGCGCGGCCGAGGCCCTCCTGAGTGGCCTCGTTCTCACGCGCATGCTCGGCGAGCTCCGCCTCGATGCGCTGGCGGCGCAGCGCCGTCTCCTGCGCGCGCGCGCGCGCGGCCTCGAGCTGACCGGTGATGTCGGCATGGCGGCGGTGTGCCGCCTGGATGCCCGACTGCGCCGCATCGCGCTCGGATTCCGCCTGCGCCAGGCTCTCGCGCACGGCGCCGAGCCGCTCCTCCGCCTCGCGTACGCATCCTTCCGCCGCCTCGACGTGCGCACGCAGGCCCTTGAGGCGCTGCTCGCGCTCGATCACACCGAGATGGTGATCCACCCCGCGGCTGACACGCAGCCAGTCGCGGCCCAGCCACTCACCGCCGCGCGTGATGACCGACTGACCCGGCGCGAGTGTCCCGCGGCGCTGCAGCGCCTCGGCGAGGGACTCCGCCGTGAGGACTCCCGCGAGCTGCGCGTGCACGGTCAGCGGTCCGGAGACCTTCGCCGCGAGCGCGCAGGGGCCTTCGCCGGCCGCCGCATCCGCGCGCTCGCTTCTCTGCTGCGAGCCCTCGACGAGCGCCACCCGCCCGCGTGCCAACCGCTCCAGCGGGGCCGCAATGTCATCCAGGCGCTCGACACAGACCGCTTCCAGATAATCGCCGAGCGCGGTCTCGACGGCGAGCTCCCAACCGGGCTGCACCTCCAGCGTCTGAGCGATGCGCGTGCGGCCGGCGAGACCCACCTGGCCCAGCCACTCCGTCGCCTGGCCGGCGCTGGCCGACAATGCGGCTTTCTGCACCGCCTCGAGCGAGGTGCATTCCGCGCGCGTGCGCTCGCGCTCGCGGCGCGCCGTCTCCAGGGCTTCCTCCGCCGCGCTCTGACCGGAGCGCGCGCTCTGCGCCCGCTCGAGCGCCAGGCGCAATGCATTCGCCAGTGACTCGCTCTCGCCGCGCGCCTGCGACTCCTCGTCCGTCAGCTCCGCCAGCAGATCGCTCGACTCCTGCGCCTCGAGCGCATCGCGCTCGAGCGTGAGCCGCTCGACTTGTGCCTGCAGCCGCCGCAATTGGTTCTCGAGCTGCTCGATGCGGGCACGCTCGACCTGCGTGGTGCGGTCCACGGCACCGAGCGCCTGATGCAGCTGCTCCCAGCGCTCCTGCCAGGCGGCCAGCTCCCGCTCGGCCGCCTCCAGCGCCTCGGCCGCGGCGGACTCGGCGGTTTGCGCCCGCTCGAGCTCCGGTGCCGAGCGCGCGATCTCCTCGGCGAGCTCCGCGAGCTGCCGCTCGTCGCGCTCGACGTGCGCGCCGAGCTCCGCCAGCGTGGCGCGCGTCTTCGCAAGATCGGTACGCTGCCGCTCGCGCAGCTCGCGGGTATGTTGGATGGTCTGCTCGAGACGCGAGATGTCCGCGCCGATCTCGTAATAGCGGCCCTGGACCGCCGCGACGCGCTCGCCCGCCGCGCCATGGTGCGTGCGCTGGCTCTCGATCGATGCCTCGGCGGCGCGCTGGTCGGCAAGCGCCGCCTGCATTTCGATCTCGCGCGCGCGCGTCGCGCTGTCGTGGATCTGCGCGCCGCTGTCCAGCTCCATCAGGCGCAGTGCCAGCAGCTCCGCCGTGAGCCGCCGTTCCTCCTCCTTCAGGGCCTGGTAGCGGCGCGCGGTTGCGGCCTGGCGCTGCAGGTGGCGGATCTGCTTCTCCACCTCATCGCGTACGTCCTGCAGGCGCTCGAGGTTCTCCCGGGTCTCCGCGATGCGGCTCTCGGTCTCCTTGCGCCGTTCCTTGTAGCGGGAGATGCCTGCGGCCTCCTCGACGAAGGCGCGCATGTCCTCGGCCTTCGCCTCGATGATGCGCGAGATCGTGCCCTGCTCGATGATGGCGTAGCTGCGCGAGCCCAGGCCCGTACCGAGAAAGAGCTGGGTGATGTCCTTGCGGCGGCAGCGGGCGCCGTTGATGTAGTAGCCGGAGGTGCCGTCACGCGACACCTGGCGCTTGAGCGAGATCTCGTTGTAGCTCGCGTAGGCGCCGCCGATCTTGCCGTCGGAGTTGTCGAAAACGAGCTCCACCGAGGCGGCGCCGACCGGCTTCCTCGCCGCCGAGCCGTTGAAGATCACATCGGCCATGTTGTCGCCGCGCAGATGCTTCGCCGACAGCTCGCCCATCACCCAGCGCACCGCGTCGATGACGTTGGATTTGCCGCAGCCGTTCGGGCCGACGACACCAGTGAGATTGCTGGGAAAGCTGACTTGCGTGGGGTCGACGAAGGATTTGAAACCGGCGAGCTTGATCTTGGTCAGCCGCATCTATGCTGTCTTCCGTATCTCATGACATCGCCCCCTAACACAGGCACAGGGATGTGCCCCGCCGCCGCAGGTAGCAGCGCTGGGCCGGGCAGGCCCGGCTCCAGCGCTCATGATAAAGTAAATCCCCATGCCCTCACAGCCCACGAGCGATCTCGAGACCTTCCCCAATCCGCGGCCGGAGCACGATTACACCGTGCGCATGCGGATCCCGGAGTTCACCTGTCTCTGCCCGAAGACTGGACAGCCCGACTTCGCGACGCTCGAGCTTCAGTACGTGCCCGACCGCACCTGCGTGGAGCTCAAGTCGCTCAAGCTCTACATCTGGTCCTTCCGTGACCGCGGCGCCTTCCACGAGGCGGTGACCAACGAGATCGCCGATCACCTCGCGCACACGGTCTCGCCGCGCTTCCTGCGCCTGCAGGCGCGCTTCAAGGTGCGCGGCGGCATCTACACCTCGGTAATCGTGGAGCGGCGCCACCCGGACTGGGCGCCTGCCCCCCGGGTCCGCCTCCCATAAACCCCGCCTTCTACCCACTGTACAGGCCAGTCTTGGCCGGTATAATCGCGCGTCCTTCACAAGGCTCATGCTTTTGAGGAGCGACTGATGCCGGCCAAGAAACCCGCGCCGAGGTCCGCGAAGGGTAAGAAGGCGGCAACCTCGAGGCCCGCGGCGAAGAAGTCCGCGGCCATTCGCCGGCCGCACGCCGAGCCGCGCGGCCGGGAGGTCGAGCGCGCCAAAGTGGCGGCTGCTCACGTTCACAAGACCGCGACCGCGCCGGCTCGGGCATCGACCCCAGCCGCAAGCGCGCCGCCCATCACTCCCACGACTACGACGGAAGCAATCACCCAGATGCGCAAGGCTGCTCATTCCACATCCCACGCGACCTCCCCGGCGACTGCCGGTGCCGGCAAGCCGCACGATCAGGACTCGCAGGAAGATATTCACGTCTCGACGGCCGCGACCGCCACCCGTGCGGCAGTCGACACGGATGAGGTAGAGGGCGCGGAGCCCGGCAGCCTCCTCGCCGGCCCGCGCAACGTCCAGCCCTACATCGCCAAGCGCGGCGAGCAGTACATGAGCAAGGAGCAGCTCGAGCACTTCCGCCACATCCTCAACAGCTGGAAGCGCGATCTCATGGTCGAGGTCGACCGCACCGTCTCGCATATGAAGGACGAGGCGGCCAACTTCCCCGACCCCAACGATCGCGCCACCCAGGAGGAGGAATTCAGCCTCGAGCTGCGCACACGCGATCGCGAGCGCAAGCTGATACGCAAGATCGACGAGGCGCTGAAGCGCATCGAGGACGGCAGCTACGGCTACTGTCTGGAGACCGGCGAGGAAATCGGCATCAAGCGCCTGGAGGCGCGGCCGGTCGCGACCTTGAGCATCGAGGCGCAGGAGCGGCGCGAGCGGCGCGAGCGGCAGTACGGCGACCGCGACGACCGGTATCGGTAGGCACCGGTCTCCCGAAGCCCGCGGGGCGTAGGGAGGCTCGTGTACACCGGCAGGTTCGCCCCCTCCCCTACGGGATCCCTGCATCTGGGCTCCCTGTTGGCTGCCGTCGGCAGCTTTCTCGATGCCCGCAGCCACGGCGGGCGCTGGCTCCTGCGGATGGAGGACCTGGACCGCGCCCGGGTGCTGCCCGGGAGCGCCGACGAGATCCTGTGGATGCTCGAAGGGTTCGGTCTCCTGTGGGACGGTGAGGTCGAATACCAGAGCCGCCGAACCCATCATTATGCAGAAGCGCTCGAGACGCTACGCGCGGCGGGTCACACGTTCGAATGCAGCTGCTCGCGCCGCGAGCTGAGCACGGAAGACTCAGGCTATCCGGGCACCTGCCGCGAGGGACCGCGAAAGGCGGGGGATACGGCGATCCGCTTCAGGGTCGACGACACGGAGACCATCGCCTTCGACGACCGTTTCCAGGGCGCTGTTGCGCTCGCGATGAGCAAGTTGGGAGATGTCATCGTGCGGCGCCGGGACGGGGTCTTCGCCTACCAGCTTGCAGTCGTCGTGGACGATGCTTTGCAAGGCATCACCGATGTCGTGCGTGGGTCGGATCTTCTCGAAAGCACCGGATGGCAGATCGCGCTGCAGGGGGCCCTGAGCCTGCGGACACCTCGATATGCGCACCTCCCGCTGTTGCTCGAATGCAAAGGCGGGAAGCTCTCGAAATCGCGCCGCTCTGCGGCACTCGATGCGAGCCGCCCCGGCGCGCAGATGCAGCAGGTCCTGGGGCTCCTGGGCCTCTGCCCTCCGGTGGAGCTCGCCGGTGCAGTGCCCGTTAGCCTGCTCCAATGGGCAACCGGCCATTGGCGGCGACAGCCGCCGCCGCAGCCGCGAGAGATCGTCCTGCCGAAGACGCCCCGGCCCAATCGCACGTGAGCCGATTCCGCGAGGGGTGGGGGTGGGGGGGTGGGGTGCTGGGATTTGTTTCCAGGGAAACTATCCGGCCCGCAATACGGATCGACAACTGCGTGAGTTATAGTTTCCATGGAAACATGAATCGCAGGTCCGATCCCACATCCCCTCCCCGGCGCCGGGCGGTGAGCCGCCTCGATGCTCATTTGGGTTATTGGCTTCGATACGTCTCGAACCAGTTCTCGCACGCCCTCAATCGCGAGCTCGAGGACAAAGGGGTGTCGCTCATCGAGTGGATCGCGCTGCGAGAGCTCTATGAGGGCGATCTGAGGCCCAGCACCCTGGCCGAAAGGCTCGGTCTGACGCGCGGTGCCGCTTCGAAGCTCGCCCGGAAGCTGGCGCGCAACCTCATGATCACTCAGCAGGCAGGCACAGCAGATGGGAGGGCGCAGATGCTCTCACTGACAGACGGCGGGCGCACTGTCGTGCGCGTCCTCGCGGTGATCCTGGACGAAACCGACCGGCAATTCTTCGGCCATCTCGACCCGGACACCCGCGCACTCATCGTATCCATCATGCGCGAGATCGTCCTCCGGCGCGGCTCGAGAGCCGCGCCGGTAGGCTGATATCAGGCCAGCGAAAAGATCAGGCCGCGTCGACGTCCCGCATCGACAGACGGATACGACCCTGCCTGTCGACCTCCAGCACTTTGACGCGGATGACGTCGCCTTCCTTCAGCTTGTCGCTCACCCGCTCCACGCGCTCGTTGGAGATCTGGGAGATGTGCACCAGGCCGTCGCGGCCCGGCAGGATGGTGACGAAAGCACCGAAGTCCATCAGGCGCGCGACCTTGCCCTCGTAGATGCGTCCGACCTCGACATCGGCGGTGATCAGCTCGACGCGCCGTTGCGCCTCGCGGCCGGCGGTGCCGTTCACGGACGCAATCTTCACGGTGCCATCGCTCTCGATGTCGATGGTGGTGCCGGTCTCCTCGGTGATCTGCCGGATCACCGCTCCACCCTTGCCGATCACGTCGCGGATCTTCTCCGGGTCGATCTTCATGGTGATGATGGACGGAGCCCACTCCGACATCCGCTCGCGCGGTGTGCGGATCACCTTGTTCATCTCGGCGAGGATGTGCAGGCGCCCATCGCGCGCCTGATCCAGCGCGACCTTCATGATCTCGGGCGTGACGCCCTCGACCTTGATGTCCATCTGCAGCGCGGTCACGCCGTCGTTCGTCCCGGCCACCTTGAAGTCCATATCGCCGAGGTGATCCTCATCGCCGAGAATATCGGTGAGAACCTTGAAGCGATTGCCCTCGAGCACCAGGCCCATTGCGACGCCGGCCACCGGCGCCGCGAGTGGCACGCCCGCGTCCATCAGTGAGAGCGAGGTCCCGCAGACGCTCGCCATGGAGCTCGAGCCGTTGGATTCCAGGATCTCGGAGACGACCCGTATGACATACGGGAAGGTCGCCATATCGGGCATCGCGGCCTTGACGCCGCGGCGCGCGAGGTTGCCGTGACCAATCTCACGGCGCTTGGGCGAGCCCATCATTCCGGTCTCACCGACCGAGAACGGCGGGAAGTTGTAATGCAGCATGAAGGGCTCGCGGCGCTCGCCCTCCAGGCCGTCGATGATCTGTGCATCGCGCGTGGTGCCGAGGGTCGTGACGACGAGCGCCTGCGTCTCCCCGCGGGTAAAGAGAGCGGAGCCGTGAGTGCGCGGCAGCACGCCCACCTTGACGGTGATCGGCCGCACGGTTTTGGTGTCGCGGCCGTCGATGCGCGGCTCACCGTTCAATATCCGCTGGCGCACGATGTTGCTTTCCAGCTTGAACAGGGCGTCATCGATCTGGTCGGCGGTCCACTTGGACGGGTCGCCGCTGCCGAGCGTAGTGAGGGTCTGCGCCTTCACTTCCGAGACGCGCGTATGCCGCTGCTGCTTCTCCGTTATGGTGTAGGCCTGCGCGAGCGCGGCCTGGGCATGCAGTGCGACGGCGCTCGACAGCTCGGCGTTCTCGGCGGGAGCCTGCCAGGTCCAGCGCGGCTTGCCGGCCTCGGCGGCGAGCTCGCGGATCGCGCGGATGGCGGCCTGCATCTGCTCGTGGCCGAAGACCACCGCGCCCAGCATGACATTCTCCGGCAGCCCTTTGGCTTCCGACTCCACCATGAGGACGCCGTGCTCCGTGCCCGCCACGACGAGGTGCAGCTGCGACTCGGTGAGCTGCTGGGCGGTGGGATTGAGGAGGTACTGACCGTCCTTCCAACCGACCCGGGCGGCGCCGATCGGACCCTTGAAGGGTATCCCCGAGAGGGTAAGCGCTGCGGAGGCGCCGAGGAGCGAGGCGATATCCGGATCCACGTCCGGGTCGACCGACAGCACCGTCGCGACAACCTGGACATCGTTGTAGAAGCCGTCAGGGAAGAGCGGACGAATCGGACGGTCGATGAGACGTGAAGTCAGCGTCTCCTTCTCGGTCGGACGGCCCTCGCGCTTGAAGAAGCCGCCCGGGATACGTCCCGCGGCGTAGGTCTTCTCCACGTAATTGACAGTGAGTGGGAAGAAATCCCGGCCTGCCTGGGCCGTCTGTTTGGCACAAGCAGTGACCAACACCACGGTATCGCCCATCGAGACCCGCACGGCGCCATCGGCCTGGCGGGCCATCTCCCCTGTCTCTATCGTGACTGCATGGGGACCGTATTGAAATGATTTGCTGACTACGCTCAAGCTCGAGCCCTCGGAAAAAGAAATGGTTCCTGCCAAACACAGAGGCCGCGCAATGCGGCCTCTGGTTGGAGTGTTAGCGGCGAAGTCCCAGGCGCTCGACGAGCTCCTGGTACTTTGCGGGTTTCGTTGCCTTGAGATAGTCGAGGAGCTTGCGGCGTTGATTGACGAGCTTCACGAGTCCCCGGCGGGAGGAATGATCGCTCTTGTGAGCCGTGAAATGCTCGCCGAGTCCCGTGATGCGCTCCGAAAGGAGCGCCACCTGGACCTCGGGGGAACCGGTGTCGGCGGGACCGCGCCGGTACTGCGCCAGGATGCCGCCTTTTTTCTCGCTGGAAAGAGCCATTGCGCCTGAATCCTAAGTGACTGTCTTAAGTAACCTTTTGGGAAGCCCGGAAGTTTACCCGGTGTAGCGCCTGTGTGTCCATTGGCCAGCCCGCTCATCAGCACTGCCTTGGACCTTCCGAGCCGGGCGGCCTCGGCTTACTCCTCGGGAATTTCGGGTCTATACTCTGGCCGGCCATGAACCGATTATTGATCATCGGCATTCTCAGCGCAGGAGCCCTCGCCGCCTGCGCCACGACTCCGCATTCCGGAAGCCAGTCCGCCGCGGCCATTCCGCCGGGCTGGTGCTCCACGGCGGATGGCAAGGCGCTGCGGCCAGGCTCGAGCGGCTGCAATTCCCTGACCCGCACCTACTCCGGGCAGCAGATGCAGGCGACCGGGATGACTGACGCCGCGCACGCGCTGCAGATGCTCGATCCGTCCATCACCGTCCAGGGTCATTAGACCCGACCCTGGAACAACCTCCGCGGCTGGATCTTGCCGCGGCCGTCGGATTCACCCAGCCCCAGGAAACGCCTCTCGGCGTCATAAAGCCTGACGCGCCCGGGCGCGGGACTGCGCACCAGCACGACTTCCTGGCCGTGGCCGATGCGGCTCGCCTGCCAGGCCTCCAGAGCCACCGCAGGCAGATGCCCGAGAGGGCGATCGGCCGGAAGGAGCTTCGCTCCCTCGCCAGCCGCGCAGCTGCGCGTTACCTCTTCCAGCGTCTGCATGGGCTCGGCCTCGAAGGGCTCCACCCAGGCGCGCCGCAACGCGCTGACATGTCCGCAAGTGCCCAGCGCTTGCGCGATGTCTTCGGCCAGAGTGCGCACGTATGTCCCCTTGGAACAGAGCACGTCGAGCTCGATCGCATCGGCCGTTCGCGATACCTCCGCAAGCTCGAGAATCTCGATCTCCCGCGCGGCGCGCGCCACCGTGATGCCGGCGCGCGCGAGGCGGTAGAGCGGCTGACCATCACGCTTCAGCGCCGAGTACATTGGCGGCACCTGGCTGCCGGTACCGAGAAAGCCGCGCAGCACGCCCGGCACCGCCTGCTGCCACTCTTGCGGCACCGGCGCCTCCTCGACGACGGCGCCTTCGCGATCCCCGGTGGCGGTCCGCGCGCCAAGAGCGATGGTGAAGCGGTAGCGCTTGCGGCTGGAGAGGATCTCGCCCGCAATCTTCGTCGCCTCACCGAGGCACAGCGGCAACATGCCGGTAGCGAGCGGATCGAGGCTGCCCGCGTGCCCGGCCTTGCAGCCGCCGAGCAGCCGGCGAACGCGCTGCAGAGCAGCGTTCGAGGACATCCCCGCCGGCTTGTCGAGCAGCAGTATCCCGTGCGCGGTCAAATCAACCGCGATCGTTGCGTACGGCGCGATCGATGAGCCCGGTGAGGTGCGCAGCCTTCTGCGCCGTATCATCGAACTCGAAATCGAGCCGCGGGGCATGGCGCAATCCCAGCCGCCGCCCGGCCTCGCCGCGCAGGAACCCGGAAGCGCGGGTCAGGCCGCTCTGCACCTCTTCCGGCGAGTGGGTCGAGGCGAACGGAGCATAGAAGATCTTCGCCACGCCCATGTCGGCCGCGAGCCTGACGCCCGTGATGGTGACGTTGCCGACGCGTGGGTCCTTGACCTCGCGCACGATCAACTCGGCGAGCACGCGTTGCAGCTCCGCCTCGATCTTGCGCAGGCGGCCGTTTCCTGGAGAACGGACTCCCGCGAGAGCGGGTCTCAGAGGGCCCTGCGAATTCTTTTTCATCTACGGCAGCTACTGCAGAGTGCGAGCCACCTCGAGACGCGAGAAGCACTCGATCTGATCGTTGACGCGCACGTCCTGGTAGTTCTTCACGCCGATGCCGCATTCGGTTCCGGCACGCACCTCGCCGACATCGTCCTTGAAGCGGCGCAGCGACTCCAGCGCTCCCTCGAAGATGACGACATTGTCGCGCAGCACGCGGATCGGATTGTTGCGCCTGACAAAGCCCTCGGTGATGAGGCATCCGGCGACGACGCCGAACTTGCTGGAGCGGAACACCTCCCGCACCTGCGCGACGCCGACGATCTGCTCCTTGATCTCCGGACGCAGCATGCCGGTC
>DASYGA010000380.1:0-9066 GCA_036000265.1 Steroidobacteraceae bacterium | reverse complement strand
CGTCGACTTCCCCTGGGGCTACGACATGAATCAGGCGGTGCTCGCGGTGGATGCGGCATTCGCCCAGGAGCTGCCCTCGCTGCCGGCGGGAACGAGCTACGACGCCATCCAGATGAGCCCGGACATCATCATGCCGTTCGTCTCGTACGCGCTCATCTCGAAGACCGTCCCGGCGACGGAGCTGCGCCAGATCGCGCAGTACCAGATCGTGCCGCTGCTCACGGGTATTGCGGGCGTGCGGCGCGTCGGAGTGCTCGGCGGCCAGACGCCGGAGGTGCAGGTTTCCATCAACTCGCAGAAGCTACGCGCCTACGGTCTGACTCTCGCGGACGTCTCGCAGGCCATTTCCGCGACCAACACCATCGATGCGGTCGGCAGGCTCGAGGACAACGACCTGCTGTATCTGGCGATCAGCAACAACGCGTTCACTTCGGTCAATTCGGTGCGCAACGTGGCGCTGCGCACGGGACCGGACGGGATCGTCCGGCTCTCCGACATTGCCACCATCAAGATGGGCACGGTGCCGCAGTGGCTGCTCGTCGACAACAACGGCCAGCCCGCGGTCACTTTCGATGTCTATCAGCAGGACTCCGCCGATTCGCTGACGCTCGCGAAGGAGGTGCAGCAACGGCTGGATACGTTCATGAAGACGCAGCCGAAGGCCGTCCAGCTGTACAAGTGGTACGACCAGACGCAGCTCGTCGGCTCCTCGATCTCCGCCCTGGAGGAGGCGATCCTGATTGGATTGGTGCTCGCGGGGATCGTGCTGTTCGCGTTTCTGCGCAACTGGCGGGTGACGGCGGTCGCGATGATCGTGGTGCCGCTGTCCGTTCTGATCACCGTGCTGGTGCTCTCGACGCTCGGCATGACGTTCAACATCATGACCCTGGGCGGCATCGCGGCGGCCATAGGGCTCCTCATCGATGACGTGATCGTCATGATCGAGCACATCGCGCGCCGCACGGGCGTGCCGGGCCTGGAGAATCCGCGGCAGACGGTGCTCACGGCGGCGCGTGAGTTCCTCTCGCCGCTCGCCGGCTCGAGTCTCGCGACCACGATCATCTTCGTGCCGCTGGCTTTTCTGTCGGGCGTAACGGGCGCGTTTTTCAAGTTCCTGTCGCTCACGATGGCCTCGGCGCTCATCATCTCGTTCATTCTCACTGCACTGACTGTGCCGCTGCTCGCGCGCGGGATCATCGACTTCGGAAACTTCCACGACCCCTCGCACGGCAAGGAGACGTGGCTGAAGCGCACCCACGGGCGCCTGCTGCGCAAGCTGTTCGACCGGCCGCTGCTGCTCGTCCCCGGACTCCTGGTGCTGGCTGTGGTCGGCTACATCGCCTATCTGAACGTCGGCAGCGGCTTCCTGCCGAAGATGGACGAGGGCGGGTTCGTTCTCGACTACGTCGCCGCGCCCGGCACTTCGCTCAAGGAGACCAATCGGGAGCTCGCGCAGATCGAGAGCATCCTGAAGCGAGATCCCTACGTGTACACGTACTCGCGCCGCACGGGCGCCGGACTCGGCGGCGATCTCGTCGAGTCCTACCAGGGCGATTTCTTCGTCCGCCTGGTCGATTCGTCCCGCCGGCCGGACATCTGGAAGGTCATGGACGACGTCACCAACAAGGTGACGACCCAGGTGCCGGGCATCGACTTCGACACGCACCAGCTCATGGACGACATGATCGGTGACATGGTGGGCCGGCGCCAACCGGTGGTCATCTCATTGAGCGCCAAGGACCCTGCGATCCTCGGTGAGGTAGCCAACAAGGTTGCCGGTGCCATCAGCAAGGTGCCGGGCATCGAGCCGGCCTCCGTCAACAACGGCGTGGTCCCGGCGGGCGATGCGCTCGACATTCATGTCGATCCGGCGGCCGCCGCCATGGAGGGGATGACCGTCGATGATGTGAGAAACCAGGTCTATCACTATCTCAACGGCAGTGTGGTGACCCAGTACCTCGGCAGCGTGCAGGATATAGGGGTCAGGCTGTGGCTCGATCCGCCCGAGCGCCGCCTGTACCGCGACCAGCTGGGTAACCTGGCCATCCGCTCGCCGAGCGGCAGGATCCTGCGGCTCGCCTCGGTGGCGCAGGTGAAGTTCGTCGCCGGGCAACCAGAGCTGATGCGGGACAACCTGGCGCAGATCGTGCCGGTGACGGCGCAGATCGGCGGCGGTCACGATCTCGGCTCGACCATGGCCGCGGTGCAGAAAGTGCTCGATACGCCGGGACTGCTGCCGGCCGGCGTGTATTACACGCTCGGGGGCCAGTACAAGCAGCAGCAGATGGCGGTGCACGGCATGATCCGGGTGTTCGGCGCCGCGCTCGTCGCCGAGATCATCCTGCTGCTGTTCCTCTACGAGCGATTCTCGATTCCGGTCATCATCATCGTGAGCTCGCTCATCTCCACGGGCGCCGTGTTCATCGGTCTGTGGGTGACGGGCGTGGAACTCAACATCACGGCCATGATGGGCATGGTGATGATCATCGGCATCTCCACCGAGATGTCGATCTTCCTCATCTCCGAATACCAGGAACTCGAGCGGACGATGCCGCCGCGGCAGGCGCTCTACGAGGCCGCGCTCAATCGGCTGCGCCCGATCACCATGAGCACCCTCGCCATGATCCTGGCGCTGGTGCCGCTCGGGGCGGCGGTCAGCGGCTCGGGCGATCAGATGCTGCAGCCGCTCGCCATCGGCATCATCGCGGGGGCGCTGGTACAGCTGCCGCTGGTGCTGCTCGCGATGCCGGTGGTGGTGGGCCTCACGCGGCGCGAGTCGGGGGCAGCGCCGGCATGAGCGGGTGACGGGCGCGGGCCAGCGGTGCTATGTTCGCACCCGATAATCACCAACAAAAGGCGGGATCATCATGACTACAGCTAAGCGTGCCGCGGTTGCCGCTGCGGCCGTTCTGCTCGCGGCCGGCCTGGGAGTCGCGAGCGCGGCGACGGTTCACGTAAGACTGATGGGCAATAACGAGGCGCCCCCGGTCAAGACGGCAGCCCGCGGCTCCGGCGTGATCGAGGTCGTCGCCAACGGTGCGGTGAGCGGCAAGATCGAGACGCACGGCATCAAGGGAACGATGGCGCACATTCATGAGGGAGCGCCGGGCACGGATGGTCCGCCGATCATCGCCCTTGCGGCGGGGCCGCACGGGACCTGGCTGGTGCCTGCGGGCTCGAAGCTCTCGCCGGATCAATACAAGGAATTCCTGGCGGGGGACCTCTACGTCAATGTGCACAGCGCTGCGCATCCCGGCGGTGAGATCCGCGGGCAGTTAAAGCCTTAGAGCTGGAAGGCTTTCCAATCCATGATTCTGCCGGAGCGGCTCTCCGGCAGAGCTTGGGGCTTCGCCTGCGGTCATAATATGGAGTCGATCACATCGCGGGGCGGCCAAAGGGGCATATCGTCCCGGCATGGTGCTGTCACCGCCGAGCTTCGAGGGTCTGCCCGACTCGCCCTACGCGGCGGAGCTGCGCAAGGCGCATGCGAGCGCGCGCTTCGCGCCAGCCATGGAGGCAGAGTATGTCCAGGGCTTTCTGCGTGACAGCCGTACCTTGGTGCGGCTTTCCTGCACGCTTGCCGTCCTCCTCATGGTGCTTCGCGGCCTCGAGGTCCAGGTTGCCGGCAGTCTCGCGGAGACCTCGCGCTCGGGGTTCCTCGCAGTGCTCGCCGCCTCGCTCACCCTCGCGTGGCTCGCCTGGAGTCGCGGCTACGAGCGTCATTATCTGGCCTGGGCGCACGTACTCATTCCGATGAGAAACAGTCTGATCGCAGTGCAGCTGGTGCGTGTGGCCGCTCACGGGCAGCTCGACGTCCTCATGCTGCTGCCGCTCATACTCCTCGGACCTTTTTACTTCATGGGGCTGCGGTACCGGACGGCGCTGTTCGTCATCTGCCTGACGGCAGCCTCGATGTTCGCCGCCGGGGTCGGCTATCACCTGCCGCTGATCATCGCCTTTCATAGTGGGGCGTTCGCGTTGACCGCGATCGTTGCTTTCGCCGTGGCCGCCCAGCAGATCGAGAAGCGCTCGCGGCGCGCCTTCCTCGAGAGCCGGCTGGTGGCGGAGCTGGCGCAGCACGACGTGCTTACCTGGACCAAGAACCGGCGCATGCTGGATGAGTACCTGCCGCGACTGTGGCGCCAGTCCGCCGAGGACGGCCGCTCGCTGGCCATCCTTCTCGTCGATGTTGATCACTTCAAGCGTTACAACGATCGCTACGGACATCAGGCCGGCGATGCGGCGCTGCGCAAGGTGGCAAACGTCCTGCAGTCCTGCGTCCGCCGGCCGCTGGATCTCGTCGCCCGCTATGGCGGCGAGGAGTTCACGGCCATCCTCTATGACACCGATGGCGCTCGCGCTTCGGACAGCGCGGAGCAGATCCGCAAGGGCGTCGAAGCGCTGGGCCTCGAGCATCGCGGCTCACGTGCGGGCCGCGTGCTGACGGTCAGCATAGGTGTTGCCGTGGTCGTGCCGCAGGCTGGGCGCAGCCCGGGAGGCGCGCTGCAGCTTGCGGACGAGGCGCTCTATCGGGCGAAGTCGAAAGGACGGAACCGCGTCGAGGTCATGGATGAGACGGAGTACCAGCTGCTCGTCACCGGGGTGTTCTCCCAGGCGCTGGCAGACACGCTCAAGCGGGCGCCCGCGCCCGGCTGAGCTGAGCCGCAGGTCAGGACCGGCGCTTGCCGCACGGCCGGCATGGCCGACAGGACCGCACGCTCGCAGGATCCGCGAGGCTCCAAGCACAAAGCAACATCTCGCCCGCCGCGAGAGCCCGGCACACCGCCGGGCGGGTCGGACGGGCCGCCGCCGTTTCGGATCGGTCCGCTCTCGTGGCTGATACTGGCGCTCCTCATCCTGTGGAACGCGTGGGCATTCATGCCACACAAGAAGATAGAGGTTGCGATTCCGTACAGTGAGTTTGTGAGCCAGACCGCAAGCGGCAACGTAAAGGCAGTCACGATTACAGGGGCGGCGATCACCGGCTCGTTTGCACACCCGCTGACCTGGCCGCCGCCGAAGGCCCAGCCGACGTCTGGGAGCGGTTCAAAAGGTAAGCCGGCGACACAAGGAAACGCCGCCGGTCACGGCAAGCCCACCGCGAAGGGCGCCAATCCTGCCGAGTCTCCCCCCGAATTTCTCGCGCCGAGCCGCACCAACGCTCGTTCGCCGTCGGCGAGGCCGCAGCACTATTCCCGGTTCGACACGACATATCCCGCCGACGTCGGGGATCCAACGCTGATGCCGCTCCTACGTGCGAAGCACGTCAGCGTCAACGTGCAGTCACCTTCGCCGCCATGGTTCGAGCTGCTGCTGACCGATGGCCTGCCGATCGTGCTCATGCTGGCAGTGCTGGTGTGGATGGGACGGCAGGCGAGCCGCTCGCAGTCGGGAATGTTCGGTTTCGGGCGCAACCGGGCGCGGCGTTACACGGAGGATCGCCCGGGCGTCACTTTCGCCGACGTCGCGGGTGCCGATGAAGCCAAGCAGGATCTGCGGGAGGTCGTCGACTTCCTCAGCCATCCGACCAAGTACCTGGCGATCGGTGCGCGCATCCCGCGCGGTGTTCTGCTCGTGGGCCCTCCGGGTACCGGCAAGACGCTGCTTGCGCGTGCCGTCGCAGGCGAGGCGGGAGTGCCTTTTTTCCACATCAGCGGCTCCGAGTTCGTGGAGATGTTCGTCGGCGTTGGGGCGAGCCGCGTGCGCGATCTCTTCGCGCAAGCCAAGGCCGCGCAACCCGCGATCGTGTTCGTCGATGAGCTGGACGCCGTGGGCCGCCGTCGGGGCGCGGGAGTCGGTGCGGTAAACGATGAGCGTGAGCAGACGCTGAATCAGTTGCTGGTGGAGATGGATGGGTTCGACCAGCGCCAGCAGATCATCCTGCTCGCCGCCACCAATCGGCCCGATGTCCTCGACCCGGCGATGCTGCGGCCGGGACGCTTCGATCGGCAGGTGGTGGTGCCGCTGCCCGACTGGCGCGGCCGTCATGGCATTCTGCGCATCCACACGCGCCAACTGCAGCTCGCACAGGACGTGAATCTCGAGCGCCTCGCACGCACTGCCATCGGCCTTTCCGGGGCTGATCTCGCCAACCTTTGCAACGAGGCGGCCCTCATGGCGGCGCGCGAGAACCGCAAGCAGATCGGGATGGAGGACTTCGAGCGCGCCTGGGACAAGATCCTGCTCGGTGCCGAGCGGCGGGTGGTGATGTCGCCCAAGGACAGGCGGGTCACCGCCTACCACGAAAGCGGCCACGCGATCGTCGCCTGGCTGACGCCCGCGGCGGATCCGGTGCGCCGGGTCACCATCGTTCCTCACGGACGCGCGCTCGGAGTCACCGAGCAGCTCCCCGCGGAGGAGCGCTACAACATGAGCAAGGCCGACCTGCTCGCGCGGCTCGACGTCATGTTGGGCGGCCGCACCTCCGAGTCCCTGGTGATCGGCGAGATCACGACCGGGGCGGAGAACGACCTGGTGCAGGCGACGCGGCTCGCGCGCCGGATGATCGCCCGCTGGGGCATGGGAAGCCTGGGGCCGGTGGCGTTCGAGGCCGGCGACGAGCAGCCGTTTCTGGGCTATCAGATCTCGCCGGGCCGCGATTACAGCGAGGCCACCGCAGCGCGCATCGATCGCGAAGTGGAGAGCCTCCTCGGCGAGCGGCAAAACGTCGCGCTGCGCCTCCTGACCGCGGCCCGCGACCGGCTGGATGCGCTCGTGGAGACGCTGCTCAAGGAAGAGACCATAGGTGAGGAGCAGCTGACACGCATCCTGGGGCCGCGGCCTGCGGTCGAGGTGCCGTCCAAGCCAGAGAGACAGCCTGCGGTCCGATCGAGCGTAGGATAGAGCGCCCGACGGTCCCGGAGGTGCGTGATGGCGGAACCCCTATCGCAGGATTCATTGCGGCGGCTGGATGCCTACTGGCGCGCGGCCAACTTCCTGGCCGTCGGGCAGATCTATCTGTTGGATAATCCGTTGCTGCGCCGGCCGCTCGAGCCGCGCCACATCAAGCCGCGCCTGCTCGGCCACTGGGGCACGACGCCCGGGCAGAACTTCATCTACGTGCACCTCAACCGGGTGATCCGCCAGTACGAGCTGGAGATGATCTATGTCGCGGGGCCGGGCCACGGCGGCCCGGCGCTGGTCGCCAACACCTATCTGGAGGGAAGCTATACCGAGCGTTACCCCAACATCACCCGGGACGAGGAGGGGATGCGCAAGCTCTTCAAGCAGTTCTCCTTCCCGGGCGGAATCCCGAGCCACGTGGCCCCGGAGACCCCGGGCTCGATCCACGAAGGCGGCGAGCTCGGCTACTCGCTGAGTCACGCCTTCGGGGCGGTATTCGACAATCCGGGCCTCACGGTGGCGTGCGTCATCGGGGATGGCGAGGCGGAGACCGGCCCGCTCGCGGCGGGGTGGCACAGCAACAAGTTCCTCAACCCCGCCACCGATGGTGCGGTGCTGCCGATCCTGCACCTGAATGGCTACAAGATCGCCAATCCCACGGTGCTCGCCCGCATCGGCAACGAGGAGCTGACCCAATATCTGCGCGGTTGCGGCTACGAGCCATACTTCATCGAGGGCGACGATCCGCCCCGCATGCACCAGCTGATGGCGGCGACGCTCGATACCGTGATCGGGCGGATCCGGCACATCCAGGCCACCGCGCGCTCCGACGGTGTTCACGGACGGCCGCGCTGGCCGATGATCGTGCTGCGCACGCCCAAAGGGTGGACGGGACCGAAGATGGTCGATGGCGAGCAGGTGGAGGGGACTTTCCGCGCGCACCAGGTGCCGCTGACGCAGGTGCGCACCAACCCCGCGCACTTGCGGCTCCTCGAGCAGTGGCTGCAAAGCTACCGGCCCGAGGAGCTGTTCGATGCCGGCGGTGCGCTGCGGCGCGAGCTCGCCGAGCTCGCGCCGGAGGGCGCGCGGCGCATGGGGGCCATTCCGAACGCGAACGGCGGGCTGCTGCTGAAGGACCTCGCGCTGCCCGATTTTCGCGGCTATGCGGTCGAGGTCCCGCGCCCCGGTGCCGTTGATGCGGAAGACACGCGCGTGCTCGGGCGCTTTCTGCGGGATGTCGTGCAGCGCAATCAGCATCCGCGGATCTTCCGGCTGTTCGGCCCGGATGAGATCAACTCCAACCGCCTGGGCGCGGTGTTCGAGGTGACGGAGCGGCAATGGGTAGCCGAGCGCATTGCGGGCGACGATCATCTGGCGCCCGAGGGAAGCGTGATGGAGGTGCTGAGCGAGCATCAGTGTCAGGGGTGGCTGGAGGGGTACCTGCTCACCGGCCGCCACGGAGTGTTCAACTCCTACGAGGCGTTCGTGCACATTGTGGACTCGATGTTCAACCAGCATGCCAAGTGGCTGAAGGTGACGCGGGAGATCCCGTGGCGGCGGCCGCTCGCCTCGCTCAATTACCTCCTGTCGTCGCATGTCTGGCGGCAGGACCACAACGGCTTCACCCATCAGGATCCCGGGTTCATCGACCACGTGGTGAACAAGAAGGCGGACATCATCCGAGTGTACCTGCCGCCGGATGCCAACTGCCTGCTCTCGGTGATGGACCACTGCCTGCGCAGCCGCCACTATGTCAACGTGGTGGTCGCGGGCAAGCACCCGGCGCCGCAGTGGCTCGCCATGGATCAGGCGGTCAAGCATTGCACGGCGGGAATCGGCATCTGGGAGTGGGCGAGCACGGACCGCGGCAGCGAGCCGGATGTCATCATGGCGTGCGCGGGAGACGTGCCGACGCTCGAGACGCTGGCCGCGGTGAAGATACTGCGCGAGCTGCTCCCGGAGCTGAGGATCCGGACCATCAACGTCGTGGATCTCATGAAGCTGGTGCCGGAGACGGAGCACCCTCACGGTTTGAGCGATCGGGATTTCGACGCCCTCTTCACGCGCGACAAGCCGGTGATATTTGCCTTTCACGGCTATCCCTGGCTCATCCACCGGCTGACATACCGGCGGGCCAATCACGCCAATCTCCATGTCCGCGGATACAAGGAGGAGGGCACGATCACGACCCCCTTCGATATGGCGGTCCTCAATGACCTCGAT
>DASYGA010000010.1:0-1969 GCA_036000265.1 Steroidobacteraceae bacterium | reverse complement strand
TCAGCACGCTCGTGCAGGACGAGCTGCGCGATGTGGTGATGCGCGCCAACGGCCTCTTCCTCGATTTCTTCGCCGCCTTCGTCGGGCCCCTGGAGCGGGAGCTCAACACCCGCTCCACCCATCGGGCGGGCCGGGCGCACGGCATCGCGGATCTGGGCGCCTACACGGCGCGCATCAATGCGACCAACTTCGCATTGGCCAATGATGATGGCACGGGAGGCGATTATGCGCATGCCGATGTCATACTCATCGGCGTCTCCCGCTCGGGCAAGACCCCGACCTGTCTCTATCTGGCGCTGCAGTACGGCGTGTTCGCGGCCAATTACCCCCTCACCGAGGACGACCTGGAGTCCGGACAGCTTCCTGCCCGGCTCGAGCCCCACCGTCGCAAGCTTTATGCCCTGACCATCAAGCCCGACCGCCTGCAACAGATCCGCAACGAGCGTCGTCCGCAGAGCCGTTACGCCTCGCAGCAGCAGGTGCGCTACGAGCTGCGTGCCGCAGAGGCGCTGTTCGCCCGCCTGCGCATCGTCGCACTCGATACCACGGAGTGCTCGATCGAGGAGATCGCCAGCCGCATTCTCAACAACACGGGAATCGAGCGGCGGCTGCGGCCGTGAGGCCGGGGTAGTCGGGTCGAGCACGGAACTTGCAGGGTTTCAGCTGCGCGAACGCGGAGCTCGGATTTCTCCTTGGAAGTCCGGTGACCAGACCCCAGAAACCACCCTGCACGGCTTGCAGTGTAACCGACGTACGTTATAGTCGAACCGATGCTCGATGACACCCTGACACGAGTCTCCTGGCGCGCGCGGCCGCGCAGCTTCGTCGCGCTCATGAGCCTTTACGAGAGCAATTTCATCCGCCTCGGCTGGCTCGCGGGCGACCTGGCCCTGCTTGCGGGCCGGCATCGCTCGCAGGTTGCCGGCGATTGTGACCTCCTTCTCACCGTCACCGGCCGCTCGCCATACACCACCGCCGCCCACCTCACCTATGTCCTGCCCGATGCTGCCGGCGCGGTCGCCTATCCAGACATGCGCCTCTGCATCTACCATGACGCGCATCTGCTCGAGGCGCAGGAATGGGCCGCCGCCCCGGGCCAGCCGCTGCGGCTGAGTCCCCCCGAGACCCGCTTCCGCGAGTGGCTGCGCCCCCGGGAAACCCCCGGCAGGGCGGAGCGTGAACTGGATCAGCGCTGGGCGCGCAACATGATGCTAAACAAGTGGCTGGAATACTGCGCGGAGCGGGGGCATCGCTTCTCAACGGCTACCAGGCTCACCGCCGCCGACTGAGAGCCGGCGGTCCGCCGCCGTTCGTCTCATGATGGCGCTTCGACAGCTCGGCTTCCTCAAGCTCAATTTCCGCCGCGAGGGCAACGCGGAGGAAGACCATCGCGTGCTCGCTCTGTTCCGCAATCGCGCGGAGCTGAAGAAGGCCTATGGTGAGCTGCAGGAGGAAATCTACCGGCTGAAGGACCGCATCAAGCAGCAGGAGGGCGCCACGCAGCGCGTGCAGGAGATGCTGGGCGCGCTCGAGGCGCGTCTCAGTCTGTCCGAGACCGCATTCCCGGCACTGGTGTTCTACCAGCTTCGCCGGCTGTGGCAGACGGGGCGCGAGCTCCTGGAGCGGTTCGTGGCCGAGCTCAGCGCACAACAGGATGAGCGCGAGCGCCGCCAACATCTCGCCGAGCACAACCGCCGCGTGTTTGCCAAGCGCCAGTCAGCGGATCAGCGGCTGCAGGCCGCACAGCAGCTCGCGGCCGGGGAGGCGGCGAGGCTCGCTGGTCTCGAGGGCCAGCGCGTGCGTCTGCGACGGCTCTGGCATTATTTCAGGCGCCGGGCGCTCGAGCAGGCTATTTCGCAGGCGCGGACCGCCGCGGCCGCCGCCGACGCGGCTCTGACCGGTGCGCGCGAGGCGCTCGAGGAGGTTGGGCGCGAGCCCGTGCCGGAGTTTCCGGGCCTCTCCCTGGATG
>DASYGA010000351.1:0-5470 GCA_036000265.1 Steroidobacteraceae bacterium | reverse complement strand
CCACCGGGCGGTCGTCGGGGGCCGGGTAGTAGAGGAGCTGACAGACGGGCGCGGTCTCCTCGGCAGCCTGCCGCCGACGCGTCACGGCAATGGAGAGATCGGCGCCGGCGCTGTCGCCGCCGACGCAGATGTCCTCTTGGCTTCCCCCCAGCCGAGCCGCCTCCTTCGCGACCCAGGCGTAGGCATCCTGCGCATCATTCCACGCGGCGGGATAGGGAAACTCGGGCGCCAGCCGGTAGTCGACCGCGACCACGATTATCCTCGCGTCGGCGGCCAGCAGTTGGTTGGATCGGTCGGAAGCGGCGACGCTGCCGAAGAACCAGCCGCCGCCGTGGAAGTAGACGATGATCGGGAGCTTCCCGGCCGTGCGCGGTCTGTAGACGCGGACGTGAATCGCCCCACCCCTGCCCGGCACCTCGTAATCCTTGACCGAGGCCACGGCCGGAGCAACCCGCGTGGTCAGCAGCCATTCGCGGGCGGCCAGCTGGCGGATCGTGGCGCGCCCCTGCGCGGTCGCGACGGTGGGCGCGCCGGGCTTCTTCTTATCCGCTTTGCTGTAGCGGCTGAGCAGATACTGCACCCTAAGATCGAGCGTGTGCCCGTCCACGACCACCCGATTGCTGCCGACGTGTTGCAGGAACCAGCTATCCGGCAGCTTCGCGAGCGGTGAGACGGGCGCCCCCTGGCGCTCGGCCGCGCCCAAAGTCATCCACGGCGCGAGCAGCGCGATCAGAACCAGCATCGCCCATCGTTTGTGCATTCAACACCCCTGAGTCATGCGGCCGAGCATTCGGCCGTGAAACCATTTGACCGCCAGATAGGCGACCGCCGCCACGACCGTGGCATCGAGCGTCGAGACACCGGTGAAGGGGTGCCAATACAGGTCGAGCGGCACCACGATCGCGATCGAGCCGAGCCAGGTCGCGATTGCCACCCAGTTGACCGCGGCCGATGCGCCCGAGTCCGGCGCGGTTCGCACGTTGTCGAGGATCCCGAGCGCGTCGATGACGTAGATGGCCGCGATGGGGGGAATGACCACGCCGAGCGCCAGCAGGAAGGGCACGAATTCATTGATGATGCCTGCGAGCCCGAATGCCGCGCCGACGATCCCTCCGCAGATGGTATATGCCGTCGGGGAGATGCGCGGGAACGTCGCGGACAGCGACAGGCTCGCCGAGTAGAGATTGAGCGCGTTCAGGGTCCAGCTAGAGAGGACCAGCAGGATGAGCGCCGGCGCGCCAAACCCGAAGCCGACGATCAGAGACATGATGTCGGTCTGACCTGTCGCCAGCGCCGTGGCCGCCGACATCAGCATCATGAAGGGCGCGGCGAGAGGAAAGGACAGTGTCATGGCCGAGACCGCTCCGCGAGAGCCGCGGATGAATCGCGTGAGGTCCGGCATGGTGGCGATCGCGACCATGTTCCCGCCGATCTGCGCGGAGAGCGCGATCCCGAAGGTCATATGGACGGGAGGGGCGATTCGCGGCACGAGCACGATGCCGTGCTGATGCACCGCGGCAAAGCACACGGCCGCCAATGCCAGGCCTAAGAGCGGCACGGTCATCAGGGCGAGCCGCTCGAGCATGCGAAATCCATAGATGGTCGAGACCGTCATGAGGAGGCTGCCGCCGATCAGGAAGGCGGCGAACTGAACGTGCGCGCCGTAGATCTGATTGACCAGCGCCAGCATGGCCTCTGCGAAGAAGGACGCGTTGACACCGAACCAGCCGAGCTGGACGATCGCCATGACCACGTTGACCGAAAGCGCGCCGGAGCCCCCGAAGGATCTTTGCACCAGGAGATACGTCGTGAGCCGGGTGCGCACGCTGATGACGGCGGTGAGGCATCCGCCGGCACAGAGCACGAGGCCGCCGATGAAGGCGGCGAGAACGGCCTTCTTTAGACCTATAGCGAGTCCGGCCTGGGCGCCGTAGAGGAAGGCGGGGAGCGCGATCGAGAAGCTCGTGATGATCAGCGCGACACGCCACCACGGCACTGTGGCGTGCTCCGGCACGGGCTCATTGGCATATTGCTCGGCCGCCGGATCCGCCATCAGCGCCAACCATTCAGCGCCTCGATCGGGCGATAGCGCTCGTCGAAGCCGAACGCCGCCGGACCGACGACGGCGAGTGCCCGTGGCTCGCGCAACAACTGCGGCGCAGCCGCGCCGATCACCTTCACGCGCTGCCCATACTTGAGTCGCTCCGTGGTGATGCTGTCGGCGGTCTCCCGATCCATGAGGGTGATGATATCCGGCACCATGGCGCAGACCTCGCCGCCCCGGCGGGCGATGAGATTCTCGTTCTGGAAGAGGATATCCATGCTCTCGCCACCGCCGAAGCTCTCGAGGACAACACGGCCCACAGAGAACCCGGCGCGGGTCTCCCGCTCGATGTCGACGATCTTGCCGTCGAAGAGCACCCCCGCTTGAGCATAGAGCGCCGATCGTCGCATTGCCTCAAAAAGCGCCGCGAAGGGATCCGTGCCGGCTCGCCGGGCCTCGCGAATGGCAGCGCCGATCCGGATAGCAGTCGATACGCTGCCGCGAATGGCGTTCTCCCGGGTCTGCGCCCCGGTCAGCGGATACTCCACCATATGCGCGATGCCGCCCACCGCCACCGCGACGGCCCGCGCGATCCGTTCGTGCGCGAGGTTGTCGCTGTTCTCGATCACCACGGTCGAGCCGCACGCCGCGGTCAGAATCGCCGGACAGGCGGCAAGCCCGCGAATATTGAAGATCGCCATCTGCGACTCGGGGAAGGCGCGGCCCATGCCGTCGGCATCGACGACCGGCAGTCGGAGCTGCGCCGCAGCGACGAGCGGCGCGAGCCCGTTGCCGCCGCCAATCTCGATCGGCATCACCGCATCGACCTTGCGGCCCATCAGTCGCTCGAGCCGCTCAAGACCGGCCATCACCTCGCGGCCGTTCGGGAGCTTCTCCGCCGAGACGGTGGGAGCGCCGATCCAGCCGCAGGGAACCACGAGCGCATCATCGGCGAGGGATTCCGGGGCGATGAGGGCGATCGGGCCGTGTCGGGCAACCGCGGCCTCGCCGAGCAGGCGCCCGTTGTGGGGATCGCCGCCGCCCCCCGATCCCAGAAACGCGGCGCCGCGGGCGAGGTCGGCCAGGCCCTGAGCGTCAATGGCCATTGGCGGCCCCCACGGTCGCACCGTCGTGCGCATGAGCGCCTGCGAGCTGACGCCCCAAATCCCCCACTGCTCGGATCCTCACCTGCGCCGTACGGCCCGGAAGATAGCTCAGAAAAACCTCCTCGACATCGACCACCTCCACGGTGTCAGGATCGCCGCCGGCCGCCGTGACACGGCTGCACGCCTCGGCCTTCAGCCTTTCCAGGGTGGCAGACCGGGGAACACTCTCGTAGTTGACGACTTGCTCCACCTGCCCGCCCACCTGCGCAATGGCGGCTCCGACGGCGTTTGCCACGTGCGCATGCGGCGCGCGAATGACTTCCGCGACCCCGGTCAGCGAATCGGGGATGAGGAAGCTTCCGCCGCCGACGGCGAGGATCCTGGCCGGCTCGCGCGAGGTCTTCATCCGATCTATTCCTTCTTCCAAGAGCCGCCGAAACTGCGAAAGGATCCCCGCCAACACGGCCGGGGAGAAGTCCGGCGGCCGCCCGCTGCCGAAGTGCACGCGGCCGGCGGCCACGGCGACGTCGCTGGCCGTCAGCACGTGGCCCCCGAAAATCATGGCTTCTTCGGTGATCCGGTAGCCGACCGAGTCCGGCCCGATGCGCAGCGAATTCTCATCCAGGCCGCCGGCTCGATGGAGCGAGGCATCGAGGTGGATGCGGGTGCCACCGCCGAAGCCCAGCGCCAGCACGTCAGGCATCCGGAAGTTGGTGCGCACGCCGCCGATATCGACCGCAATCGAGGATTCGCGAGGAAACCCGTTGGCCAGAACGCCGATGTCGGTCGTAGTGCCGCCCACGTCCATGACGATGGCATCCTTGCAGCCAGTGAGGAAAGCGGCTCCCCGCATGCTGTTGGTGGGCCCCGAGCCGATGGTGGTGGCCGGATACGCGGCGGCCCGCGCGGCGGAAATAAGAGTGCCATCGTTCTGCGTGATGTAAAGCGGAGCGGTGATGCCGAGGCCGTGCAATGCGCTCTCGAACGAGGACACGATGCGCGTGGCGAGACTTGTGAGAGCGGCATTCAGAATCGAGGCATTCTCCCGCTCGATCAGACCGACGCGGCCGATTGCATTCGATACCGTGATGGCAGCCTCGGGATGCTCCTCCTTGATGATGGCGGCCGCGCGCGTCTCCATTGCCGCATTGAGCGGGGCGAATACCGACGTGACCGCTACCGCGGCGATGCCCCGGCTACGCAATTCCCGGGCGGCTGCGCGAACCCTGCTCTCATCGAGAGGCGCAATCTCCCGGCCGTCGACCTCGTAGCCCCCGGGGAGCAGATAGACCGAGTCGCCGACGGTCGCGCAAAGCTCCGCGGGCCATGCGGTCAACGGCGGCAGCGCCTCGCCCGAGGGGCTCGCGAGCCGCAATATGCCGACCCGATCCAATCCCCTGCGCTCGACGAGCGCGTTGGTGAAATGGGTGGTACCGACCATGACGGCGGAGATCGCTTCGTGCCGGATCCCTCCTTTCGAGATTACGGCATCGATGGCGGCCGCAACGCCGCCGCTGACATCGGGCGACGTTGGATTCTTGGTCCAGGCGACGACCTCATTCCCTTCCATCAGCACCGCATCCGTATTCGTGCCTCCGACGTCCACTCCGACCCGCATCCCCCGTTCTCCAATGCGCAAATGAAGATGCCCTACTCTCAGCCAGCGGCCCTGAACCGGCAATGGGCAAAATGGGTGCAGCGGATCGCGAAAACGGGTAATAATTTGACGATCGAGATCCGGCCACGACCTGCCTAGGCACCTCACGGGGCGGGATACAGATACTGGAGATATCCAGGCGATGACGTCCCCCCCCTCCAATGAGCTGATCGAAACCAAAACCGCACCGCCCCCCTGGATGGGAGACAAGATTCGGCGGGACCCACTACTGGCGCGCCTCGATGCGGTCCTCTCGAGTCGGCTCACGCTGATCTACGCCCCCGCCGGTTACGGCAAGACGAGCCTTCTCTATCAGTGGCGCCAGCGCCACGAGAACGGCTCCTTCCTGGTCGCATGGTTGACCCTCGAGAAGGACGACGCCGATCCGAAGCGCTTCATGCATTACGTATGGCTCGCCGTCACCGCGCAGGGAAGCGGCACGAAGCGCCGCGACGCCGCGCTCACACCGCTCGACCTTCCCTCCCGGGCGATGCTCTCCGCGATCGTCAATCACCTCGCGCGGGTGAGCCGGCCCTTCGTCCTCATATTCGACGACGTGCATCGTGCCGACAGCGTGGCGGTCAACGACGCCCTGAAATCGCTCATCCGGCTCGCCCCCCGGAATTGTCATTTCGTCATCGCCTCCCGCGACTGCCCGAAGCT
>DASYGA010000333.1:0-6829 GCA_036000265.1 Steroidobacteraceae bacterium | reverse complement strand
CGATGCTCACGTCAGCTCCGTCGTGAAGAGCGGTAGGTTTCCCAAGCGATCATTTCGTTCCGGAGCCTGAGCGCGAACTGCCGGCAGCGTCTGGCTTGGGCTCATCCACCCGCTCCCACGGTTGCGGGTCGAGGGGAATCCCGGACATCAGATCGACCCAAAGGAGGTGATCCACCACGTCGCGCACTCCTGGCGTATTCTCGGCAAGCACACGCAGCGCCGTGCGCTGCCGCTCGTCCGTGACGACCCCGACGAATTCGACCACGCCGTTCACGACCTTGAGGTCAAAGGGAGTACGTGGAGCCCAGCTCTGCTCCTTCACTGAGGACAGCAAGCGGCGACGCAGCTCCTCATCATCCATGGGCCGAATACTCGTGCGCGGCAGCAGCCCCTCGAGCACTCGCATGAGACCCCAGCGGGTGATGATGCCGATCAGCCGTCCATTCTCGAGCACCGGAACACGCTTGATGTGCCGTGATTCCATCAGCGAGACGACTTCCGAAAGCTCCGTGTCCGGCGCCACACAAACCACAGAGGCGGTCATTACTTCGCCTACCTTCCGAGCATGCGAGCGAACGTAATCCCGTGCGGCGCGGCCACGGCTGCCCAACCAGGTGAGCCAGCGCGAATTTGAAGCCGCGGTCCCGAGCTCCACCCGTCTCAAGAGGTCACCTTCGCTCACCATCCCCACCACCTCGCCGAAATCATTGACGACCGGGAGGCTGCTGATTCGCTGCGTGACCATGAGATGCACGGCATCCGCGATCGCCGTTGCAGGCGTTACGGTGATCGGGTTGCGCTGCATGACCTCGGACGCTTTCATTCGTGGCCTCCGATATTCATCGGGCGCTAAGTATGTGCGGTCGTCGAGCCTCGAGTGAATAGGTATTTCTACAAGCAACAGCGAATCACGATCGAAGCGTGCGACACGATTGGGCGGTGCTGTGGATGCAGGATGAAGGGATCGGCAATCTTTTCGGAAGACATGACGCGAATCTTTGCCCCATTCGTTCGCGGCATTCCCAGGGTGGGCGGCCGGGCATTGGCCTCAGCCTTGCGCTCACGCGCCGTCTCCTGAAGTTGCACGGCGGCTCGCGGAGCCACAGCACGGAACGCGGCCCCGGTACCCGGTAACCTGTTCCCAGTTCTCTTGCCCGCGATCTCGGGCAAAGACTGGCTGCGGCACCCGACTCCCGTTCGTTTCCCGCGCCGGAGCGGGCTACCGCGACTCCATTTTTTACAGGCTCACTTCGAGGGAGGCTTGTCGCTCTTCTCCCGAGTCTGCTGATTGGCAGATTCTGTCTCTTCTTCTTCGTCCGGGACTTCCACGCGCTCATTCGCGCCGAGGTCGCGAGTCCAATCGGTCGAGGGCTCGAACGGGTTGAAAATAGGCTCCTCACGCAGGTGAGGCTGCCACGGTTTGCGCTCGTTCATGGTCGTACCTCCAAACCTCGGAGGCGCCAGGAAGCGTCCCCCGGATACTACCGCCAAGAAAGACAGGCCGCGTGCTTGCATGCGGGGAGTGTCTGCTGACGCTCTGCTTCCGGCCATACGCACAAACCGAACATGGCCAAGAAGGCGATGGCGTCAACCGCGAGCGCGACCTGCGCGGAGTCGTTTGGGTGCTGGTGAGGCCGGAGGTGCGCTTAGGTACAACTACGGATGCATCTCGTGGCCGGAACGAGAGACCTTGACCCACGTAGAACGATGGAGTAACCGGAGGACGAGCGCCATGACCAATTCGTACCAGCCTTCATTTGATGGAGGGCACTTATTGGAACAGATGCGAGGCAGGCATAGACACCCGCCCTGGCGTGCGCGTGCCCGAGACCCGGTGCAGCGCCACACCATGATTGCGGAGGCGGCCTACTTTCGTGCCGAGCGACGGGGCTTCGAGCCCGGCCACGAGCTCGAGGATTGGCTCGGCGCGAAAGGGGAGCTCGAGCGCGCTCTGCGCTCGGAGCACAGCGTTTCTTCAGCGTCTCGAAATTGATCGCAAACGCTGCTGTTGCGGACGTCTCCGTCGCCGCCTCGACGATCCTGCCGGGAAGAAGTTTCCCGCTGGGAGCCGAGGTCGTCGACGGTGGTGTCAATTTCAGCGTGTTCTCGAAGGCGGCCGAGAAGGTCGAGCTGCTCCTCTTTGCCGAAGTCGATGCCGAGCGGCCCAGCCGCATCATCGAGCTCGACTCGCGCACCCATCGGACTTGGCAGTATTGGCACGTGTTTGTCTCCGGGCTGAGGGCAGGGCAAGCCTACGGATATCGCGCATTCGGCCCGTTCGCACCTGCAAGGGGGATGCGGTTCGACGGCGAGAAGCTCCTCTTGGACCCATACGCAAGATGCATCGTCGCACCTCCTGGACGTGACCGACTCGCCGCGTGTCAGCCGGGTGACAACACGGCGGCGGCTTACCGGTGCGTGATCGCGGAACCTTGCTCCTATGACTGGGAAGGCGACTTGCCGCCGCGGACGCCGTATCACGAGATGGTCATCTACGAGATGCACGTCGGGCACTTCACCCGCGATCCGAGCTCGGGTGTCGCGCGGGCGCGGCGTGGAACTTATGCGGGCGTCATCGAGCAGATCCCCTACCTCACGGATCTCGGCGTGAGCGCGGTGGAGCTCCTGCCCGTGTTCGCCTTCGACGAGCAGGCGGCGCCGGCTGGGCGACGCAATGTGTGGGGCTACCAACCGGTCTCGTTCTTCGCGCCCCATCCGGGCTACAGCGCAGCTTCGAGCCCCCTGGCGGTACTCGATGAGTTCCGGGACATGGTGAAGGCCCTGCACCGTGCGGGAATCGAGGTGATTCTGGATGTGGTCTATAACCATACCGCGGAAGGCGGTGCGGACGGGCCGACGCTCGGTTTCCGGGGCTTCGCCAACGAGACTTACTACATCCTCGATCGAACACGCGGCGGGTTTGTCGATTACACCGGATGCGGCAACTCGCTCGATGCGAACGAGACGGTGGTCCGCAGGATGATTCTCGACAGCCTGCGCTACTGGGTGAGGGAGATGCACGTCGATGGATTTCGGTTCGATCTGGCCGCGGTGCTGTCACGGGATGAGGAAGGCAATCCGATCGCCTCCCCGCCGGTGCTGCGCGATATCGAATCCGATCCGGTGCTCGCGAACGTCAAGCTCATCGCCGAGGCGTGGGATGCAACGGGGACCTACCAGGTCGGCCACTTCGTGGACAACGGCTGGTCGGAATGGAACGGACGCTTCCGGGATGACATGCGGCGGTTCGTGAAGGGCGATGAGCGTACGGTGCGGACGCTGTCCTGTCGCATCGCCGGCAGTCCCGATATCTATGGCCCGGAGCGCCGCAGTCCGGCTCAAAGCGTCAACTTCGTCACCTGTCACGACGGCTTCACGCTCGCGGATCTCGTCTCCTACGATCGCAAGCACAACGAGAACAATCTCGCGGGAAATCGCGATGGGGCCGATGAGAACTTCAGCTGGAATTGCGGGGCGGAGGGGCCTACCGAGGACAATGCGATCCAGCAGCTGCGAGCCCGTCAAGTAAGGAATTTCCTGACCCTCACGCTGCTTTCGGTCGGCACCCCGATGCTCCTCATGGGCGATGAGCTCGGGCGCACGCAGGATGGCAATAACAACGGCTACTGCCTCGATGGCGAGGCCGCCTGGGTCGACTGGAAGCCGCTCGCCGGGCGCGGAGCCGGTCTTCACCGCTTCGTGCGCGGGCTGATCGCCCTTCGGACGGGACGCGGCGGCGCTCCGAGCCGTATCGAATGGCATGGTGTGCGGCTCGCAGAGCCGGACTGGAGCGACTCGTCACACAGCCTCGCAGCCACGATGCACTTCTCGAGTCGGGGAATGATGCTCCACTGGCTGCTCAATGCGTACTGGCAACCGCTTTCCTTTGAGCTGCCGCCGGCGCAAGCGGGCTTCGGGCCGTGGCGCCGCGCCGTGGACACCTACCGCAATTCACCGCAGGATATCTGCCTCGGCGCTGACGCACCGCCGGTAAACGGCACCTCAATCGTCGTCGAGCCGCGCTCGTGCGTCGTATTGCTATCGGATACTCTAAAGCCGGATCAGCCGCGCAGAAGTTGACGCAGCATGTAAGGGAGGATGCCGCCGTGTCGGTAGTAGGATGCTTCAACGGGAGTGTCGATGCGTACGATGGCATCAAACTCACGGACGTGTCCCGGCGACTCGGTGACACGCACGCGTACGGTCCGCGCAGGCGCCTCTTTGCCCGACAATCCCGTGATCGCAAAGACCTCTTCGCCGGAAAGTTCCAGCGTGGCAGCGTTCTCGGCGGCCCGAAATTGCAGCGGAAGGACACCCATCCCGATGAGATTCGAGCGGTGGATGCGCTCGTAGGATTCGGCGATCACGGCGCGCACGCCGAGTAGGGCGGTGCCCTTGGCCGCCCAGTCGCGCGAGGAGCCGGAGCCATACTCCTTGCCGGCCAGGATGATGAGAGGTGTCCCGGCTGCGAGGTAATGGGTCGATGCATCGTAGATGCTCGACGGAGGGCCATCGGGTTGTGTGAAGTCGCGTGTGAAGCCCCCCTCGGTGCCGGGCACCATGAGATTGCGCAAGCGGATGTTCGCGAAGGTTCCGCGGATCATCACCTCGTGGTTGCCACGGCGTGCGCCGTAGGAGTTGAAGGCGCTGCGCTCGATAGCGTGCTGAATGAGATACTGGCCCGCCGGAGACTCGGGTGCGATCGCACCGGCCGGACTGATGTGGTCCGTCGTCACAGAGTCGCCCAGCATGGCGAGCACCCGCGCGCCCTTGACGTCGGCGAGTGGTGGGGGATCACGGCCGATACCGTCGAAGTAGGGCGGGCGGCGGATGTAGGTCGATTCAGCGTCCCACGCGAATGCGTGTCCTTTCGATACGGCGAGGCTGCGCCAACGATCATCTCCGGAGAACACATCCGCGTAGCCGTTCGCGAACATGCCGGCCTCGAGGCAGCTATCGATGATGCCGCGGATCTCGCCGGCCGATGGCCAGATATCGCGCAAGTACACCGGCCGTCCATCGCCGCCGGCGCCCAGCGGCTCACTGAGCAAGTCGGCGTGCAACGTGCCTGCCAGGGCGTATGCGACCACCAGGGGCGGGGAGGCGAGGAAGTTCATGCGGCACTGCGCGTGGATACGTCCCTCGAAGTTGCGGTTTCCGGATAGCACGGAGCAGACGGTCAGATCATGCTGCGCGACGGCTGCGGCGACTTCGGGAATCAGCGGCCCTGAATTGCCGATGCAGGTCGTACAACCGTAACCCACCAGGTTGAATCCGAGCTTGTCGAGAAAAGGCGTGAGACCGGCGCGCCGGAGATAGTCCGTGACTACTCTCGAGCCGGGAGCAAGGGATGTCTTCACCCATGGCTTGCGCATCAGTCCCTTCTGGACCGCGTTCCTCGCGAGGAGGCCGGCGCCGATCATGACCTCGGGATTGGATGTATTGGTGCAGGAGGTGATGGCTGCAATCACCACGTGGCCGTGATCGAGCGTCACCGGCCCGCCATCCGCGAGCACAATGTCGACCGGCGTGCTTGACCAGCGCAGACCAGTCTCGCTCCGGGGTATGCTCGGCCGGTCGGATGCCGAGCCCTTTCCCGGTGCGATCGGATCGCTGGCGGGGAAAGACTCGGCACCGGCTTCATCGAGACCCTTGAGTGGCGCTCCCTGTTTTGGCTGAGCGGCAAGCAGAGCGCCAACCGTGCCTGGCGCCGAGCGTACAGGGATCCGATCCTGCGGGCGCTTGGGTCCGGCGATGGAAGGCTCGACCGTGCCGAGATCGAGCTCGATCGTCTGCGAGTACACCGGCTGGTGGGAGGGGTCGTGCCACAGGCCTTGCTCCTTGGCGTAAGTCTCGACCAGGTGTATTTGATGCTCCGAGCGGCCCGTCAGGCGCAGGTACGAGAGTGTTTCCGCGTCGATCGGAAAGATCGCGCAGGTTGCACCGTATTCCGGGCTCATGTTGCCGAGAGTCGCCCGATTCGCGAGCGGCACGTTGGCGACACCCGGCCCGTAGAAGTCGACGAATTTTCCCACCACACCGGTGCGGCGCAGGAGCTCCGCCACCGTCAGCACGAGGTCGGTGGCGGTGGTCCCGGCCGGCAGCTCGCCGGTCAGCTTGAGCCCGAGGACTTGTGGAATGAGCATGCTGAGCGGCTGACCCAGCATGGCGGCTTCCGCCTCGATGCCTCCCACTCCCCAGCCGAGGACGCCGAGCCCGTTGACCATTGGCGTGTGCGAGTCGGTGCCGACGAGCGTGTCCGGGTAGGCCAGGATCCCATCCGGTCCCTCGCGGGTGAATACGACCCGCGCGAGATACTCGAGGTTGACCTGGTGGCAGATGCCGGTATCGGGGGGCACGACCTTGAAATCGCCAAAGGCCTGCTGCGCCCAGCGCAGCAACTGGTAACGCTCGGTGTTGCGCTCGAATTCGAGCTTGGCATTGGCCGCGAAGGCATCCTGCCGGCCGAAGACCTCCGCGATGACGGAATGGTCGATGACGAGCTCCGTCGGGATCAGCGGGTTGATCCTTTGAGGATCGCCGCCGAGCCGAATGATGGCGTCGCGCATGGCCACCAGATCCACTACGCACGGTACGCCGGTGAAATCCTGCATCAACACGCGCGCCGGCGTGAACTGGATTTCGTGCTGCGGCACGGCGTCCGGCTGCCACCTCGCCAGCGACTCGATCTGTGTCGCGGTGACCAGGTGGCCATCCTCGTTGCGCAGCAGGTTCTCCAGCAGCACTCTGAGGCTGTAGGGCAGCCGATCGGTACCGGCGACGACGGTGAGGCGGTGGATGTGGTAAGTGGCGTCCTCGACCCGAAGCT
>DASYGA010000289.1:0-3512 GCA_036000265.1 Steroidobacteraceae bacterium | reverse complement strand
GGTGGTTTTCCCTTGAATGAGCGGATGACCCGAACATTTTCGTAGAAGTTCAGCCTCTCCAAAGTTTCGAAGATCTCGATGGGTCCATCGGGTGGCGAGAAGTGAGGTATTCCGAACGAGTCGACCCACATTTCGGATAAGGCGTCGGCCTCCACGACGAACTTCGCGTGCTCGAACTCGGACGGCACAGAGTAGCACCGAGTGAATTCCGACAACGGTGCCGGATCGGCGGCTAATGGCGCCGTCACCGACGCAGCAAGTAGGGTCGCGGCAATAATGTTAAGCCGTCGCAGCACGGCGGCAATCCTCTCAGAGCCGTCTAATGTCTGCAATGGGTCGCCAGCTGACGCGGCAAGTTTGGGTGGAATGCTGACTCAAACGACGGCATCATGGGCTAAGTGAGTTAGAGTACGTCAGGAGGGAAGAGACATGGATCAGCGTCGTAGAGGTGCCGTCTTTGCAGCATCAGGCGCAATCATTTCAGCATCGTCGCTTCTACTTTTGGGCGGCAGCGCTCGGATACAACATGCTGAGTTCTGGCGCGGTTTCGCCCTTGGATTGGCCCTCATATTGCTGGCCGCAGCCGTCATTCTGATAATGCGCTCGCGAAGGCGGTCCGCCGGGTAACGAAGAACTCGGTCGGGTTTGGCTTAGAGGTGGCTGGAATGGGTCGGAAGCTGCCACGGCACTTGCGGCAGGAATGGGTGGAATTCAGACATCCGATCCGATCACGGAAAGTTCAATCTTCTTAGCAGAGCGGCATATCGTGCATCGTTGCGTATCGGATCGAGGAACGGATCGACCTTGAGGTAGATCAGCCCAGGGTCCGGCGCCACCGCGGCGTTACTCAATTCCGCGAAAGCCTGATCCTTTTCGCCAAGCTGAGCGTAGATTTCTGCATATTGGAAGCTGGCCGCCGCGCCGGCCTGCTGCTTCAACTGCCCGATCGTCCGTTCAGCGCCGGCTGGATCGCCAGTGCGGGCGGCCAAAAGCGCGAGGCTCGATAGCCGGAAGGGATTATCAGCCCCGATCACTTCATATTGCGGCTTCGCCTCCACGGGGCGACCGAGCAGCAGAAGCGCGTCCCCAAGGATCAGATGTGCGGCTTCAAACCCTGGAGCGAGCTTGAGAGCCTTGCGCGCAGCTGCAACCGCCTCAGGATAGCGCCGCAGGAAGGTTAGGACTTCCGACTGGTAGCGATACTGGCGCCCATTCAGCGGATCGAGCGCGATCGCGCGATCGATGAGCTGCAGTCCCTCTTCCTCGTTTCCAAACCAAGCGAGATTCCGTCCTGCGAACGGCAGCAGATCGGGATCGTTCGGAGAGAGGGAAACGGCCAGCCTGGTCTGCCGCAGAAGGGTAGGAAAATCGAGTTGGCTCTGTGCGACTAGGCCGAGCGCCTCGTGCGCCGGGCCGAATTTCGGTGCGAGCGAAATTGCCTTTCGCGCGGCGGCGCCGGCCCGAGCTAGCTCACTGGCGATGGTCGCCGGAGAGGGAGCATAATTCGACGCCAGTGTGGCGAGCACGTTCGCCTCGTCCACATATGCATCAGCGTACGCGGGATCGCGAGCGATTGCTTCCTCTGCCAGGACGAGCCTGCGGCGGTACGATTCAAGGCCCCCGCCCTGACGCCGCAGGTTGCGGCTTTGAAGAATCAGATCCTGCGCAACGCTGTCGCGAGTGCCGCCGAGTATGAGCGCTGCCCGAACCGCCTGTCCCAGCGCAATACTGAGCGCCTGCGCGACATTCTGAGCAATGTCGGTCTGGATCGCAATCGCGTCGCCCGGCGCGCGGTCATAGCTTTGAGCCCAGCGTTCGACGCCGTCGGAGCCGCTGACGAGCTGGGCGTCGATACGGATTGTCTCGGGCGAACGGCGCACGCTGCCGGTCAGAATGTTGGCGACATCGAGCTTCGCAGCAACGGCCTTGATGTCGAGGTCCTTGGCTGCCTCGCACGAGTTGCGGCCGATGACTTGTAGCCCGATCCGCGACAGTGCGGAGCGAAGCTCCTCCGCAATGCCTTCCGAGAAATACGCTTGGTCATGGCTTGGCGAGAGATCTGCGAACGGCAGCACGGCGATCCGCTTCGCATTCGCCGCAGGCGGCCTCAGCAGGAACCAGCCGCCAGCCGCGGCACCAATCGCGGCTGTCGCCACGCCGGCGGTCAGCAGAGAACGTCGAGAAATGCTGGAGCGCTGGTAATGCAGCCTTGCATGATCGCTGTCTTCGCCGGCGATGCGACGCCGTACCGCATCTGAGATCGCGCGAAATCGCGGATCCGAGCGATCGCCGCGCCAGCCTTTCAGTGAAACCGCCTGGATCTCACCAAAGCCGAGCGGCGGTTCGGAAGAATCTAGGCGGATTGGGAGATAGGCACCGCGCTTGCGAGCTCGGTTGGCCTCGTCGCGGACGAAGTCGCCTCCCGGTCCGACGGAGCGGCGTGACCAAACGACAATCACGCACTTCGCGGCGTCGAGATGTTCCTGAATATCTTCGCGCCAGTGGGCACCGCCGCCAATGTGCGTGTCCCACCAGACGCTGAAACCTTCCGCCTCCAGCGCCTCGACGAACGGCAGGAGCCGAGACCGGTCCTCGGCCTTGTACGAAACGAAGACATCCGTCAAACCAATCATTGCCGGGTCCCCGCAATGACGTGGAGGAGCTTAGGTCATTTACAGGGATTCAGAAAGTGGCGCTGAAGCGCGGTCGCCTCGACCGAACGGACAGGTGCTTGTGTCTGCTTTTGGGTCGAACCGCGGAGTCTGTTTCGGGGTGGGAATCAGACATTAGCGAGGCTCGCTCTCAGCGACCAAACCTCCCCTTCAGTGACGCTTTTAGTTGACATGTCGTTTTAGGCGACGCATATAAGCGACATATGTTCACCGTCGAACGAACCAAGCAGTTCTCTGACTGGTTGATCGGATTAGCGGACCCAAAGGCGCGTGCAGCGATAGCTGCGCGGATCGTTCGGGTGGAACTGGGCAATTTCGGTGACGTGAAGAGCGTTGGCGGAAAAGTCAGCGAACTGCCAGTGGATGTTGGTCCCGGATACCGCATCTACCTGACCCGAACCGGGCTGACCGTGCAGTTGCTCCTGTGCGGCGGCGACAAGTCAACGCAGCAGTCCGATATCAAGAAGGCCCAGGAGATGGTGGAGGAATTGGACGAGGCCAAGAAGGCTGCGAAGAAGAAACAGCCCAACAAGAAGAAGTAACAATCTTTTGCCAGGAGGCAGGTAACATGACTATCGAAGTACGCCCCTTCGACGCCGCCGAATATCTTCACGACGAAGCGTCACAACGCGCATTTCTGGACGAGGCGGCCGACAGCAACGATCCGAGTTTCATCGCTCGAGCAATCGGCGTCGTTGCTCGTGCCAAGGGAGGCATGCTTCACCTGGAGCGGCTCACCGGCATCAAGCGGCAGACACTCACAAAGTCGTTCGGTGCAGATGGCAATCCGACTCTGTCCACTCTTATAGCCGTGCTGAAGGCGCTCCATTTCCGAGTGCG
>DASYGA010000275.1:0-7634 GCA_036000265.1 Steroidobacteraceae bacterium | reverse complement strand
CGCTGCGTAATCGCTCTCGCTTCAGGCGATTCATTGGTGCCGACGGGGAGATTCGAACTCCCACACCTTGCGGCGCTAGCCCCTCAAGCTAGTGTGTCTACCAATTCCACCACGTCGGCAATGTCGTCTGAGGCGTCGAGCTGCGGGCCGCCCTCGTGCAGCATCACTTCTGCGGCTGCGGCGGCGAGCCGACCGGCGGCTTCGCGGCCGGCGCGCCGTGGGGCGCGCTCGCCGGCTGCAAGTTGGTCTGGCGCGTCGCACCCGGCGGCTGGGCCTGGCCGGCGATATCCAGGATGGTCTTCGTCTGCTCGTGCGAGCGTGTGCTGAGGTAAGTCAGCGCCAGGCTGTTGATCATGAAGATCGCGGCGAAGATCGCCGTCGCGCGCGACAATGCCGTGGTCGCGCCGCGCGCGCCGAACACCGTGCCGGAGGCACCTGCGCCGAAACCCGCGCCTGCATCCGCACCTTTGCCCCGCTGCAGCATCACGAGCACGAGGATGCAGAGCGCGGAGACGATCTGAACGACTACCAAAAATGCGTGCAACATACTTCAATGAGGCCCCGGCTCACACCGGGGAATCCGCCTTGCAATCTTGTGAACGAACAGTCTACCGCTTTCCCGCCGCGGCCAGGATGGCAAGGAACTCTTCCGCTTTGAGCGAAGCGCCGCCGATCAGGCCGCCATCGACGTCCGGCATCGCAAGCAGCTCCGCTGCATTGCTCGCCTTGACGCTGCCGCCGTAGAGGATACGGGTGACTGCCGCGATTGTAGCATCCCGGGCGCCGATGCGGTCGCGGATGAAGGCATGGACCTCCTGCGCCTGCTCTGGCGAGGCGTTGCGCCCGGTACCGATGGCCCAGACTGGCTCGTACGCGATCACGGCGCTCGCCAGGGTCTCGGCGCCGCAAAGCTCGATCACGGCATCGAGCTGGCGCGCCACCACTTCGCGCGTGCGGCCAGTCTCCCGGTCCGCCAGCTGCTCGCCGACGCACAGGATCGGCACCAGCGCCTTGGCGTACGCGGCCGCAAACTTGCGGGCGACGAGCTGATCGCTCTCGCGGTAGAGAAGCCGCCGCTCGGAGTGTCCGACGATGACGTACTGGCAGCCCACGTCCTTGAGCATCGTGGCCGAGACCTCGCCAGTGAAAGCGCCCTGGGCATCGGCGCATACGTCCTGGGCGCCGAGCAGAATCGAGGAGGAGTCGCGCAGCAGGCGGCCGACCTCCTGCAGATAGACGTAAGGCGGGCAGACAACGCAGTCCGCATCCCTGTCGGCGGGATAGCGGGAGGCGATCTCCTCGATGAGGCGCGCATTCTCGCTGCGCGTCCCGTGCATTTTCCAGTTACCGGCAACAATGGGGCGGCGCATATTCGACCTGATGAACTGACCTGCGGGTCCCGGCGAGGAGTGGTCCGGCCTGAGATCCGCCAATGCGAGAGGACACGCCCCGGGAAACGGGGCGGGATCATAGCCATCGAGCCCGGGCGGCGCAATCGGGTTTTGCTTTACGACCGGCGGGGGCCCGATCGCAAGGGGCCTTCGGGGAACGCCGTGAATCCATCCCGGGAGGCTGCCGCAAAAACTTCCTGTTTTTGAGGCTCCCCGACAAAGCGACTGGACTCCTTTAGCCGGCGGCGGTACGGACGACTTCGGCCAGCTCGGTGGCGGCGGCCCGGGTGGCGCTCTCGTCGCGGCCCTCCACCATGACACGGATCACCGGCTCGGTGCCGGAGGGGCGCAAAACCACTCGGCCCTGTCCGCGCATTCCTGCCTCGATGCGCTGCACCGCATCACGCACGGCCGGAACCGTGGTCGGATCGAAGCGGGCGGCGACCTTCACGTTGAGGAGCACCTGCGGGAACTTGCGCATGCCGGAGGCGAGCTCGGCCAGCGAGCGACCGGTCTGTTTCATCACGGCGATGACCTGCAGCGCGCTCACGATGCCATCGCCGGTCGTCGTCTTGTCGAGGCAGATGATGTGGCCGGAGGTCTCCCCGCCCAGGATGCCGCCGGTCTCGCGCAGCAGGCTGAGCACATAGCGGTCGCCAACCTGGGCGCGCTGGAAATCGATGCCGCTCTCGCGCAGCGCTACTTCGAGGCCGAGATTGCTCATGACCGTGCCGACCACGGGGCCGCGCAGGCTGCCGCTGCCGCGGCGCGCCTGGGCGATGATGTAGAGGAGCTGATCGCCGTCGAGGATGCGCCCGAGATGATCGACCATGACCAGCCGATCGCCGTCACCATCGAGCGCGAGGCCCACGTGGGCGCGTACGCCGGGGACGGTGAGCTGCAGCAGCTCGGGAGCGGTGGAGCCGCAACCATCGTTGATGTTGCGGCCGTTCGGCGAGCAGCCGATGGGTACGATCTCGGCACCGAGATCGGCGAGGACGCGGGGGCCGACTTTGTAGGCGGCGCCGTTGGCACAGTCGACGACGATCTTCAATCCGGTGAGGTCGAGGCCATCGGGCAGCGTGGAGGAGCAGAACTCCTGGTACTGGATGCGGGAGCGGTCGACGCGGGTCGCGCGCCCCAGGCTGCGGGAAGTCCTGGTGATGATGGGCTGGGCAAGCTCCGCCTCGATGCGCTCCTCGAGCTCGTCGGAGAGCTTCGCCCCGCTGCGATCGAAGAACTTGATGCCGTTATCGTCGTATGGATTGTGCGAGGCGCTGATGACAACGCCGAAGTCGCAGTTGAAATGGGTCGTCATGTAGGCGATGCCGGGCGTGGGCAGCGGCCCGATCAGCATCACATTCACGCCCGAGGCAACGAAACCCGCTTCCAGCGCAGATTCGAACATGTAGCCCGACAGGCGCGTGTCCTTGCCGATGAGGACGGTGCCGCCGTCCGGCACCAGCACGCGACCGGCAGCGCTGGCGAGATTGAGCGCGAAGTCGACGGTCATGGGGTGCTCGCCCACGCGGCCTCTCACGCCGTCTGTGCCAAAGTACTTTCGGGTCAATGAGGGATCCTCGTGTTACTCGTTTCCGGCTCGGCGCCTTGCGCGTAAAAGAGCTTTGGCCGTCTGAGTCCCGCTAGCGCCAGCGGACGCGCCTCGGGAAACGGACGCCGTGAATCCGGTCTCGCGGGCTCGCGCCCGCTCGACTGATCCCTGGAGGCTCTCTTCCGCCATCCCATGGCTCCAGAAGCCCCCGCCAAAGCTCTTTTACGCGCAAGTCACCGGGCGTGTGCGGTGCAACCTAGCTGTTTTGCACGGCGGCGACCACATTCAGCGCGTCCGCGGTCGCGGCCACGTCGTGGACCCGGAGGATACGCGCACCGTTCAGCGCCGCAATCACCGCGAGCGCGACGCTGCCGTGGGCCCGCTCCTCGGCAGGGCGGCCGGTGAGCGCGCCCACCATCGATTTGCGCGACAAGCCGGCCAGCATTGGCAGCCCGTTCACCGATAGCTCGCCGAGGCGGCGCAGCAGCTCGAGATTGTGCGCGAGCGTCTTGCCGAAGCCGAAGCCGGGGTCGAGCACGATGCGCTCGGGCGGCAGACCGGCGGCGGTGCAGGTCGCCACCCGGTCGGCGAGAAAGTTGCGGACTTCGGTCACCACGTCGTGATAACTGGGCGCGTCCTGCATCGTGCGGGGGTCGCCGAGCATATGCATGAGGCAGACAGCGCAGCCGGAAGCAACCGCCGCTTCGAGCGCCCCCGGCTCCCGCAGCGCGCGCACATCGTTGATCATTCCCGCGCCAGCCGCCGCCGCGGCATGCATGACTTCGGGCTTGCTGGTGTCGACCGAGAGAACTGCCTGGGTGCGCGATCGCAGGCGCGCAATCACCGGAATGACCCGGCGCAGCTCCTCATCCAGGCCGACGGGCTGCGCCCCCGGCCGCGTCGACTCGCCGCCGACATCGATGATGGCCGCCCCCTCCTCCGCCATCTGCACACCGCGCTGAACTGCGTCATCCAAGCGCACGAACCGTCCGCCATCCGAGAACGAGTCCGGAGTGACATTCAGCACGCCCATCACGACCGGCCGCTCGAGCCCGAGCACCCGCCCCCGACAATGCAGCACCGAATGTGATTGAGCCACGCCCGATCCCGTGAAGTAGAGAGGGCATGGCCGCGAAATGGATTTCCCGGGGGCCTCAAAAACAAGGACGTTTTTGCGGCAGCCTACAGGGAAGTACTCGCGGCGGCCCCGGGAAATCCATTTCGCGGCCGTGCCCTCGCGGGCACCGAACGCGCAAACACAGCCTCACCGATCTCACGTCCGCTCCCTCTCGGACACCGAACGTGAAATCCCCCTCTTACGCCCGGAACGTCAGTGCTGCCCAGCAGGCGGCCCGATAGCCCCGCCAGGTGCCGGCGCCGTGATCCCGCCCTCAGCAGGCGCTCTCGGCGGCCGGTTCGACAGCGTATCGTCCCATCCCGCCGGCGGTTGCGGCGGCTTACCCGACATGATGTCCTTCAGCTGCGTCTCATCGATGGTCTCATACCTGATGAGCGCATCCGCCATCATGTGCAGCTTGTCGAGCGCGCTAGTCAGAATGCCCCGCGCCCGCTGGTAGTTGCTCTCGATGACGCTGCGGATTTCCTCATCGATGGCGTGCGCCGTGACATCCGACACCTGCTTGTGCTGCGTCACGCTGCGCCCGAGGAACACCTCACCGGTCTCCTCCGAGTAGGTGAGCGGCCCGAGCTTGTCCGACAAGCCCCACTTCGTGACCATGTTGCGCGCCAGCTCCGTCGCGCGCTCGATGTCGTTCGAAGCGCCGGTGGTCACGGACTCCGGCCCGAAGATCAGCTCCTCCGCGATGCGCCCGCCGAACAGGGTCGTGATCGCGCTCTCCAGCCGCCGCTTGGACATGCTGTAGCGATCCTGCTCCGGCAGGAACTGCGTCACCCCGAGCGCGCGGCCGCGCGGAATGATCGTCACCTTGTATACCGGGTCGTGTTCCGGCACCGTCATGCCGACGATCGCGTGACCGGACTCGTGATAAGCCGTCATGCGCTTCTCGTCCTCGGTCATGACCATGGAGCGCCGCTCCGCGCCCATCATGATCTTGTCCTTGGCGCGCTCGAACTCGTCCATGCTGACGATGCGCCGGTTGGCGCGCGCGGCGAACAGGGCCGCCTCGTTGACCAGGTTGGCCAGATCCGCGCCCGAGAAGCCCGGCGTGCCGCGCGCGATCAACGCCGGCTTGACGTCGTCGCCCAATGGCACCCGCCGCATGTGCACGCGCAGGATCTGCTCCCGGCCGCGAACATCCGGCAACGGCACCACGACCTGGCGGTCGAAGCGACCCGGCCGCAGCAGCGCCGGATCGAGCACATCCGGCCGGTTGGTGGCCGCGATGACGATGATGCCCTCGTTGCCCTCGAAGCCATCCATCTCCACCAGCAGCTGGTTGAGCGTCTGCTCACGCTCGTCGTGGCCGCCGCCCAGACCGGCGCCGCGATGGCGGCCCACCGCGTCGATCTCATCGATGAAGATGATGCAGGGGGCATGCTTCTTCGCCTGCTCGAACATATCGCGCACGCGCGAGGCGCCGACACCGACGAACATCTCGACGAAGTCGGACCCGGAGATGGTGAAGAACGGCACCTTGGCCTCGCCCGCGATGGCGCGGGCGAGCAGTGTCTTACCCGTGCCCGGCGAGCCCACCATGAGCACGCCCTTCGGGATCTTGCCGCCGAGCTTCTGGAATTTGCCCGGGTCCTTGAGGAAGTCGACGATCTCCGAGACTTCCTGCTTCGCCTCATCGACGCCCGCCACATCGGCGAACGTGACGTTCACCTGGTCCTCACCGAGCAGACGCGCGCGGCTCTTGCCAAAGGACATGGCCCCCCGGCCGCCCGAGGCGCCCTGCATCTGTCGCAGCATGTAGACGAAAACCAGGATCAGGAGCAGCGCCGGGGCGAGCTGCAGCAGCAGCTGCGCCAGGAAATTCGGCTGCTTCGGCGGCAGACCCTCGATGCCGACGTCGTTCTTCTCCAGGGCGCCGATGAGCGCCGTGTAATCGGTCTCGGGGTTGTAAGTCTTGAACTGCGTGTGGTCCTTCATCACGCCGTAGAGCATGTTTCCCTGGAACGTGACGCTGTCGACCTGGTGCGCCTTCACATCGTTCAGGAAGGTGGAGTACTTGAGCTCCTCCTGCTGGCTCACGCTCGGCATGTAGCGGCTGAACACCAGCAGCAGGACGAAGACGATCACCACCCATAGAAGGATGTTCTTGGTCAAATCATTCATCTTCAAATGCGGCCTCACCTGCCGGCATACGGCAGTTTGTGTACTCCTGAACCCAGTCCCGCTCCGAGCACGCTACACCAAGCGAAAATCCTTGGCCAGCAGATACATTTCAGGACTGCGGGCGGGGCCTTACACAGCTTCACCTTGGCGAAGCGGCCGCGCACGTCCCTGATGAGCTCCTGAAACCCTGCCCCTTGAAAAACCTTGATCAGGGCGTCTCCTCCGCCGTTCAAGACCTTGGCCGCATATCGAGCGCCAGGGCCGCCAGATACATCGATCGGGCTGGTCGACGAGGTGACCGCTCAACGAAGTCCAAAGGCAGGGTGTCCGGGCGGCGGCCCAGCCACGCGGCAGCGCCGCGGCCGGACATAACGGCCCAGAGCCGCGCCGAAAGCCTCCAGATCGCGGCAGATCGCCGCCGACTCGAGCAGCTTTCCGGCGATCAGGCTCGTCCGGCTCGAATACGGCACGCGAGCGTCCATCCCTCCGGGTAAGATCCTCGGATGTCGTCTCGCGCACCGCTTTCCGAACGCCAGCGTCGCCACCTTCGCGGCCTCGCCCACGAGCTGCAGCCAGTGGTCCGGCTCGGCTCAGCCGGCCTGACCGATGCGGTCGTCCGCGAGGCCGACCGCGCGCTCACCGATCACGAGCTGATCAAGGTCAAGGCACCCGGCGGTGATCGGGAGGCGCGGGACGCGATCTTCGAGGAGCTGGCCCGGCGCACGGACAGCTCGCTCGTGCACCGGATCGGCAACGTGGCCGTTTTGTATCGGCCGCGACCCGATCTGCCGCGGATCGTCATTCCCGACGCCTAGGCCTCCTCACTCGAAGCGGACTGCCACGATCTCGTACGAGCGGATCCCGCCCGGGGCGGATACATCGACGACATCACCCTGCGACTTGCCGACCAGGGCGCGCGCGATCGGCGAGCTGATGGAGATGCGACCGGCGCGGATGTCGGCCTCATCTTCCCCCGCCACCTGGTAGACCACGCGATTGCCGCCGTCCTGATCCTCCAGCTCCACCACGGCGCCGAAGACGACCTTGCCGGTGTTGGGCAGCTTGCTGGGATCGATGATCTCGGCGGTAGAGAGCTTGGCCTCGATCTCCTTGATGCGGCCCTCCACGAAGCCCTGCTGCTCGCGCGCGGCGTGATACTCCGCGTTCTCCGACAGGTCACCGTGTCCGCGAGCCTCTGCGATCGCTTTGATGATGCTCGGGCGAGACTCGGTCTTCAGCCGCTTGAGCTCGGCGCGCAGCGCCTCGGCGCCGCGCAATGTCATGGGGGTGCGTTTCATGCACTCAGCGCCTCGTTGTGCAGGTCCTGGAGGCGGTTGACTTCCACCTCGTCGAGATGATCCATCGCCTCGCACGTGGCAAGCCCCGCCGCGAGCGTGGTGTAGTAAGTCACGCGGTGATGCACCGCCTCGCG
>DASYGA010000270.1:0-2401 GCA_036000265.1 Steroidobacteraceae bacterium | reverse complement strand
AAAGGCATCCCAGCACGATCGGGCTCTTGTTTTTGAAGATCAGCATCGTTCCACTCTCGCGGTCCTGGCCGCTCAACCATTCGTGGCATCTCGCAATGCAAGCGCCGTGCGCACTGCGCGACATCCCGTGAGAATCAACGGCTTGGGCAAAAACGGGTCCTGGATTCCGTAAAGTCGGTGGCGAGCGACGTAAAGAATCCCGACGTGACGCGAGTCACAGTGCGCATGGCGTAGCGGAATTAGCTCACATTTTCGGGGGTCGGCGAAGTTATGTTGGATCGTGTTATGTCCGAAGGCCGCGCAGCGGCGTTCGAATTGACACTCGTGCGCACGAACTGACGCCGAATGACAACAGCGCAGGGATCAGCGCAATTCAGGGGAAAAGCAGCGATTCTTCGCCTCGCGCGGCAGCGCGCACGCTGTTGGCGTCTCCCCGTGCAGACATCGAGTGCCCCGCGAAAACCGCAATATGTCGCGCGCGCCGCGCTAAGTGCATGAATGAGAAGGGAAAAATATTTTGGCACACGCATTGCTCTGCTTCCGCTACGCACCGTCGTACCGGCTCGTCGCTTGGCCGGCTGCGGCGCCAGTTACGTGGAGGTCATGGTGGGAAAATTGCGAGCGCAAATCGCTCGCGCGGCTAGCGCGCGCGGCACCTGGATCACCTGTTCCCTTCTGCTGGCATCGACTCTGCTGGGTGGTTGCAATCACGCGACGACGAGCGGCGCTGGGGCGCAACCTACCGCAACGGCGCAGCCCGCTTCAGTGTCGACGCAGACTGCATCGCCGGCCACGCAGACATCCACGCCCGGGCCGGTAGTCAAGGCGGCCAAGAGCGTAGAGGTGTCATGGTCGGCGCCCACCGCGAATACCGACGGATCGGCCCTCACCAACCTCGCGGGATATCGCGTCTACTACGGAACGGCCCCCAATACTCTCAACCAGTCGCTCGACGTCCCGAGCGCGGGCGCGACCGATTTCGTCATCCAGGGTTTGAAGACGGGACTGTGGTACTTCGCGGTCGTGGCGTATACCAACACGGGGCTCGAAAGCACCCGCTCGAGCGTCGTGAGCAAGGCGATTACCTGAGCCCTTAAACGGACAGTGCCGGAGCTGCTTGCGCAGCCCCGGCACCGTTATTTCGTCATCCGCGAGCTGAAGAGCCTCGCGATTATCAGCTTCAGACCGAGGACTTCGTCTGCCGACGGCGGCGAGCCATCCAGCCCAGTCCGGCAAGGCCGGCAGCCATCAGGGCGAGAGAGCCCGGCTCCGGCACCGCCGACATCTGGCCGATGTCGAACTCGAAGGCCGAGAGGTGGGTCGTGTCGCTGAACGTCAGCGAGGTGAACGGATTCAAGCCGGAGATATCGACGGCGAAATTGGTCTTGCCGCTGTCGGAGCTCGGCAGTCCAGCCGCCGCCAGGATCATCGCTCCGTCGACCGTGTTGCCGCCACCCGTGACGACGTTGTAGCCGGCTGCCACGTCGGCAGTGCCCCACTCGAGCAGGATCGAGGTCTGCGGCGCCTTGAACGTCACGGTGACCATGCCGCCGTTCGACTGGGCGACGAGGTAGTTGGCCATCGAGCCGCCCGGCGTTCCGGCCGGGAACGGGGTCGTGGCGACTCCCGAGACGCTACCACCATAAACGCCCGACCCATTCGGTGAGCCGCCGCTGAAGGTGATCGAGGCGATGTCGGCAAAGCCCGGATTCGTGATGGTGGTGCTGTTCTGCCAGCCGGCGGTGGTCGCCGTGCCGAGGTCCAGGACCGCGAAGGTGGGTCCGGTCGTGGAAGCGCTGATGATCGGGCTCGCCAGCGCGGTGCCGGCCAGCACCGACCCTGCCGCAAGCGCTACCGCCAGCGTTCCTGTTTTGAATGCATTCATTGTACTTAGCTCCAAGGTGAGTGGTGTCCGGCCCATTCCCGGCCGCGCCGAAGATAAAGCAAGAAGCAGGCCATCCGAGTTTTCTATCTGAGATTCAATCGGTTACAGCGAGTCGCTAGGAGGTGACATAGCCTCCTGTAAAAGCCTTCGACACCTCGTTTGGAGATGCCATCGCTGTCCCCGAGCTCAGTCGTACTCCGGCACGTGACGGCTCATTCCATCGAGTCATGAAGTAAATCTTCGGTACTTACAAATCAATGCGACGGCAAGATAGACGCCCTTTAAAGGTCTCTTAACAGACATAAACACCCATTAGAGGGCGGTAATCTGGATCGGTAGTTACACTTGACCGACGGCCTACGCCTCATTTGGCGGCGGGCGTGGACGTCCGCTCCATCAGATCGTACAGAGTCGGGCGGGTCACCCCGAGGAGCTCCGCGGCCTTCGAGATGTTCCCGCCGGTGATGGCGAGGGCGCGCTGCACGGCAGCGATCTCGGCGCGCTGCCGTACCTCGC
>DASYGA010000202.1:0-2613 GCA_036000265.1 Steroidobacteraceae bacterium | reverse complement strand
TAGGCCTTCTCCACGGCAAGCCACGGCATCCGCCGCCGTTCGGCGGCCAGCGCATCACCGGCGCGGGTGTGCGCCTTCTCCTTGACGAGAAGCTGCTGGCGGGCTGCTTCCCACTCCTGCTGCGATACGATCTTCGGCGTGTTCATGGCGGTGTCTCCTGCTTTCCTGTGCACGGTTTCGGTCCGGGGGGCGATCATGACGCCACCTGCTCGTAGCTGTCGTGGTGATGCCACCACGGGCCCTGCTCGTTGCGTCCCATTGGGGCGCGATCGAGCCACTGATGCATGCCCCAGAGTCCGTCCAGTCCGCGGGCGTAGGTCGAATAGGTGTGATAGACGGCGTCATCCTCGAGAACGAAAGCGCTGAGACCCGGCCGCTCGCGCATATAGGCGGCCGGCTCGGCTCCGGACTTGACCGCGTTCTCGACGGAGGTCGGCGGAAGCTTTGCGCTGCTCATCGCGTGACCGCCGCGACGATAATTGTATTCAATGCCGCCCTTGCGCTGCTGTTCCTCGGTGACGGAGACGTTGAAATCGTAGTTGAAGCCGCCGCTCTGCGAGGACGCCCAGGGAAAGGACCAGCCCATCCGCTGCTTGAACGCCACGAGCTTCGCAAGCGGCGCGCGCGATGCCGCCCAGAGCATCACGTCATGGTTGGCGAGGTGCACGGCGATGCCGTTGAAGCCATCGGCGATCGACGAGCAGGACGGGCAGCCCGCCTTGAAGTCCGGACCGAACATGAAGTGATAGACGAGGAGCTGCGAGCGCCCGCGGAACAGATCCGCGAGCGATGCCGTTCCCTCGTCGGTGTCGAACCTGTAGTCCTTGTCCACGCGAACCCAGGGCAGCTCCTGCCGCCGCTGTGCAAGCACGTCGCTCTGCCGCGTCAGCGCCTTTTCCGCGTCGAGCAGCTCGAGCCGCGCCGCAAGCCATTGCTCACGGGTTCCGATCTTGTGCGAAGTCATGGTCATTCTCCGTTATCGCTACCGTTGCGGGTTAGACTAGGATCGGGCATGCGCTTTGCGGGAGTGACAAGTGTGACGGGATTTCGATGGACTCGCTGATCACGGCGGCGGCACAGGCGCTGGCACTGGGCGATCCCCTCGGCGCGCTGAACAGGGTGGCGCTCCGCGATGACGCGCCGGCGCTGGCGCTTCGTGGCATCGCCATGGCCCAGCTCAGCGATCTCGACCGCGCCAAGGCGCTGGTGCGGCGGGCGGCGCGCGCCTTCGGCCCGAGAGAGGCCGTGGCCCGCGCGCGATGCGTCGTCGTCGAGGCCGAAATCGCCCTCGCCTCGCGCGACCTCGCCTGGCCCACGAAGGTGCTCGCCGCGTCGGCGGATATCCTCGAAGCGCATGGCGACCGGGCCAACGCGGCGCATGCGCGCTATCTCGAAGCGCGGCGCCTGCTCCTGATCGGGCGTCTCGACGAGGCCGAGCACAAGCTGGCGCGGATCGATCTCTCGGCCCTGACGCCCGCGCTGCGTGCCATCCATGAGCTTGCGCTCGCCGGGATTTCGATGCGGCGTGTCCGGGCCAAAGCGGCACAGGCAGCACTTGCCCGCGCCGAGGAAGCGGCGCGCTGGGCGCGCATTCCGGCGCTCGCAGCCGAGGTCGAACAGGCCTTCAATGTCCTCGACACGCCCGTGGCGCGGCTGATCGCGCGCGGCGAGGACCGCCCTCTCCTGCTCACGGAAGTCGAAGCGCTGCTCGCCTCAAAGGCGCTTGTCATCGACGCCTGCCGCAATCTGGTGCGCGCGGGAAACGCGCTCGTGCCGCTCGCAACGCGCCCGGTGCTGTTCGCGCTGGCGCGCTCGCTCGGCGAGGCGTGGCCCAAAGATGTGACGCGGGACGCGCTGCTCACCCACGCCTTCGGCGCGAAGCACGCCGACGAATCCCATCGCGCGCGGTTGCGAGTCGAGATCGGGCGGCTCCGCAGGCTGCTGTGGCCGGTCGCCCGCGTGAGCGCGACGAAACAGGGTTTCGCGCTCTCGCCGCGCGGCGCGCGCGAGGTCATCGTGCTGGCGCGGCCGGTCGAGGAGGAACATGCCGCCGTGCTTGCCTTCCTCGCCGACGGCGAGTCGTGGTCGAGCTCCGCGCTTGCGCTCGCGCTCGGCACAAGCCAGCGCACGGTACAGCGGGCGGTCGAATCGCTTGCCGCGGCGGGCAAAGTGCAGGCATTCGGCCGCGGCCGGGCGCGGCGCTGGATGACCCCGCCGCTGCCTGGATTCGCGACCACCTTGTTACTCCCTGCACCGCTCCCGGGCGGCTAGGATGGAAGAATGAAAACATCAAAGGCAGAAATCATCCGCGAATATGGGCCCTTTCCCGAGGCCGAACAGGTCCACGGAGTCTCGTTCGACGGCAAGCGTGTCTGGTTCGCGTCCGGCAACCGGCTGAACACCCTCGATCCGGAGAGTGGCAAGACGCTGCGCTCGCTCGATGTCGCCGCGCATGCCGGAACGGCCTTCGACGGTGAGCATCTGTTCCAGATCGCCGAGAATCGCATCCAGAAGATCGACCCGAAAACCGGCCGTGTGCTCGCTACGATTCCGGCGCCCGGCGGCGGCGGCGACTCGGGACTCGCCTGGGCCGAAGGCACGCTCTGGGTGGGC
>DASYGA010000170.1:0-14016 GCA_036000265.1 Steroidobacteraceae bacterium | reverse complement strand
GGCGGCGTCGGCGGCACCGTCATCGTGACGCGTAACGGCTCTCCCGTCGGCGTGATGTATCCGGAGAAGCGCGAGTACTGGGTGCAGCACACCGTCACCACGGCTTCGGCGATCCGGATGTACCGCACCAGCAACATCCTGGTCGCTCTCGGCCAGGATCTGGGCGATGGGCGCTGGAGCCTGCGCCTGCAGGTGCGGCCGCTGGTGACATTCATCTGGCTCGCCGCGTTGATCATGGCGGCGGGCGGGATGCTCGCCATCTCCGACCGGCGCTATCGCCTGGCAAAAGCCGAGGCGCCGGCGCTCTCCCCGGTGGCGGCGGCGGTCACCCGGAGTGAGGCCTGATGAGCCGCTTCACCCTGCCGCTGATTCTCTTTGCGCTGCTGGTGGTGGTGCTCGGCATCGGCATCAAGCAGTCGCCCGAGAAGGACCTCATCCCATCGCCGCTCATCGGCAAGACGGCACCGCAGTTCTCGCTGCCGAACCTCACCGACCCCGGCCAGAGGGTGAGCTCCGCGCAGCTGCGCGGCCACTGGTACCTCTTCAATGTCTGGGGCACCTGGTGCGGCTCGTGCCGCGTGGAGCAGCCGATGCTGCTCAAGATCAGGCAGTCGGGCCTCATTCCGCTCGTGGGGCTCGACTGGAAGGATGACGACAGCGATGCGCTCTCGTACCTGAAGGCGCAGGGCGATCCCTACCAGACCATTGCCGTGGATCACGACGGCAGCGAGGCGATCATGTGGGGGGTGTACGGAGCGCCGGAGACCTTCCTCGTGAGCCCGCAGGGCATCGTGGTGTACAAATTCATAGGTCCCATCACCGAGCAGGACTGGGAGCAGCAGATCCTGCCGCGCCTGCCGATGGGCCGCACGCCGGCCACGGCCGCGAGCTCCTGATGATCTACCGCGCCGGCTTCATCCTCCTCGCCGCCGCCATGGCCGCGCTCCTGCTAGGTTCCGCGCGCGTCTACGCCATCGCCCCGGAGCAGATGCCGACGCCGCAGCTCGAGGCGCGATACCTCGCGCTCATCCACGGCTTTCGCTGCATGCAGTGTCAGGATGAGTCTCTGGCCGACTCGCCGGTGAACCTCGCCGCCGACATGCGCCGCCAGATCCGCGACATGTTGCTCGCGGGCAGGACGGACCAGCAGGTCCGCGACTTCATGGTCTCGCGCTACGGCTACTTCATCCTCTTCAAGCCGCCATTCGTGGCGAAGACCGCCTGGTTGTGGCTCACTCCGGGCGTGCTGCTCCTCATCGGCGTGATCGCCGCGCTCACCATCATCCGCCGGCGCGCCGCCCTCGTTGCGACCGACCTGGAAGACAACGACCTGACGGACGCCTAGCCGATGATCGACTTCATCGTACTGGCCACGGTGCTGGCCGTGATCTGTGTGGCCGTGATCGCCGTGCCGCTGCTCAAGCCCGTGCCGTCGAACGCGCCCGGGGCGCCCTGGGCCGCGGCGGCAGCCGCCGGCGTGTTGGTCCTCGGCTCGGTGGGGCTCTACATGACCTGGAGCAACTGGTCGTGGCGGCAGTCCCCGGGGGTCGCCTCGCCCGAGGGAATGGTGGAGCGGCTGGTCCACCGGCTCAACGACCACCCCGACGACCTCTCCGGCTGGCTCATGCTCGGTCGCTCGTATGTGGCGCTGCAGGAGTATCCGCTCGCCGTGCGGGCCTACCAGCGTGCCGACCGCACCGCCGGCGGCCGCAGCGCCGATGCGCTCGTGGGTGAGGCCGAGGCCCTCACGCTGAGCGATGACTCGCAGATCGGCGGCGAGGCCGGCCGGCTCATCGAGCGGGCGCTCACCATCGACCCCGCCTCGCCGCAAGCGCTCTTCTTTGGGGCCGCCGCGGCGCTGCGCCGGGGCGAGCTGCCCCTGGCGCGGGCGCGCTTCACCAAGCTTCTCTCGCTCAATCCGCCGCAGCGCATCCGGACCATCCTCGAGCAGGAGATCTCCGGCATCGATCGCCAGCAGCGGGCCCAGGACAGCGGGCGTGCCGCCGGCCCTGCGGTTCCCTCCTCCAAGAAGCCCTGAGCGGATCCAACGGAAGTTAGGGGAACGCAGTTCCCCGCAGCTCTATTTCAACTGCCGGGGGCCGCCGACTGCGGCCGGCATGCCTCTTGCTGCGTTCCCGCTGCTCGCTGGCCGGGATTTTCTCGAAGTCCGTGGGCTGCACATCGATTGCTGCCGCTGTGGTTGCCCGCGAGCGAACCCAGCTTGTGTGAGGAGAAGTAGTGATGGCTCAGGTATCAGGTCATGACGGACGCACCTCGGAGGGCCGTACGTCCAATCGGGGTTTTGCCTCGATGAATGCGGAGCGGCAGCGCCAGATCGCCAGCATGGGCGGTAAGGCCGTCCCGGACGAGAAGCGCAGTTTCTCGCAGAATCGGCGCCTGGCCGCGGAGGCTGGCCGCAAGGGCGGCCAGAGCGTGCCCGGCTCGAAACGCAGCTTCTCGCAGAACCGCGAGCTCGCTGCGACAGCGGGCCGCAAAGGTGGACAGAGCGTGCCGGATGAGAAGCGCAGCTTCTCGCAGAATCCGGAGCTTGCCGCCGAAGCGGGCCGCAAGGGCGGGCAGGCCAGCCATGGTGGTGGCAGCGGCGACTCTCACCGGGACCCGCGGTCCTAACGCCCTTTCGGGGCCACTCGCAAGCCGGCGGCCATCGCGCTGCCGGCCCCCTTTTTATTGGGTCGTCTTGCAAAGATTGCCCTCCCGATTGCAGTTCTTACCGACCCGCTCGAGTCCAAGGTCTGCTTGACCCCCCGCACCCCGTGGACTATGTTCCCCGCCAGCAGAAACTAGGGGAGCCCCGGCAAGGGGCTGAGAGGCCAGTGGCGCCGGCGCGGCGCGGCATGGCGACCCTCCGAACCTGATCCAGTTCATGCTGGCGTAGGAAAGTTCTTTTCGTCCGCTTCCTGACGACGGCTCGCTGGATCTTCCGCGGTACAACCGCTTGAGGAGTATCCACGATGAGTGCCGTTCCGCTGACCGTCGTCTCCGAGTCGCTGCCCGCTTCCCGCAAGGTCTTCCAGCCCGGCCGCATCCATCCGCAGCTGCGCGTGCCGATGCGCGAGATCGCGCTGCACCCGTCAGCGGGCGAGCCGCCGCTCCTCGTCTACGACTCCTCCGGGCCCTACACCGATCCGGCCGTGCGCATCGACATCGAGCGCGGGTTGCCGCGCCTGCGCGAGGAGTGGGTCCTGAGACGCGGTGATGTCGCGGCGGGCGAGGGCAGGCCGGTCCGGCCGGAGGACAATGGCCTGGGGGCGAGCGGCGCCAATGCCGCGCCGGCATTTCCCGTGAGGCCCCAGCCGCTCAAGGCGCGTGGCGGCGCGGCGGTCACCCAGATCGCCTACGCGCGGGCGGGGATCGTGACCCCGGAGATGGAATTCGTGGCGATCCGCGAGAACCTGGGCCGCGAGCGCCAGCGCGCCGCAGCGGTGCGCGACGGCCAGTCCTGGGGAGCGGCCATACCGGACTTCGTCACCCCGGAGTTCGTGCGCGCCGAGGTGGCGGCGGGCCGCGCCATCATTCCGGCCAACATCAATCACCCGGAATCGGAGCCGATGATCATCGGACGCAACTTCCTGGTGAAGATCAACGCCAACATCGGCAACTCCGCCGTCCTGTCCGCCACCGCCGAGGAGGTGGACAAGATGGTCTGGGCCATCCGCTGGGGCGCCGACACGGTGATGGACCTCTCCACCGGACGCAACATCCACACCATCCGCGACTGGATCCTGCGCAACTCGCCCGTGCCGATCGGCACGGTGCCGATCTACCAGGCGCTGGAGAAGGTGGGCGGCATCGCCGAGGACCTCACCTGGGAGGTCTTCCGCGACACGCTCATCGAGCAGGCCGAGCAGGGCGTCGACTATTTCACGATCCATGCCGGCGTGCGGCTGCACTACGTGCCGCTCACCGTCAATCGCGTCACCGGGATCGTCTCCCGCGGCGGCTCCATCATGGCCAAGTGGTGCCTGGCGCATCACCGCGAGAGCTTCCTCTACGAGCATTTCGAGGAGATCTGCGAGATCTGCCGCGCGTACGATGTCAGCTTTTCCCTGGGCGACGGCCTGCGTCCGGGCTCCATCGCCGATGCCAACGATGCCGCGCAGTTCGCCGAGCTCGAGACCCTGGGCGAGCTCACCCGCATTGCCTGGAAGCGCGACTGTCAGGTGATGATCGAAGGGCCGGGCCACGTGCCGATGCACAAGATCAAGGAGAACATGGACAAGCAGCTCGCCACCTGCGGCGAGGCGCCGTTCTACACCCTGGGCCCTCTCACCACGGACATCGCCCCGGGCTATGACCACATCACATCGGCCATTGGGGCCGCGATGATCGGTTGGTACGGCACTGCGATGCTCTGCTACGTAACGCCGAAGGAGCATCTGGGACTTCCGGACCGCAACGACGTCAAGACGGGAGTCATTACCTACAAGATTGCGGCGCACGCCGCCGATCTTGCCAAGGGCCATCCCTCGGCACGCGAGCGCGACGATGCGCTCTCACGCGCGCGCTTCGATTTCCGCTGGGGCGATCAGTTCAATCTGTCCCTCGACCCCGATACCGCCTGCGCCTTCCACGACCAGACCATGCCGAAGGAAGCCCACAAGGTGGCGCACTTCTGCTCCATGTGCGGGCCGAAGTTCTGCTCCATGCGCATCTCCCACGAGGTGCGCGCGGAGGCGAAGCAGCAGGGCCTGCAGGAAATGGCGGACAAGTTCCGCGCCGCGGGCGGGGAGATCTACGTGGCGGCGGGCGAGTCGCCGAGCTGAGCATGCGCGCCATCGTCCTCGGCGCCGGGGTTGCGGGGCTCGCCTGCGCGGTGGAGCTGGCCGAGCGCGGCGTGGCGGTGGAGGTGTTGGAGCGCGGCGAGCAGCTGGGCGCGGCCTGCTGCTCCTGGTTCGCGGGCGGGATGCTCGCGCCCTGGTGCGAGCGCGAGAGCGCCGAGCCGCCGGTGGCGACCCTCGGCCAGGAGAGCCTCACCTGGTGGCCGGCGAGATTCCCGGGCACGGTCATGCGCGGCAGCCTCGTCGTGGCCCATGGACGCGATGCCGGGGAGCTGCGGCAGTTCGCGCGCCGCACGGAGCGCTACGAGTGGCTGGATGCGCAGCGCCTCGCGGCATTGGAGCCGGACCTCGCCGGACGCTTCAGCCAGGCGCTCTACTTCCCGGAGGAAGGCCACCTCGATCCGCGGGCGGCGCTGGCCGCGCTCGCCGGGAAGCTCGCGGCGCTCGGCGCCACGATCCGCTTCGGGGCCGGCACGGAGGTCTGCCAGGAGCGGGTGCTCGCAGCCGAAGCAGCGGGCGGCGCGGTGCTCGATTGCCGGGGTCTGGCGGCGCGCGATGAGTTGCACGACCTTCGCGGCGTCAAAGGGGAGATGCTGATCGTGCGACTCCCCGAAGTTGCCCTGTCGCGGCCGGTGCGGGTATTGCACCCGCGTGTGCCCGTGTACATCGTCCCGCGCGGCGATGGCCACTACATGATCGGTGCGACCATGATCGAGAGCGATCAGCCGACGCGGATCACGGCGCGCGCGATGCTGGAGCTTCTCGGCGCCGCCTATGCGCTGCATCCGGCGTTCGGTGAAGCCCAGATCGTCGAGATCGGCACCGGTGTGCGGCCCGCATTTGCCGACAATCTGCCGCGCGTATCCCGGATCGGCCGCAAGCTTTACGTGAACGGTCTTTTCCGCCACGGCTTCCTGCTTGCGCCGGCGCTCGCGCGCCAGGCGGCAGAGCAGGCGCTGGCGGCGGATGATGCTCCTGAGGTGATGCATGCACATTCTCGTCAACGGCAGCTCGCGTGAGATCCGCGCGGCCGACCTGTCAGCCGCGCTCGAGGAGTTGGGTTACGGCGGCGCGGTGGTCGCAACCGCGGTCAACGGCGAGTTCGTTGCCGCCGTGGCGCGCCCGACCGCCCGGCTCAGCGATGGCGATCGGATCGAAGTGCTTGCGCCCATGCAGGGCGGCTAGGAGAGGGGATCGTCATGTTGCAACTCTATGATGCGCAGCTGCGCTCCCGGCTCTTGCTCGGCACCGCCCGTTATCCATCCCCGACGATCCTCACCGAGGCCGTCAAGGCGAGCGGCGCTGAGATCGTCACCGTATCGCTGCGGCGGGAGTCGGGCGGTGAGCGCGCCGGGCAGGGCTTCTGGTCGATCATCCGCGACCTCGGCGTGCGCATACTGCCCAACACGGCAGGTTGCCATTCCGTGAAGGAGGCGGTGACCACTGCGCACATGGGACGCGAGGTCTTCGGCACCTCCTGGGTGAAGCTCGAGGTCATCGGCGAGGACGAGACGCTGCAGCCGGATGTCTTCGGCCTGGTGGAGGCGGCGCGCATCCTCTGCCAGGAGGGCTTCGAGGTCTTCCCCTACACGACCGAGGATCTGATCGTCACCGAGCGCCTGCTCGAGGCCGGCTGCCGGGTGCTCATGCCCTGGGGCTCGCCCATCGGCTCCGGTCGCGGGCTCAACAATCTATTTGGCCTGAAGGCGCTGCGGGCCCGATTTCCCGAGGTACCGCTGGTGCTCGATGCCGGCATCGGTGTGCCCTCGCACGCCGCGCAGGCATTGGAGCTCGGATTCGATGCAGTGCTCATCAACACGGCCGTCTCGCAGGCGCGCGATCCGGCCGCAATGGCCGCGGCATTCGCGCAGGCGGTGGCGGCGGGCAGGGCAGCCTACGAGGCCGGACCCATGGAGCCGCGCGATCTGGCGGTCCCCTCGACGCCGGTGATCGGCAAGGCCTTCCTCGGATGAGCCATCTGCAGATCAGCCTGCCGCGTGTCTACCCCATCGTCGACAGCGCCGCGTGGGTTCGCCGGCTGCTGCCCGCCGGTGCGCGCCTGGTGCAGCTGCGCATCAAGGATCGGCCGGTCGGGGAGTTGCGGGGCGAGATCCGCGAATCCCAAGCCCTCTGTCAGGGTGCCGGCGCACAGCTCATCATCAACGATCACTGGCAGCTCGCCCTCGAGGAGGGCTGTGACTTCGTTCATCTGGGGCAGGGCGACCTCGACACGGCCGACGTGCCCGCGCTGCGCCGCGCCAACGTCCGCATCGGCATCAGCACCCACCATGACGGCGAGCTCGCGCGCGCCCTCGATCTGGAGCCGGATTACATCGCGCTCGGCCCGATCTATCCGACCCTGCTCAAGGTCATGGCTTTCGCGCCGCAAGGACTGGCGCGCATCGGCGAGTGGAAGCGCCGCATCGGCGCCATTTCGCTCGTGGCCATCGGCGGCATCACGCTCGAGCGCCTGCCGGGAGTGCTGGCGGCGGGAGCGGATTCGGCGGCCGTCGTGACGGATATCGTGCGCAACACGGACCCGGAGGAGCGGATGAAGGCGTGGGTGAGGGCGGTGCCTTCATCGACGACACTTGACGTGTCGATCCGCCCGGCACGGCCCAACCAATGACTGACCGCTACAGCCGCCAGATGGTCCTGCCCGAAGTCGGCCCGGAAGGCCAGGCGCGGCTTGCCGCGGCCACCGTGCTCATCGCCGGTGCCGGCGGCCTGGGCTGCCCGGTGCTCCAGTACCTCTGTGCGGCCGGCGTCGGGCGGCTCTTGATCGTCGATCCTGACCGCATCGACGAATCCAACCTGCACCGCCAGCCGCTCTATCGCATGAGCGACCTCGGCGAGCCCAAGGCCCGCGCGGCCGCCGCCGCAATGAGGCAGTTGAACCCGCAGGTGACGGTGGAGGCAGCCGTGGAGCGGCTGACACCGGCGAACGCGTCATCCTGGGTGTCCCGGGCCGACCTCATCATCGATGCGGCGGACAGTCTCGCGCTCACCTACATCCTCAGCGACGAGTGTTTTGCCCGGGGAAAGCCGTTCGTGAGCGCTTCGGCGCTGGGACTCAGCGGTTACGCCGGCGCCTTCTGCGGCGGCGCTCCCAGCTACCGGGCGGTGTTTCCCGACATGCCGCGCCAGGCCGGCTCCTGTGCTCAGTCGGGTGTACTCGGCAGCGTCGTCGGCGTGATGGGCACATTGCAGGCGCATCTGGCCCTTGCGATTCTCTTGCCGCTGACCCCGACGGTGCTCGGCCAGCTCGTCAGTGTCGACTTCCGTACGCTGCGTTTCAGCGGATTCTGCTTCGCCTCGGCGGGCGAGCCGCAGGGACCGACACTGCGCTTCATCGCGCCCGAGGATGTGCGCGGGGAAGACCTCGTCATCGACCTGCGCAGCCTCACCGAAGCTCCCCTGTCACCATTCCCGGGCGCGCTGCGGGTCGGCGTCGAGGACATCGAGAGTGCCGGGCTTGCAGGTGCGGCAAGAGCGCGCGTGGTGCTCTGCTGCCGATCCGGTATTCGCGCGTGGCGAGCCGCGCAGGCATTGCGGCAGGCCGGATCGACAGATCTGGCGCTGATCGCCCTCGGAGATTGAGTCTTGAGCGGCCGACCCGCCGTCCTGGTGATCGCCGGTTCCGACTCCAGCGGCGGCGCCGGCATGGTGCGCGACCTTCAGGTGCTGGCGGCCTGCGGTTGCGACGCGCTCTGCGCCATCACCGCCGTGACCGCGCAGACGCACGATCAACTGATCAGCGTGCATCACGTGCCGCCGCAGGTCGTGCGCGCTCAGATCCGCGCGGCCTTCCAGTCCGCCACCATTGGCGCCGTCAAGATCGGCATGCTGGGTACCGGTGCGACCGTCACAGCCGTGGCGGACAGCCTGCCGCAGGATGGGGCCATTCCCATCGTCCTCGACCCGGTGCTGCTCTCCTCATCCGCAGGAGTGCTGCTCGATGCGCAGGGGAGGGCAGAGATGCGCGCACGGCTCTTGCCGCTGACGACCGTGCTGACGCCCAACATCCCCGAGGCGGCGAGCCTCTGCGGCATGGCCCCCGCCGCAAGTCCCGAAGCGCTGCTCGCGCAGGCCAGAACGCTGCTCGCGATGGGACCGCACGCGGTGCTGCTCAAAGGGGGGCATGGCGCAGGCGCCGAGGCGGTGGACTTGCTGCTCAGCGCGCAGAGCGAGCCACGGTGGCTTGCCTCGCCGCGGCTCGAGGCCCGCTGCCGCGGCACGGGATGCGCACTGGCCTCGGCGATCGCCGCAGCCCTGGCGGGCGGCTCGTCGGTGGAGGCAGCCTGCACGAGCGCCAAGCGGCACGTGCTTTCCCTGCTGACAGAGAAGGTCCCGTCAGGAGTATAGTCAGGCCCGTAAGCCGACAGGGGCATCCGCCGTGGTCGTGATCACCCGCCTTATCAGGCTCGCCGCGCTCCTCCTCGCAACCGGGGCTCTGGCCGCATGTAACGGCTCCCTCACCGTCAACCTGACCGACACCCCGGTCGACAGCGCCGCCTCGGTGGTGGTCGACTTCACCGGCATGGAGCTGCACAACACCGACGGCACGCTGGTCACCATCAATTTTCCAAGCGCCAGGCAGATCGACCTGCTGCAGCTGCAGAACGGAGTGACCGCCGCGCTCGCCCAGGGCGTGTCGGTGCCCGTGGGCAACTACGATTGGCTGCAGCTTGAAGTTCTTGCCGACAAGGACACGCAGGGGCAGTCATACATCACGCTCGACACCGGCGCGCAGTATCCGCTCTACATTCCCAGCGGCTCGGCGGCGGGACTCAAGCTCGCCGCACCCTTCACGATCCAGCAATACGGCACCACCCAGCTCATCATCGAGTTCAACCTGCGCCAGTCGGTCACCGCGACCGACGGCCAGAACTACGAGCTCGTGCCGGCACTGCGGCTGGAGAATCAGGCCGAGGTGGGCACGATCAATGCCGGCATCGATCTGGCAGCGCTCGCCAGCCAGCAGCTTGGCTCCGGAGCGCAGGCTTCCCGCTGCCAGGGCGGGCTATTCGTCTTCTCCGGCGCGGCGGTGAAGCCGCAGAACGGCGGCGGCGCGAGCCTGGTCGATTTCCGGCCGATTCCCGCCGGCGGGGCGGCCGGCCGGATCTCCCTCTCCATGCCCTACCTGGCAAAGGGCAGCTACACGGTCGCTGCCACCTGCGACTACAACCTCTACGATCCGACCGCGATACCGGGCCAGAGCGGCTACCAGAGCCTTCACTGGACGGTGCTGGACAATGTCTCGGTGGCCAGCGGTCAGACCACTGCGCAATCGCTGCCTTCCGGGACGACCTCCAGCATCGTCAATTGACGCTGCGCCGCACGGCCTCTCAGTGACCTGCGCCCGCGGCCGGCGGCCCACCCTGCTTGATGAAGGGCGGCCGGGCGAACCAGACGACCGCGATCAGCGCGATCAGCAGGAAGCCGAACACGTTGAACAGGTGATTGACGGAGATCTGGGTCGCCTGCTGGGTGATCACGTGATTGATGTGGGCGGCGTACAGCTGCACGTTGCCGCCCGTCATCGCAATGCCGTGCCGCACCTGCTCAGAATAGACGTTGATGTTGGAGGCAAGATTGGCGTGGTGGACCACCGTGCCCCGCTCCCACATGTATGTCGTGATCGATACCGCGAAGCTGCCGGCCAGCGTGCGCAGGAAGGTGGCGAGTCCGGAGCCTGCGGACACATCGCGTCCGGTCAGATCCGACAGCAGGATGGTCAGGATCGGCAGAAAGAAGAACGCGATCCCGAAGCCCATGATGAGCTGGACCAGGACGATGTGATAAAGATCGACCCCGGTGGTGAACCGGCCGCGCATGAAGCAGGTCAGCGCGATCACGAAGAAGGAGAACGCGGCCATCCAGCGCAGGTCGTAGCGCATCAGATAGCGGCCGATCGGGACCGACAGGATCAGGGGAAAGAAGCCCATCGGGGCCGAGGCGATCCCCGCCCACAGCGTGTTGTATCCGATCGTGCCCTGCATCCACAGCTGCACCAGCAGGAAGGTCGAGAAGAACATCGCGTAGGCGAGCACCATGGCCGCCGTGCCGGCGGCGAAATTGCGATGCAGGAACAGGCGAAAGTCGACGATGGGCTCGCGGTCGGTCAATTCCCAGATCAGGAACACCGTCAGCGAGAGCGCGGAGACGACGGCGAGGATCAGGATGGTGCCGGAGTGGAACCAGTCGAGCTCGTTGCCCTTGTCGAGGAGGACCTGCAGCGAGCCGACGCCGATGACGAGAGTGGCAAGGCCCACGAAGTCCACCCGGGGATGGTCGATGTGCTCCGGCCGGCGCAGCATCTGCGCGGTGACCACCACCGCGGCGAAGACCCCGATGGGCACATTGATGAAGAAGATCCATTCCCACGAGTACGTTTCGGTGATCCAGCCGCCGAGCACCGGGCCCACGATCGGCGCCAGCACCGCGATCATCGAGAGGATCGCGAGCGCCGAGCCGCGCTTTTCCGGCGGATACAGCGAGACCATCAGGCTCTGAGTGATGGGATACATGGGGCCGGCCATCGCCCCTTGCAGCGCCCGGAAGACCACCAGCATGCCCAAGCTGGTCGACAGCCCGCAGGCGATCGAGCACAGGCTGAACAACAGCGTCGCCCAGATGAAAGGCCGGATCTCGCCGAAGCGGCGCGTGAGAAACCCGGTCAGCGGCAGCGTGATCGCATTGGCGACCGTGAATGAAGTGATCACCCAGGTGGACTGGTCCTGGCTGGCCCCGAGATTGCCGGCGATGGTCGGCAATGACACGTTGGCGATGGTCAGATCGAGCACCTGCATGAAGGTTGCCAGCGCCAGCCCGATCATGGCGAGCGGCACGTTGGCGGGGCGGAATGCCACGCCAGTGCCGGCCTGCATGCCTGCCGCGGAGGAAGCCACTCAACCCGCCGGCGGCGTGCTCAGAGCGCGCGGGCCATGCGCCAGGGCGCGGCCCGTCCTGGCGGCGGATGGCTCGTTGTCACGGATGATCCTGGCGATGATCGCATCGACCTTGGCGGGATCGCGGACGTAGACGTCCGTGCTGAACGCCGGATGCCGCGGCGGCTGGCTCGCGAGCGTCGCACCGGACTGATCGTGAAGATCGGCCGCGACCCGCATCGACAGGCCGATCCTGAGCGGATGCCGGCCGAGCTCGCGCGGATCGAGCGTAATGCGCACCGGCAGCCGCTGGACGATCTTGATCCAGTTGCCCGAGGCATTCTGCGCCGGCAGCAGCGAGAAGGCGCTGCCGGTACCGATTCCGAGGCCGGCGATGTGCCCATGGAATGTCACATCGCCGCCGTAAAGATCGGATGTCAGCGTCACCGGTTGACCGATGCGCATGCGCCCGAGCTGCGTCTCCTTGAAGTTCGCGTCCACCCACACCTCGCGCAGAGGGACCACCGCCATCAGCGGCGTGCCCGGTTGCACGCGCTGGCCCACCTGCACGGTGCGCTCCGCGACATAGCCGGCAACCGGAGCGACCAGAGTGGTCCGCTCCACGTCCAGCCAGGCGGCGCGGACCCTCTCGGCCGCCGCCATCACATCCGGGTGCGAGGCGATGCGGGTATCCTCCACCATCGCACCCTTGGTGGCGCGTTGCGCCTGCGCAGCGGTCAAAGCGCTGCGCGCCGCCGTCAATGCATCGCGCGCATGCGCGAGATCTTCCGCCGAGACTGCGCCCGAAGCCTCCAGGCCCTGACGCCGCCGGTAATCCGCCTCCGCCTGGCGCACGTTGGACTCACGGACGGCGACGTCCGCCTGGGCATTGAGAACGGCGCTGTACAGGCCCCGCACCCTGCGGACGGTCTGCGCCAGGGCGGCCTCCGCCTGGGCAAGTGCCACATCGGCATTGGAAGAATCCAGGGTGACCAGAGGCTCGCCTGCGCGAACGTAATCATTGTCGTCGGCGCCGATGCTGATGACGGTACCCGGGATCTGCGGGGTGATCTGCACGACGTTGCCATCGACATAGGCATCGTCCGTGCTCTCGTACCAGCGTCCGAGGAAGTAGTACCAGGCCCCTGCCAGAATCGCGCCGATCACGACGATGATCGCGACGATGCGAAATGCGAGGTGTCTCCTTCGCTGCTGCCGCGCGTCACGACCGGGCGCGGCATCGCCTGCAGATTTGGATTCGGTCGCAGAGGCCATTGGATTTCCTTGTCGGCATGCACCGGAGTGCGCCGCGAGCAATCCTTCAGCTTGAAACGCCGCGGCAGTAGTTGTCAAGGCAAATAGATTAGGCGCAGCTCGCTCATCCGGCGCCCGCGACTGCGGCTCATTCGCTGCGCAACGCTCGGCTGCGCAGCCGGTTGACACGCGCAGCGCCGGCAAAAAGTGCGTCAACCGGCGGCGGATTCGCGCGCTCTGTTGTCGCAACGGCGAGCGCACGCTGGGTCGCCACATTACGACAAGGCGAGGACTTCAACATGCATTGCAACCTATTGCGCGCCGCGGTGTGCGCCACGATCGTAGCCAGCCTCGGCGCCTGCGGCGGCGGCAGCGGCTCCTCCGATCCGAGCGCGGGCGTCGGCAGCTCGACCCCGCAAAACGCCCAGATGGCGATGATCATCAGCGATGCCTCCTCCGATGACTGGGCGACGGTCGGTGTCAAGATCATGAGCATCGCGCTCACCCCGCAGGGCGGCGGCAGTCCGGTGACCGTGTACACCGCTCCCGCGACAGCTCCGATGGTCAATCTGGAGCAGCTCGATCAGATCGGCGAGCTTCTGGGCAATGTAGCGGTGCCCGTGGGGACCTACACCGGCGCGACGGTGACCGTCGGCGCGAATCCCGGCGACGTCGAACTGGTCGTCGCGGCAGAGCCGGCGTCCGGATTTACCGGCACGCCGGGTGCGGCCATTCCGTCAGCGGACATCCAGATCGTGGGCGCCAAAGGCTCCGCTGGCAGCCTGACGGTGCCGGTCAGCCTGACCTTCGACTCTCCGCTCCTCGTCAGCGCGAGCGGCTCCAACGCGCTCGACCTCGAGTTCGACCTGTCCCATCCGGCCTTCATCGTGGCGCACGATCCCCCGGGGGCGAGCACCACCCAGTGGGCAGTCGACTTCGCCGGCCCGGTGCGGCGGCGGCCGATCGCCGACATCACGCACCTGGTGCTGCGGGACATGTACGGCAATGTGACTGCGGTGGCTGCCGACGGCACCTCGATCACTATCACCAAGGATCTGCCGGCCCTGCCGCTC
>DASYGA010000365.1:0-2757 GCA_036000265.1 Steroidobacteraceae bacterium | reverse complement strand
GAGAAGCATAAGCTCATGGTGCCGAGGGGCGACCGCAGCGGCGCCGTGCTGGAGCCCTACCTCACCGACCAGTGGTACGTCAGGATCGCCCCGCTCGCCGCGCCGGCCATTGCCGCGGTTGAAAGCGGCCGCACGCGGTTCGTGCCGGAAGGCTGGTCGAAGACCTACTTCGAGTGGATGCGCAACATCAAGGACTGGTGCGTCAGCCGCCAGCTCTGGTGGGGTCATCGCATCCCCGCCTGGTATGACGGGAGCGGTAACGTCTACGTCGCACGCAGCGAGGCGGAAGCGAGGAGCAAGCACCGGCTCGGTCCGGATGTCGCTCTGCGTCAGGATGATGATGTGCTCGATACCTGGTTCTCCTCAGCGCTCTGGCCCTTCTCCACCCTGGGCTGGCCGGAGAAAACCCCCGAGCTCGGCCGCTACTATCCGACGACGGTGCTCCTCACCGGCTTCGACATCATCTTCTTCTGGGTCGCCCGGATGATGATGATGGGCCTGAAGTTCATGGGCGACGTCCCCTTCAGGGACATCTACATCCACGGGCTCATACGCGATGAGCACGGCGAGAAGATGTCGAAATCCAAGGGAAACGTCATCGACCCGCTGGACATCGTCGATGGCATAGACCTGGAATCGCTCGTCACCAAGCGCACCAGCGGCCTGATGCAGCCGCAGATGAAGTCGAAGATCGAGAAGGCGACCCGCAAGGAATATCCCGAAGGCATTGCCTCCCACGGCACCGACGCGCTGCGCTTCACTTTCGCCTCACTCGCCTCCCCCAGCCGCGACATCCGCTTCGACCTGGCGCGCGTGGCTGGCTACCGCAATTTCTGCAACAAGCTGTGGAACGCCGCGCGCTTCGTCACGATGAGTGTCGGCGACGAGTCTGCCGGCAGGCCAGCAGCGGCCGATGGCCTGCCAACTTCCGATCACACCTCAGAACTGCCTGAGCTCTCCGTGGCCGACCGCTGGATCCGCTCGCGGTTCGGACACGCCCTCGAAACGGTCGAGAAGTCCCTCGCCGACTATCGTTTCGACTACGCCGCCACGGCCCTTTACGAGTTCACCTGGCACGAGTTCTGCGACTGGTACCTCGAGCTCACCAAGCCCGTCCTGCAGTCGGAGACTTCCTCCCCCGCGGCCCGCGCCGGCACCCGCCGTACCCTGCTCGAGATTCTCGAGGCGCTGCAGCGCGCCCTGCACCCCTTCATGCCCTTCATCACGGAGGAGATCTGGCAGCGCGTGGCTCCGCTCGCAGGCCACCCCGGCCCGACTGTGATGCTGGCGGCTTACCCCCACCGCGCCGACTTCCCCGCCGACCAGGCCAGCGAGCGCGAAGTCGCCTGGCTGCAGTCCTTCATCCTCGCCGTCCGCCAGATCCGCGGCGAGATGAACATCGCCCCCTCCCGCCGCATCCCCCTCCTCTACCGCAACGCCTCCACGCGGGACACCGAGCTCATCCAGCGCCACCAGACCTGGCTCGAGCGCCTGGCCGGCATCGAGTCCCCACGAGCCCTCACCGCCGCGGAAGCCATCCCGCCCTCGGCGACCGCCCTCATCGGCGACCTCACCCTCCTGGTCCCCATGGCCGGCCTCATCGACGCCGCCGCCGAAGCCGAGCGCCTGAGCAAGCTCCTCGCGCGCTCCCAAGCCGACCTGGAGAAAATCCGCGGCCGCCTGGCCAACGACAACTTCGTCCGCAACGCCCCCGAAGCCGTCGTCACCACCGAGCGCCAGCGCCAGTCAGACCTGGAACGTACCGTGAGCGGCCTCTCCACCCAACTCAATCGCGTCCGCCAGCTTCTGAGCAACCCCGGAAGCTAGCGGTCAGACAGGCCGGCAGCGCTGATCGCCAAGCCACTGCAGCGGAGACCCGGACTGCAAGTGAGGCAGGCGGCTCATCGGGCGCCCCGACCACTCGCCTTTGTTCGTCGGTGACTGACAGGACGACTGTGCATCAAGGCACATCTCCTGGTTGGATGACCCGGAGAAGTGCGCGGTGTTCCGCTCATCCACCACCAAGCGCGCCGACCGCGCCCGCAGCCGATAGGGGCGCCACGCCTTTGTTCTTGCATCGCTCGTCGTGATTGCGGGTGCCTTCGGCTGGGGGCTCGTAATCAAATGCGTCGAGCCCGTGACTTGGGACAGCCACTGGGAAGAGAAAGGCGTACCGCTGACAATCGCAGTTGGCCGCACGGCTGGACCGGGTCGGTGGCCGCGCACGGAAAGGCAAAAGCAATACCGGTACCCCCGAACCTGCCCAGGCCGCCGGTGAGTGGCTACGCCCCCGTGAACGGCGTGAGGATCTGGTACGGCGTCTTCGGAACCGGCCGGCCGGTGATCCTGCTCGAAGGTGGCGAAGATGCTGCGGACGATTGGAGCCTGCTGGTACCGGTGTTGGTACGGCACGGCTATCGCGCAATCGTCATCGATACGCGCTGCCAGGGCCGCAGCACCTGCTCGCTGCAGCCGCTGGATTACCACCTGTTCGCAGAAGACATGATAGGTGCGATGAATTTCCTTGGCATCCGTCATGCCGCCATCGTCGGTTTCAGCGACGGCGCCATCGTCGGCCTCGACCTCGCGATGCATCATCCCGATCGCATCACACGCGTGTTCGCCTATGGCGCGAATTCCAGTGTCGCGGGCGAGGTCTTTTCGAAGCCGACGGACCCTGTAGCTGCCGCGCACAGCAAGGCCTCCGATCGCTGGTGCGAGGCGCGCTACAAAGCTGAATCGCCGACACCCGACGCC
>DASYGA010000101.1:0-3120 GCA_036000265.1 Steroidobacteraceae bacterium | reverse complement strand
TGGTCGTAGGTTCGATCCCTACACGGCCCACCAATTTTCTTTTAATATCGGTAGCTTGCGCGAGGATAGGTCTCGCAAGCTTCACTGCGCACGTTAGTTCGTGCAGACTCCGTGCAGCGACCTACTCATCGCTGCACGCAGTGCACCGAGGCGCATATGGCTTCAATCCAGCGCATCGTCTCGCCGCTCACGAAGGACGTTTCCTATCGTGCGCAGGTCCGAGTAAAGGGCCGCTCGTCCGAGTCGGCGACATTCCCGAACCGGAAGGAGGCGGAAGCCTGGGCGGCCTCGATCGAGACGGCCATCCGGGAGGGCCGTCACTTCCCGCACGCCGCCGCGAAGCGCACGAGCTTCGATGCGCTCGCCAAAGATTATGCGGAGACGGTCCTGGTGGAGTTCGACGAGGTGCAGCGCGCCGCCCGCACGCTTCAGCTCAACTGGTGGTCCAAGCAGTTTGCCGGCAAGAGCGTCGCCGAGATAACAACCGACGCCGTCTCGAAAGCACGCGACGCCTGCGCGGCGGAAACCTTCACCCGAGGCATGGTGAAACGCTATTCGCATCTTGTCGTCGAGCATAAGGCTAAAGTTATCGAGAAGATGATCGTGGCGAAGGGGTTTTGAGAGCCCCGTTCAGCTGCTATTCGTTCGCGTTGGGATCGTCCGACGCGGCGCACATATGAAAGGTCGCGTCGCGGTACGTCCAGAGTCGACCCCTTTCCGCCGTTCGTGGGAGCTATCATGCTCCTCGGAACGAGAATAGTGATGGCGATTTGGGGGGTGCTCATGGGGAGGCGTGATGTCGGCCACGGTTGAGGCCACCGTTGCGATGCCGCGCTCGGCCGGCTCGCGCTGGGCGCTCACCATGTTGGTCGCTGCGGCGATCTTCATCAACTACATCGATCGCGGCAATCTCGCAACGGCCGCGCCGCTCATCAAGACCGATCTGCACTTGAGCAACCTGCAGATCGGCTTACTCACCTCTGCCTTCTTCGCGGCGTACGTTCCCGCGCAGATCGCTGCCGGCTGGGCGGTCGATCGGCTCGGCGGCTTCCTCGCGCTCGCGCTTGGTTTCGCGCTTTGGTCGCTCGCCACAGCGCTCACCGGCCTTGCGGGCGGATTTGCGGCGCTGATCGGTCTGCGCGTACTCCTGGGCCTCGGTGAGGCAGTGGCGTTTCCGGGAATGTCGAAGCTGTTCGCCGAGAGCATACCCGCGGCCGAGCAGGGTCTTGCGAATAGCATCGCGCAGGCGGGACTCTCACTGGGACCTGCAGTCGGCGTGCTCGCCGGCGGGGCATTGATGGCCGCATTGGGCTGGCGTCCAATGTTCGTTATATTTGGCGCTGCGGCGCTACTGTGGCTCATCCCGTGGAGCTTTTACGGGCGCAGTGTGCGGCGCTCGGCGCCGCGTCAGCAGCTTTCCCCGCCGCCGTATCGCGAGATCCTCTCTCAGCGAGCACTCTGGGGCGCTACGCTCGGGCACTTCTGTCAGCTCATCGGGCTTTACTTCGTTCTCTCGTGGATGCCGCTGTGGCTCGTCGCACAGCGGGGCTTCTCGCTCATCGAGATGTCGAGGCTTCTCGCCGTCGTCTACGTCGTCGCCGCCACTGCATCGGTGCTCTCGGGCTGGCTGTGCGACCGACTGATTGCCGCGGGATATTCGCTCAACCGAGTCCGGAAGGGGATGTCGGTGATCGCACATGTCGGCGGTGCAGTAGGACTCGCAGGGTGTGCGGCGGGAAATGCGCGCATCGTCGTCGTGAGCCTCTTCTTCAGTGCAACCTTCCTGCTCATGACCGCGCTCTGGCCCATTACGCAAACGCTTGCGGGCCCTCGCGCGGCCGGACGCTGGGTCGGCATTCAGAACTGCCTCGCCAACATCGCGGGGATCATCGGGCCTGTCGTCACGGGCTGGATCGTGGACAAGACTGGCTCATTCAACGCTGCCTTCGTTCTTGCATCGCTCGTCGTGATCGCGGGCGCCTTCGCCTGGGGGCTCGTAATCGAGCGCGTCGAGCCCGTGACTTGGGACAGCCACTGAAAAGAGAAAGCCGTACCGTTGTGAGTGGGTTTCGAAACGGTGCGCTCTAGCCCGCCCAACGACCGACCGCTTTTCGGCTATCAGATTCCTCCCGCGGGTGTCCGGACTTGGCCGTCCCCCGCCGGCCAGCAGACAACGCGCTCCTGCCGACCCCAAGCCGCCGGCCAGCAACGTCCACGCTATCCGATACAAAGGTGTGTCGAAGGCGCCCAGTCATGAACCCAGAGTCTTCCGCATACGTACACAGGCCATGCGGTTCCCGGACGGCATCGGATGTTCGCCGCGTTCCAGTGAAATGAAGCCGTTCGCTTCGTAGAACGGGACTGCGCTAATTGACGAGTCCATACGCAGCTCGGTCACCCCAAGGTCCCTCGCCATCTCTTCGAGTCGAGCCAGAATCGCACTGCCCGTGCCTTTCCGACCGTGCTCTTCCGCCACGTACACAGCTCGCAGCTCTGAATGACGAGGAACGATTGAGCCAATGCCGATAATGTTTTCATTGGAATCTACAGCAACGTCGGAGGAGGAAAGCCGGCTCTGGGATCATGTCATTAGAATAGCGCTTCCGATGATCTTCGTCCCAAACCGACCGGCTGCTGCCTGTGGCGAAGGCCGCTTTCGGGTGGGCATTTTCCGCTTCTGGACTTCCGTATTGGCCGAAGTCGGCCTGATGGGTGCTGGTCGGCCGCCCGTACGCAGGCCTGCACGGGCGCGCCACAGAAAAAAGCCGGACGCGAGGTCCGGCTTGTTCTCGTACGCGTGACGATCCGCTTGCTACTTCAGGTCGAGTTCCTGTCCGGTCCACGAACCGAGAATTCGGCGGATCTTGGCGCGATCGACCGCGCCTCGGTTTGCCGCTCCCAAAGTTCCTTCCACCTGTTTTGCTATCGCATCGGCCTTGGCTGTCGCGCCGTCAAAGGCGGCCCAGTTCTTGTAGTTGATAACCAGGTAAATGTTCGCGTCATTTTCGCCGCGTGCTTCTACCGTGACCACCCTGTAGCTGAGGATGTCTCCCGCCCGCTTGGCCGCTTCCTGCTCGGCCTTCCACGTGGTGTCGAGATATTTCACGTACTCATCGAACC
>DASYGA010000023.1:0-7554 GCA_036000265.1 Steroidobacteraceae bacterium | reverse complement strand
GGCTTCTTCAAGCACGTGACGCAGTTCCCGGTCACGAGCGAGCAGACCATCACCGTTCCGGGAGTGACCGTGACGGCGCAGACCTCCTCGGGCTACGGCCAGCCGGCTCAGTTCTCCGAGAGCACCCTGGTCAACGGCCTGCAGGCCAATGTGACCGGTCTGGAGGCGACCTGGCAGCAGATGCTGATGTGGGGCTTCGGCTTCCAGCTGAACGGCACCTACGCTCATACGAACCGCAACTTCAACAATTATGAGCTCGTGGGAAGTCAGTTCGCCCTGCCGGGTATCGGCAACTCGGCGAACTTCGACCTCTTCTACCAGGCGCATGGGTTGCAGTCGCGGATCACGGTCCACTGGCAGGGTGATGAGCTCATCTCGCTGGCGGGTCAGGAGCAGAACGGCGGCTCCTTCGCGCCGGAGCCCGTGTACCTGGCGGGTTCGACCAACCTGGACTTCAGCTCGCAATACGACATCACGGATCATCTGAATGTGTACTTCGAGGCGCTCAACCTGACGGATGTGGTCTACCACACCTACGGACGCTTCAAGAACCAGACGCTGAACGTGGTCGACTACGGACGTTCGTTCACGATCGGAGTGCGCGCGAAGTTCTAAAGTGGTTCAACCCGTCAATGCGGTCGTCATCGTCGGCGGAGGAACCGCCGGCTGGCTCACCGCAGGCATCATAGCCGCCCGCCATCAAGCTCGGATGAAGGCGGGCGGCTTCTCGGTGACGCTGATCGAGTCTCCGGACATCAAGATCGTCGGCGTCGGGGAGGGCACGTGGCCGACGATGCGCTCTTCCCTGGAAAAGATCGGCGTTTCGGAGACCGCGCTCTTCCGGGAGTGCGATGCCGCCTTCAAGCAGGGAGGCAAGTTCACCGGCTGGACGACCGGAGGCGAGGATGACTACTACTATCATCCGCTGATGATTCCCCAGGGCTTCTCGCAGGTGAACCTCGTGCCGCACTGGCTGCGCGAGGGCCGGGCAAGGAGCTTCTGCGATTTCGTGAGTCCTCAAGGCAGACTCTGCGACGAGGGATTGGCGCCCAAGACGATCACCCACGCGGAGTACCGCGGGCTCGCCAATTACGCCTACCATCTGGACGCCGGCAAGTTCGCGCCTTTCCTCGCCAAGCATTGCACGGAGAAGCTGGGCGTGCGCCACGTCCTCGCCGATGTGGTGCAGGTCAAGCAACGCGAGTCCGGCGATATCGAGAGCGTGCTGACCAAGCAGGCGGGTGAGATCGCGGGGGACCTGTTCGTCGACTGCAGCGGCTTCTCGGGGCTGCTCATCGGCAAGACACTCGGTGTGGGATTCAAGGGGTGCGGCGATGTTCTTTTCTGTGATACCGCCCTTGCGACGCAGGTGCCGTTCGATGCACCGGATGCACCCATGGCCTCGCAGACCGTCTCGACGGCACACGAGGCGGGATGGACCTGGGACATCTGTCTGCCTAAGAGGCGAGGCGTCGGCTATGTCTACTCGAGCCGCCACCAGAGCGAGGAAGCGGCACGCGAGACGCTGCTGCGTTACATCGGTCCCCGGTACAAGGACCTGCCGGTTCGCAAGATCCCGATCCGCGCCGGCCATCGCGAGATCTTCTGGAAGAGGAACTGTGTGGCGGTAGGGCTCGCCAGCGGCTTCCTCGAGCCGCTCGAGTCCTCGGCCATCGTGCTGGTGGAGCTGTCCGCGAAGCTCATCGCCGAGCAGATGCCGGCCTGCCGCGAGGTGATGGACATCATCGCCCGGCGCTTCAACGACGTCACCATGTACCGCTTCGGCCGCATCGTCGATTTCCTGAAGCTGCATTACGTGCTCACCAAGCGGACCGATACCGCTTTTTGGCGCGATAACGTCGATCCGGCGACGATTCCGGACCGGCTGCGGGATCTCCTTACGCTATGGAAGTATCAGTCGCCGTGGTTCTTCGATGAGCTCGACCGCCTGGAAGAGGTCTTCCCCGCCGCGAGCTACCAGTACGTGCTCTACGGCATGGGATTCGAGACGCAAGTCGCACCGGAGGATACTGCCGATACCGCACTGGCCGCCTCGCGGCTCATCAGGGAGAATGAGCGGGTGACGGGCGAGATGCGCACGCGGCTGCCGAAGAACCGCGAGCTCTTGAACAAGATCTACGAGTACGGCCTGCAGCCCGTCTGAGGTCCGTGCAAGGCCAGGATTCGTACCGCCAGGGCTCGCAGCTGACCAGGATTCGAAGATGACTCAGATCGTTCCGCTGAACAAAGAGGCGCACAAGTCGCTCAAGGTCGATGCGCGGGCTTCGGCCGCGTATGGCGACAATCAGCGCTTCGCGCACGTGATCGTGAACGAGTTTCCGCAGCTCGTGGTGCACTATCCGATCCTCTTCTCCAAGGACGGGAACACCGGCGAGTTCTACTGCGGGGCCATGCTCGGCCTCGATGAGGGGGAGAACCTCTTTCTCGAGCAGTGGCAGGACCTGCAGTTCTACAGGCCCTTGAGCCTGCAGCGCGTCCCTTTCTACGCTCAGGGGCCCGAGGTGGCGATCGACCTCGATCATCCGCGTGTCGGCGTCGAGGACGGCAAGCCTCTCTTTACCGAGCAGGGGCAACCCTCGCGCTACCTGCAGAGCATCATTTGGGCCTTCCAGGACCTGAAGCCCGGCATCGAGGTGACCAAGCACTTCATTGCCCGGCTCCTGGAGCTGAAGCTGATCGAGCCGGTGGAGATCGAAGCGGAATTCGATGACGGCCGGATCATCAACTGCGAGGGACTCTACACCGTCAACCAGGAGACCCTGAGCAGGCTGCCCGATGCGGCGGTGGTGGAGCTCTTCCGGCGCGGCTACCTGCGCCTCTGTCACTACATGATTGCATCCCTCAAGCAGTTCCCGGTGCTGGCACGCAAGAAGAACGGCCGCATCCTGCAAGCTACCGAGGGCCTCGCCGGCGTGCGCACGGCAGCTCTCGGCTGACACCTTCTTCCCGCCGGCGATCTCCGCGATCACCCCCATGACTCTCTCGATCGAAGAGGTCGCCGGCCGGGATCTCACGCCGCAGCGCTTCCAGCACGAGGTCGTCGGGGGCTGTCGGCCCGTCGTCCTCCGCGGACTCGTTGCCGGGTGGCCGGTCGTGCAGGCGGCCGGGAGCTCCCCGGCGCGACTGAAGGACTATCTGGCCGCATTCGACGCCGGCGCCCGGGTCGAGGCCTATCTCGGCAATCCGCTGATCGCCGGCAAGTACTACTACGCGCCCGACTTCAAGGGATTCAACTTCGAGCGGCGCATGATGAAGCTGCTCGATGCGCTGAATGTCATGCTGGAGTCGCTGGATAGTGCGCAGGCGCAGTCCATCTATGTGGGCTCGGTGCCGACCAGCGAGTCGCTGCCGGGGTTCGCGGCCGCCAACACCATGCCGCTCCTCGGCCAGGCCGCCAGTCCGCGCATCTGGCTCGGCACCCGCTCGAACGTCTCCTGCCATCACGACACTTACGACAATCTCGCGTGCGTGATCGCGGGGCGCCGCCGGTTCACTTTGTTCGCGCCCGAGCTGATCGGCAAGCTGTATGTCGGCCCCATCGACAACACCATGGCGGGCGCCCCGGTCAGTCTCGCCGCCTCGGCGGAGCCGCAGGAAGGGGAGTTTCCGCTCTTCGAGCAGATTCGCGAGCAGGCGCTCAGGGCGGAGCTCGAGGCCGGCGATGCGCTTTACCTGCCCAAGCTCTGGTGGCACAAGGTGGAGTCGCTGGCGCCGCTCAATGGGCTCATCAACTACTGGTGGGATGCCTTCAGCGCCGGGCCCGATGCGCCCTATACCAGCATGCTCCTTGCCATGATCGCGATTTCCGAGCGGCCCGCCGCCGAGCGCCAGGCATGGAAGGCATTCTTCGACCATTACGTGTTCCGCACCAGCGGCCATCCGCTCGCGCACCTGCCGGCGGAGCAGCATGGGCTGCTCGGGCCTTTGAAGCCCGAGAACTATGCGCGCATCCGCGCGCGGATCATGCACATGCTGCGCAGCGTCTGAGCTGCAGGCCCAGCCCCGCGCTGACGGCGGCGGCCGAGCGCGATCGGGCCGGGGGATAATGGTCCAGCAGGAGCGGACCATGACAGGCGGCTGGCAAAGGAGCATGCTGGCCAGCAGGGTGGCTACCGAAGGGTGGGTAAACGGCTGCCATGGATGGGAAAGTCATTTCTTTCGCGCGGACGGTCCCGGCGGGGACGAAGGAGACTTGCGTCTCCCCATCACGGCGGCTCGTAACGCAAGGTCTTCTCGCGATCGCCGCTACCGCACCCACGCTCGCCCGGACGGCCGTCGCTCCTCCGATCGCGCCAGCATCTGAAGCCGCTGCGAAGAGCCCCGCGAGCGGCCTCGCAACATCGGTGACCGATGCCGGCTCTGGCGCCGTGCGCACCGCGAGCGAGTCAGACAAACGCCTGACCACCGCTGTCTACATCAACGGCACAGGGCCCTATCGCTTCCTCGTGGACACGGGTGCCGAAAGGACGCTGCTAGCGGCGGAAATTGCCGCCCAGCTCGGCCTGCCGCGAGGCCGCAGGGTCATCGTCGAGGGCATCACCCGTGGCGAGCCGGCGGTGCTCGTCGAGATCGCGAGACTCAGGATGGGGAGCCTCGTCTGTCCGCCCCTGCAGGTGCCGGTGCTGCCGCGCGCGATGATGAAGGTGGACGGCTATCTCGGGCTCGACGTGCTCGACCGGCACCGGGTCGTTGTCGACTTCCGGGCCAGGACGCTCAGCGTGACGCGGCCGCAGGGCTTCTTCGCCGCTCTGTGGGCCCATAGTGATGAAGCCATCGTGCGTACGCTTGGCAGCTCCGGGCGCTTGCGGGCAACCGACTGTCTGGTCAACGGCGTGCGCGCCGCGGCCTTCGTCGATACGGGCGCCGAGGTCTCAGTGAGCAACCCCGCACTCTATGCTGCGCTGCTGCAGCACACTGCCACACATCAGATCGTCGGCGGACGGGTGGGCCTTTCCGGTGTCACGGGCGGCATGATCATTGGCCGCGAGCTCAATGTCGATGACATCCGCGTCGGTGACCTGCATCTGACCTATACGCCGCTCGTGGTCGCACCGCTGCAGGTATTCGATGTCTGGGGTTTGAGCGCGCAGCCGGCGCTGCTCTTCGGCATGGACTGCCTGCGGCGATTCGCCCGCGTCTCCATCGACTACAGGCGCAAGGAGCTGCGCTTCGAGCTCGCGAGCACGGGACTCGCGCTGCCTCTGGAGGCCGCGCTGTCGCGGCCGTTGAGCGGCTGAGCGGCGGTGGCGTCTGGGCAGGCACAAGGAGGTGCCCCGCCGCCGCAGGTGGCGGAGGCGGCGGGCAAAAACCGCGCTTTTGCCCGCCGCCGCGCTGGTCCGGGCAGGAGCCCGGATCCAGCGCTTAAATCAGTACTTGCAGTGCCGCGCGATGAGGCTCTCCGCCAGCTCCTGCCGCCCCGACTTCGGCGTCGGATCGAGGCTCTTTTCCACCGCGAGGTCGGCGAGGGTGGCGAGGTCGATCGAGCCGCTCTCGATGCGTGTGCCGAGCTCGCTGCCCCAACGCTGATAGCGCTCCTGCTTCAGGCGTGCGAGCTTGCGCTCCGTCACGATGTCCGCGGCGGCGAGCAGAGCGCGCGCCAGCGTGTCGATGCCGCCGATGTGCGCGAGATACAGATCGTCGGGGTCGACGGATTGGCGGCGCAGCTTCGCATCGAAGTTGAAGCCGCCGGTGGTGAAACCCTTGTCCTCGATCAGCTGCACGAAGGACGGCACCAGCTCCTGCGCGTTGTTGGGGAACTGGTCGGTGTCCCAGCCGTTGCGCGAATCGCCGCGGTTGATGTCGATGGAGCCGAAGATGCCGTAGGCGCGTGCCGCGTTCACCTCGTGCTCGAAGTCCAGGCCCGCCAGGGTCGCGTGGTTGACCTCGATGTTGACGCGCACCTCGTTCGTCAGACCGTACTTCTGCAGGAAGGCGAATACGGCGGCGACATCACGGTCGTACTGGTGCTTGGTCGGCTCGAAGGGCTTCGGCTCGATGAGGATGGTGCCCTTGAAGCCGATGCGGTGCTTGTGCTCGACGACCATGGAGAGGAAGCGGCCGTAATGATCGAGCTCGCGCTTCAGGTCGGTGTTGAGCAGGGAGTCGTAGCCCTCGCGGCCGCCCCAGAGAACGTAGTTCTCGCCGCCCAGGCGGTGGGTCGCCTCGAGGCAGGCGCGCACCTGCGCCGCGGCCCAGGCGAACACCTCCGGGTCGGGGCTGGTGGCGGCGCCGCCGGCGTAACGCGGGTGGCTGAAGAGGTTGGCCGTGCCCCACAGGAGCCTGGTGCCGGTCGCAGCCATCTTCTGCTGCATCTTCTCCACGATGGCCTTCACGTTGCGGTCGTGCTCCTTCAGCGTCGCGGCCGTCGCCATCGCATCGACGTCGTGGAACGTGAAGTAGGGGACGCCGAGGCGCTTGAAGAAGTCGAAGGCGGCCTCGAGCTTCTCCTCCGCCATCTCCTGGGTGATCTTGGGCGCGAGCCAGGGGCGCGGCAGGGTGCCGCCGCCGAAGATGTCCTGGCCGGGCCAGTTGAAGGAATGCCAGTAGCAGACGGCGCACCGCAGCCATTCCTCCATGCGCTTACCGAGGACCTTGCGGTCCTTGTCGTACACCCGGTAGGCGAACTCATTCGCCGTCTCCGGACCCTCGTAGCGAACCGGCTCGATGCTTGAGAACAGACTCATTTGGAAAACTCCACGAACGTATTCTTGAGATCCCGATAAAGCCGCTGAAACGTGCGGCGGCGGCTGGCGAGCAGCGCAGAGAGCGCCGTGTCAGGTTGGACCACGCGCTCCACTGGCGGTGCCGTGCAGACTTCTTCCTCGCTGCCTTCGCCGGCAGCCAGGCGCGCGAGGCGCGCGGCGCCCAGGGCGGCGCCGACTTCGCCGCCGGCACGGTAGGTGAGGGGGCGGCGCAGCGCCGCGGCGATCAATCGTCCCCAGTACGGTAGCCGTGCGCCGCCGCCGGTGACGCTGATGTCATCGACCTGCTGGGTCCCATGGTCGCCCTTTTCCGTGAGGACATCGAGGCCATCGGCGAAAGCGAACGCCACCCCTTCGAGCACCGCGCCGGCCAGCTCCGCCGGTGTCGTGTCCGGGCGCAGACCGAAGAAGACGCCTCTGGCGGCGGGGTCGTTGTGCGGCGTGCGCTCGCCCGTGAGGTAGGGCAGGAAGAGGGCCGAGTGACGGCTCAACCCCTGAGCTTCCGCCTGGGCAACCAGTTGCGGCAGGTCAGTGGCGCCGACGAGCTGCGCCACCCAGTCGAGCGTGCTGGCCGCGCTGAGCATGACGGACATCTGGTGCCAACGGGCCGGCAGACAGTGGCAGAAGGCGTGCGCTGCGCGTTCCGGATTCGGACGGAAGCGGTCTGTCACAACAAAGAGAACACCTGACGTTCCGAGCGACAGGAATGCCTGCCCCGCGCGTACCACGCCGAGGCCGACGGCACTCGCGGCGTTGTCGCCGCCGCCGCCGGCCACGACCACACGTGGGATGCCCAGTGCAGCGGCAGCCTCTGCGGTGAGGGTTCCGGAGG
>DASYGA010000498.1:0-1893 GCA_036000265.1 Steroidobacteraceae bacterium | reverse complement strand
AGGCCCGGCAGCGCTGCGATGCCCAGATGCCGTCCCGGTCTCGGGTGTGCCCAGTCACTCTTCTGCGCGAGAAGGTCGAGAACACCGGCCTGACGGGGAGCGCGCTGCAGCATCGAGCGGCGGAACTCGTAGGGATCACGCCCCGCCCGATGGGCGATCTCGTCGATGAAGCCCTCGAGCATGAACGGATTGTGCGACCGATACACCGAGCGCCAGTACCCGAAGGACACGCCGATCTGCTTGTCCACTCCGGTCACGCGGAAACTCGCAATGGCATAGCTCATATCGTCGAGTCCGACGGTAAAGCTCACCTTGCGGCCGAATGCCGGTCCGCTCGAAGCGGTGACGACATGGCAGTCGAGGGCGATCATGCGGCCCGTGCGGTCCAACCCGGCGCGGCCTCGCATGACCACCGCGGGGCGATAGAAATCATGCTGGATGTCCTGCTCCCGGCTCCAGATCAGCTTCACCGGCCGCCCCACGGCTTTGGCCGCGGTCATCGCCTGCGTCACGAAGTCCGCCTCGCCTCGCCGACCGAAGCCGCCGCCGAGATAGGTGGTATGAGCCTTGATGCGGGCAGCGGAGACACCCAACACCGCGGCCGCGGCGGCTTGCGCGGATTGAGGCGCCTGCGTGCCACACCAAACCTCACCGTCGCCTTGCTCGTCAATCAGCGCAGTGCAATTCATCGGCTCCATGCACGCGTGCGCGAGGTATGGCACTTCGTAGACAGCCTCGATCGTCGTGGCTGCGCCCGCGAGCGCGGCTCGCACATCGCCGTCGTCACGCGCCACGACCCCCTGCTCGTCCAAGCCTGCATGCAGCAGGCTGGAGATTTTTTCGCTGTCGAGGTTCCCGAGAGGCCCTGGCTCGTACTCGACTCTGACCGCATCCAATGCTTTCTTCGCCTGCCAGTAGGTCTGGCCGACCAGGATGATGCCGTCGGCGAGCGGCACCGTCGCGTGATATCCCGCCATGCGCTTGGCGGCGCTGTCGTCGAAGGATTTCAGCTTGCCGCCCAGCGTCGGGCAGGTTTTGATTGCCGCGAGCAGCATACCCGGCACCCTGACGTCGATCCCGAAGACGGCGCTGCCATCGACCTTGGCCGGGATATCGACGCGCGGCGGTGAGCTGCCGATGAGCTCGAACCGCTCGGCCGGCTTCAGCGCCGGCTGCTGCGGCACCGCCAGCCCCGCCGCCAGCGATGCGACACTGCCGAAGGTGCGGCGTCGCCCGCTGGGCCGGTGAATGATGAGGCTGTCGGCGGCGGCGCATTCATGCGGCGAGACCTGCCACTGCCGGGCAGCCGCCTCGATCAGCATCTCGCGAGCGGCGGCGCCGATCCGCCGCAGCTCTGTGTACCAGCCCCGCACCGCGAAGCTGCCGACGGTGAGCTGCTGATGGGTCCTCGGGTTGGCATACACCGCTGCGGCCGCGGCATCGTCGACTCGCCGCAGATGCCGCCAAGCGCCGCCGAGCTCCTCGAGGAGGATCATGGGCATGGCGGTGTGTCCTCCCTGACCCATCTCCACCGCCGGCGAGATCACCGTGATGGCATCGTCCTCTCCGATCTGCAGGAATGCGGACGGTGACCTCGGGGCACTGCTGCCGCCGCCCCAGGAGCCGCCGGATTCGCGCGCCAAGCCCGGTAGTGTCAGCGTCAGCGCAAGGCCGCCGCCGACGGCAGCCGCGGTGCGAATGAACTCACGGCGGCTGACGTCGAGCGGCTTCATTTGACACTCCGTTGAGGTCTCGCGAGAAGGCTAGCGCGCTCCGACCACCAGGATGGCGAAAGTCCCTGGGATCACGGTGGGCCAGGGATCCGGCGGCTTGGGAGGACCCATCTTGGCCGATGGGAGGTAGAGGAGGCCGGTCCCGGGATCCACTGCGCCG
>DASYGA010000436.1:0-2247 GCA_036000265.1 Steroidobacteraceae bacterium | reverse complement strand
AGCGGGATATCTCGCTCGGAGTGAGATAGCAGCTCGGCCAAGACTTAGATAACGATAGACGAGGCAGGTTGTAGCCAGTCGCAAGCCGATCCCTTTCGGACAACAGACATTTGCCGACTTTCCATCAGTAATCACAACTATGCCGTTTTCAATCCACCGTCTCCCCGCAGTTTCCTGACAGCACTTCTAGATTTGACGTCGAAGATCGCGAAAATCTCCTGTTGTCTTCCAAAAGAAGCTGTGTCATTATTCCTGTTGGAAACCTAAAGGGTGATCTGCCATGAAGGAAAAGCCGGACGTATTGCAAGGAACGCTCGCGCTTATGGTCCTCAAAACACTCGATGTCCTGGGGCCGCAGCACGGCTGGGGAATTGCCCGACGCATCGAGCAGATCAGCGGGGACATTCTGGCCGTGAACCAGGGCACGCTGTATCCCTTGCTGCTTAAGCTCGAGCATGAAGGCGCCATTGCCTCCGCGTGGGGTGCATCGGAAAACAACCGCCGCGCGCGCTTCTATCGACTTACCGGGGCTGGCCGCAAGCAACTCCAGACAGAGACCCGCGAATGGGAGCAAACTGCGGCCATCATCGCACGCTTCTTCACCGTCAAGGCGGAGGACTTACCTTGAAATTCCTGCGACGTTTCCTGATTCGCCTTTCGAATTTCGCAACGCGACAGAGCGCCGCACAGCGCCTGAAGGAAGAGATCGCTGAACATCTCACTTTCCAGACAGAAGAAAATCTGCGTGCCGGCATGTCGCCCACTGAAGCGCGCCGCCAAGCCCTCATCAAGCTCGGCGCAGCAGAAGCGATTCGCGAAGAGCACTACGCGGAGCAAAGTCTCCCCTTGATCGAGAATCTGTCTCACGACCTGCGCTATGCGGTTCGCATGCTTGTCAGGTCTCCCGGATTCTCATTGATTGCGATCGCCACCATGGCCCTCGGCGTCGGAGCCACCACCGCCATCTACAGCGTCATCGATGCTACGCTGCTGCACCCCTTGCCATACCCCAACCCCAGCCAACTCGTGCGAATTGAAGCCAACCTTCCCGGCGTGGGCGCTCACGACGTCGGCATCTCCGTCCCTGAGTTGAGAGACCTTCAGAACTCGGGAATCTTCCAATATGTTTCCCTATCGTTTTTCGGCACCAACAATCTCACCGGCAGCGCCCAGCCCGCGAGCATCGCCTCAAAGTCGGTCTCACCGAGCTACTTCGCCGTGCTCGGCGTCGACGCACAGTTGGGCCGCACCTTCGATCCGCTCGACGCCACACCCGGCTTCAACCTTGATGTCGTCATCAGCGATGGGCTGTGGAAGCGCGCATTTGGCGCTGACCCGCACATTCTCGGCAAAAGTCTCCGCCTTGACAACGATACCTTTCGTGTTGCGGGCGTTATGCCCGCCAGCTTTCGCGACCAGGGCCAAACCAGCAAGGAGCGCAGTACCGAGCTGTGGGCGGCGGCCGGATTTTACGGCGATCCCTCCCCGCCGCCGATGCGCGGCACGCGTTTCCCCTTCGAGACCATCGCGCGCCTTCAGCCCGGTCTCTCACCCGAGGCCGCGCAGGGGCGCCTCGACGCCCTGGTTGCGTCGTTAAAGAAGGAATATCCGGCGGATTATCCGTCGCAAGGCGCGTGGACTATCCAGCTCACTCCGCTGGCCGAAACTCTTGTCGGCAACGTTCGCCAATCGCTCATTCTGCTCTTCGGCGCCGTGGGCCTGGTCTTGCTCATCAGCTGCGTCAACGTCGCCAATCTGCTGCTTGCTCGCGCCAGCGCGCGAGGACGCGAGATGGCGGTTCGCCACGCATTGGGAGCTGCAAGAATGCGCCTCATTCGTCAGCTCCTCGCTGAGAGCTGGTTACTCTTCGTGCTTGGCGGCATCACCGGCTTCGCGGTGCTCTTCTTCGCGCGCAAATTCCTGCTGCAATTTGTTCCCGAAAGCCTGCCGCGCCTCAATGACATCTCCGTCAGTTGGAGCGTGCTGGCATTCGCCATCGTCGTCTCCGTCGCTGCCGGAACCATCTTCGGGCTTGCTCCCGCGTGGCTCACAAGCCGCATCAATTTGACGGCGGCGCTGCGGCAGGAAGGCCGCGGTTCCAATGGGTCCCGGCAGCGCTCGCGCCTCCGCTATGTTCTGGTTATTGGTGAATTAGGCCTCTCTCTGGTGCTGATGATCGCCGCCTGCCTTCTACTGCGCAGCTTCTGGGACTTGTACAAAGTGCAACCCGGTTTCAACCCCATGCGA
>DASYGA010000410.1:0-3043 GCA_036000265.1 Steroidobacteraceae bacterium | reverse complement strand
ATGACGAGGGCTTCGGCTTCGACGTGATCGAAATAAAGATTGGCGGTGTTGGCGACGCGAGGCGCGCCCGCTCCGTTGACTCCTGCTTCGTCGACCTGCGCGAGGATGCCTTGTTCGAGGCGGTCGCGGAGGGCGGCGAGTCTGGCGGCTCCGTCGGAGGTGAGCCACTCCCGCGCGAGCTCGGCGGCCTTGCCGAGGCCCACGATTCCGGCCACGTTTTCGGTTCCGGCGCGGCGCTGGCGCTCGTGCATTCCGCCGTGCATCATCGGGGCAAGACGAACGCTGCGCCGCACGAAGAGCGCGCCGATGCCTTTGGGTGCATGGATCTTGTGGCCGGAGAGGGTGAGCATGTCGACATCTTTGAGCGGGCCTTTGGGGCTGAGGTCGATGGGCAGCTTGCCGACGGCCTGCACGGCGTCGGTGTGGAAGAGCGCCCCGGCCCGGTGGGCTATGGCGGCGAGCTCGGCGATGGGCTGGATGACGCCGGTCTCGTTATTCGCAAACATGACGCTGACGAGGCGGGTGTTGGGGCGGATGGCGGCGGCGAGCGCGGCAGGCTCCACGAGGCCCTGAGCAGTGCAGGGAAGGAAGGTCACTTCGACATTGCCGTCGAAGGCTCCGCGTTGCTTTTCGAGAGCTTCGGCGGCATGGAGGACGGCGTGATGCTCGATGCGGGTGGTGATGAGGTGGGGCCTGGTCTCAGCATGGGTGAGGATGCCGAAGAGGGCGAGATTGTCGCTCTCGGTGCCGCCGGAGGTGAAGACAACCTCGGAGACCCGGCAGTGAAGCAGGCGGGCGATAGAGTCGCGGGCGTGGTCCACGGCGGCGCGGGCGTACTGACCCTGCTGGTGGATGGAGCTGGCGTTGCCGTAGTGCTCCACGTAGAAGGGGCGCATCGCCTCGAAGACCTCGGGAAGGAGAGGAGTCGTGGCATTCGCGTCCATGTAGATATGGCGCACCATTCTATTTTACTGCGGAGAGGAAGCCCCTCGCTGAAGACATGCTGGACGATTCAATCGGCTCAGGAAGCGGGTTTTCTGGCGAGGACCAGAAGGTCGCTGCGGCAGGTCTGTGGCTGGATGGCCCGGATGAGCCGCTCGACCAGGCTCACGAAAGGGAGACCGGTGAGGTCGGGGAAACCGTCGATATGTTCGATCAACTCGGGCGTCATGCCGGCGAGGGAGAGTGTTTTTTCGATGGCGGCCGAGGTGTTCATGCGGTAGCGCGTGGGAAAAATGTCATTGGCATCGCGCATTTGGGCGAGTGATGTGAGCGGCCTTTTGATTGCGTCCGGGACAATGCTGGCCGCGGCGATCAGAAGGTTTTTCAGGTTGGGAGTGATGAAGAGAAAATGGCCGCCTGGAACCAGCACACGCGCGCATTCCTTGAGCATGGCGAGAGGAGCGGACACATGCTCGACGACCATTTGGGCAGTAACAAGGCTGAACGAGCGGTCGGCGAAGGGAAGTTGCTCGACGCTTCCAACGTACGCTTCATGGATGTAGGGGTTACGATCGACGTCCGCCTTTTCCAGATCGATGCCCGCGATGCGCTTGCAGGTATGGCGGAGTTGCATCTGAACGTCATGGGCGCCGGGGAGCCAGTCCCGGATCAAGGAGCGGCCGCAGCCGAGGTCAAGCCATTCGGTGTCTCGATTTACGAGCGAGCAAAGGACGTTGCGGTAGGCAGCCTCGGCGTGTGGCTGGCCTTGCGAGGTGCCTGGCAGGCGCAGCGGATACGTTCCGGATTGAGAGTCAATCATTGCAGCCTTTCTCGGGAACAGAACGCAGCCTTGCAGATGCGAATGACTTGCGGTGGGCTTGTTGGAGTGAAGATTCCTCGCTGATTCGCCTGCTCTCGCGCGGGAGCGCCTAGCATGATTCCGACCCATGTGATCAAGGCAAAAAACAAGACAATCAGCCGAACCTGGAGATTCAGATGCGTTCGTGCCCTGCACGAGTTTGCTCGAGGATAGAGAAGACCGCGGGATGGTTTTGATCCGGCGAAAAAAAGTGTTTCCCTTGAGATTCAAGGATTCTGCGGCGAAGCGAGAACTACAGCAATAGCGGCTGTTCCGACGTCATTCGACGATGTCAACCGGAGGCGGCGGAGCCTTGAGCAGGAAGGTGAGGGAGAATCCGGCGACGTCATCATGCAGGCGCAGGCTGCGGTTGTAGAAGCCGGAGAGCATGAGGTGACCCCCGAACGGAATGTCCAGCGAGTTGTTGAAGCCGTTATCTTCCGCGGAGCCGGTGCTCAGCACGACCGTCACCTTCTTCTTGCCGCGCCCTGTGTTGGAATAGATGGTTGAATTGGTCAGCGGCAGTTGCTCGTATGCGTCGCTCTCAAATTCGATTCCGTGCGGCAGGTCGATGGATGTGCCGGCTTGAAAGTTGGCCAGTGTGCCGACGGAGGTGAAGCTCTTGCGGACGCGCCTGCCCAAGAGGGAGTTGGAGTCGCCGGCGCCGGCTTCGATGTCCGGCGTGAAGATGCCCAACTCCTTCTCGAAGTGGTTGGTGAGGTTGTAGGTCACTTTGCCCGCACCGAGTCCGTAGGCGGGCTTGCCGGTGGGGATGCCGAGCGTGCCGGTCAGCGTGTAATCGAATAGCGAGGGCGAAAGGTCCAGATGCGCGGCTAGCGCGGTGTCGCCGAGCGCGCCGTGTTTGGTGACGTACTTGTAGACAGGCTTGGCCTTGGTGCCGCGCCTGGCGTCGATGCTGATGTAGGAGTAGATGGGGAGCGTGGCGTCGGCGCTCAGGTGGCTGTTGAGGCGATAGGCCAGCGTTGGATTCAGCAGCGAGGCCCATCCGCTGCTGGAGTCGTGCTGGGTGGCGGTGGTGAGCGAGGCGTTGAACCCGGTCTGGGCGGGTACGATTCCGGCCGGGCCGTTGCTGCTGGTGGACGAGGCGGAGCCTCCTTTGCCCGGCCCGGCAGCAAGAGCTTGCGCACGGACGATGCCCGGAGTTGCAGCGAGCGCCAGAAGACAGACAAAGAGATAAAGCAAGCTGCGCGGCTGCGGCGTCGGCAAAAGGGGTCTCCCATG
>DASYGA010000390.1:0-25362 GCA_036000265.1 Steroidobacteraceae bacterium | reverse complement strand
GAAGGCGACGGGCATCGATGGCAAGGGCTCGGTGATCACCATCTCGCCGACCTCATCGACGACGCTCTCGCCCCGCTCGTTGAACGCCTCCACCGCCACGCCCAGCGAGGGTGCCTGGATTTCCGCGGCGTACACCGGCAGGGTCGGCACACCGCCGACGAATCCGGTGCAGCAGTCGGTGCCGCCGCTGCCATTGGCCACCCAGAGGTCTTCCTTGACGTTGGCATAGAACCAGGCCATGCAACCGGGCGTGGCCGGCGAGCCGGCGAGCGAGATGCTCTTCAAGTGCGACAGCTCGTAGCGCTCGCGCGGCACGATTCCCGAGCGCGCCATCTGCTCGACATACGTGGGACTCGCACCGAGCACCGTGGCATCGGCCTCCTGTGCCAGCTTCCACAGGATGTCAGGGATGGGATATGCGGGGCTGCCGTCATAGAGGATGGGCACTGCACCGGTGGCGAGCGTACTGGCGAGGAAATTCCACAGCATCCAACCCGTCGTGGTGAAGAACAGCAGCCGCTCACCGGGGTGCAGATCGAAATGGAAGGCCGCGTTCTTCTGTGTCTCGAGCAGGATGCCGCCATGGCCGTGAACGATCGCCTTGGGCAGCCCCGTGGTGCCGGAAGAGAACAAGGTCCACAGCGGCTGCTCGAATGGGACCTGCTCGAACCAAAACCGGTCCGCAGCGATCGGCGGGTGATCGAGCACCTGTGACCACCGCAGGGCATCCGGCCGCGGCGGCGGGCCTTGCGGGTCCAGGTAGGGCAGGTAAATGACCTGCCGCAAAGTGGGCAGCCCTGCAAGAATCCGCGCCAGCTCCGCGCGCCGGTCGAAGGCCCTGCCGCCATAGCGATAGCCGTCGATGCAGAACAACACTTTCGGCGAGAGTTGCGCGAACCGATCGAGTACGCCGCGCTCGCCAAAATCCGGCGAGCAACACGCCCAGATCGCCCCGATGGCCGTGGCCGCAAGCATGGCCACTACCGTCTGCGGGATGTTGGGCATCCAGGCGACCACCCGATCGCCCGGCTGAACGCCGAACGCGCGCAACTGCGTCGCCAGAATGCGGACCTGGCCGCCTAGCTCTGCCCAGGTCATCTTCTCGAGCGGGCGGCTCTCGCTGGCGTGCAGCAGCGCTATGCCGCCGTCACGCTCCCGGCGCAGGACATTCTGCGAGTAGTTGAGACGCGCGCCCGGGAACCACTCGGCGCCGGGCATTGCGCGGCGGCCGAGCACCCGAGTGTAGGGCGATGAGGCCTCGACGCCAAAATATTCCCACAGCGCCCCCCAGAATGCCTCCAGATCCTGCACCGACCAGCGCCACAGTTCCTTGTAACTGCCGAACGACAGTCCGCGCTCGCGCTGAAGCCAGCGGCCGAAAGCCGTCACGTTGGCGCGCTCGATACGCTCCGCACCCGGTATCCAGAGAGTGTCGCCCTCGCGCATCGACCTTGTATAGCTCTCGCGCCGTCCTACTCACCCATCCGCACGCGCAGGCTCGCGTACCACTCGCGAGGCGCGCTGAAATAGGCGTCGATGAAGCCAGCGGCGTAGTTCGGCTGACCCGAGGTGACGTAGCGATCGTTAGTGAGATTGGTACCACCGACAGCAAGGTCATACTCTCCGGAGGGCGATACGTAGTGGAGCGAAGCATCCAGATTGCGCGTGACCGGACGCCACATTTGCGGCGTGTTCAGCGAATCGTTGAACATGCTCGTGGTGTAGCTGAACACCGGGATGAAGCGCACCTGCGCCTGGTTGTGCAGCACATACGTGTAGATCGGATCGAAGGTGAATTTCCATCGCGGCGTCTTCGGCAGCTGGGCCTCGAGCGGCGAGCCGCCGAGGCTGATCGTGCAGCCTGCGCCCTGTCCGCCGGGGCACACCGTCGTGCCATCCGGGAAGGCGGTCTCCGGAATGTTCGCCGCCGGGTTCACGTAGGTGTAGTAGGCATCCAGGAAGGCCGCCGAGCCATTCACCTCCAGGCCCGTGTTGCCCAGCAGCGACTGCGCCTGCAGCTCCCAGCCGCGGATCTTGGCGTTGCCGGCGTTGACCAGCGTCGGCGATGCGCCGTGCTGCACGTTGAGCTGGATGGCGTCGAAATCGGTGTCGAACACATCGGTATCGATGATCAGTTGCCGGTTGAACCAGGAGGACTTGAGCCCGAGCTCCCAGGACTTGGAGGTTTCCGGACCGAACTCGGCGTCCTTGGGCGAGGGTTCCGGGCCGGAGACGCGGGTGGTCCAGCCGCCGGCCATGAAGCCCTTGCTCCAGCTCAGGTAGGCCATGACATCGTCGTTGAAGTGAAACTGGACTCCAGCGGTCGGATCGAAGATGTGCCACTGCTGGCCGTCGGAAGTGCCCGGGAAGTAGTGCAGGAAAGGCTGGCCGGTGGCGAGGGGATAAACGGCCGACCCGAGCGGAAAGGAGTTGAGATCGCTCTGCCCGGGCAGGAAGTACGCCTGCGCATCCGTGTAACGGCCGCCCAGTGTGAATCCCAGATGCGCGGTTGGATTGTAGTCCGCATGAAAATACGCCGCGTAATTGACGTTCTCCGCGTCGTTGGACACATCGTAGACTGCCAATATGCCCTCGAACGGCACGTAGTCGTGCACGTAGCCGGATTCCTTGAAGTAGTAGAGTCCGGTCACGTAGTTGAGCTTGCCCTCGAGCGCCTTGCCGAGCAGCTGAAACTCCTGCGAGATCTGGAACTGATGCTGCTGATCGATCACCTGGAACTGCGTCTCGGGCGTGCCGTCGAGCTCCGTGCCGATCCGCCAGCGCATCTGCCGGTAGCCGCTGATCGATTTCAGGCTCAGGTCGTCGTTGATCTCGTAATCGCCGGTGAGTGAGAACCCGAACACGTCGCTGCGGGCGAAGTCCAGACCGACACCGTATGTCGTGTCGATGTTTCCGGTCTGGCTCGCCGAGTTGCCGAGATAGATCCGCGGGGTATTCGTGCCCAGATAGGCCGTGCCCGGATGATCGTTGATGTTGAAGGGACCCGCCGGCCCGCCGACGTAACCGGCGCCGAGGAGCGGTGCGCCGCCGATCGACAGTCCCGGCACGTGGGCGCGTGGCTGCGAGCAAATCCCGCCGAACAGCGCGTTGTTCGGCGAGCCGACCGGAAAGATCGGGCCGATGCCCGGCACCGTGGTCGCCGCCGCAATCGCATCCGGCAGCGTCGCGGCATTGTTGCCGATGCACAGGTTGTACAGGGTCGAGAATGTCGACGACAGCAGGTTCCCGGAATAGGTGGCCAGCACGACGTTCGGCAGCGCCGTCTGATTCTCGTGCGTCCAGTCGCCGGTGAAGGTGACCTTGAGCTTGTCGCTGGCGAGCCACAGCAGCTTGGAGCGCATCATGGTCACGCCGGTGCCGCCGTAATCGCTGCCGGTCGCATAGCCCGACTCGGGATAGGCGGTCAGCGGGTCGACCACGAAGGGTGTCTGGCCGTACGGCGAGCTCGTGGGGTATGGAATGACTCTTTGCCAGCCGTTCTGGTTCTGCGTCCCGAAGGTCACGCTGGAGAGCAGCTTGTCCGGGATGATCGGTATGTCCGCGGTGAAGGAGAGATCGCGCCGATCGAAGCTGCCTCCCGTGGCTTGCGCGATGAAGCGTGCCTTGTCACCCGGAGTGTGAGTGACGATGCTGATTGCGCCGCCGATGGTGTTGGCGCCGAACAGCGTTCCCTGCGGGCCCTTGGCGATCTCGACGCGGTCCACGTCCAGCAGATTGACGTTCGCGCCCACGGTACGCGCCAGGTACACCCCATCGAGATATACGCCGACGGCGGGGTTGACGTTGATTGCGAAATCGCTCTGACCGATGCCGCGGATGGAGGCCGACAGAACCGAGCTGTCGCCGGAAAACGGCGCTCCCGCATCCAGGGTCACGCCGGGCGTTTGCGCGGAGAGCGAAGCCAGGCTGGTTACGTTCTGCTCCTGCAGCTGCTGGCTGGTGAAAGCGGATATCGCGATCGGAACGGTCTGGATGTTCTGCTGCCGCTTCTGCGCGGTCACGATGACTTCCTGCAACTGCGGCTCGGCCGCTGACCCGGCCACCTGTGCCTGTGGCTGTGGCTCCTCGGCCACACCGACGCCCCAGCACACGGACATAGCCAAGCTGCAAAGGGTGAGCAGTCGGGCTGCTCCGGGCCGCGGACGTTGCTGCAGATTCATGGGCATCGCACCCCTTTTGGTTGTATTGCAAGCGTAGCGCTGGAGCCACGGCGGCTACCAGATCAGAGCGCAAGAGTTATGAAACGACAGCGCAAGGACGCCGGCGCGCCGGTTGCGCCCCGGGCCGCAACCGGGCAGCATGCACGCAGGTAGCCTGCTCAGCTCACATGGGTGCCCAACTGCAATCCATGCCGGCGCGCCACTGGTCGACCGACGAGGCCGCGGACCGGCCCTTCTCCTATTGGGTGGATACCGTGTGCGACCGGTTCCTGGAGCTCGAGATCGACTCCCCCGTGCGCCGGCACTTTCATGCGCGACTGGATCAGACGGAGCTCGGTGCCGCGACCGCCAACTGGCTGTGCGCGGATGCCCAGCGGGTGCGGCGCACGCGGGCCACGGCCGACCATGCCCATCCCAGCTACCTGCTGATGCAATTGCGAGCCGGCCGGGTACGGATAAGGCAGGCCGGCTGCATCACGCCTCTTCATCCCGGCGAATGCATTCTGCTGGATGGCGCGCAGTCCTACGAGCTCGATTGTCCGGAGGCGACACGCTCCTGCGTGCTGCAGCTCTCGGATGCATGGCTGCGGCGCTGGGTGAGCGCCCCCGAGCGCCTCGCGCCGCGGCACTTTGCGGCTGTCGGCTGGAGCGGAGCCTTGTGCGCGGCGGTGGGCAGCCTCGAAATCGACTCCTGCGACCATCTTGCACTGCCGCGCGGCGAGGTCGCAGAGCACATCGCAGCGCTCCTGACACTGGCGTTGGGGCCTGAGCCGCGGGATTACTCTGGCGGTCAACGTCTGCGGGAGCGGCTGAAGCGCACGGTGGGCAACCGCCTCATGGACCCCGGGCTCTCACCGGCATCGGTGGCCGCTGAGCATCGCATCTCCTTGCGAACCCTGCATTATGCGTTCGCGGCCGCCGGCACGACCTTCGTCGAGGAACTCATGCAGGTCCGCTTGCAGCGAGCGCAGGAGCTGCTGGCCGATCCGCGGCTGCAGGAGCTGCCGGTCATCGACGTGGCGGCTCGTTGCGGGTTCACCGACCCCAGCCATTTTGCACGCCGCTTCCGCCGGCAGTTCGGTCTCGCGCCGCTCGCATTTCGCCGGGCTGTCAACGGTAGCGGTTGACGCACCGCGCCGCGCCGCGCCTCACGCGGATAGCTCCTCGGGTATGCGGGTCAACACGTCGCGCAGATCAGCCAGCACATGATGCGGTTTGCGCTTGTCGGATTGGCGCAGCCACTCATCCTTCGAGGTCATGCCCGTGGTGACCGCCAGCGCCGTCGCCCCGGCCCGCCGGGCCATGATGACCTCGACCAGCGGATCGTCACCCACTACGCCCACATGACGCATCGGGATGCCGAGGCGCTTCGCGACGAAACGCAATGCATGGAGTGACGGTTTGCCCATCACTGTAACCGGAGCACGCGTCAGCCTGCGGATGGCGGCCACGATGGCGAAGCTGTAGCCGATCGTGCGCCCCTGCCGGGTCGCGAAGAACGGCACATCCGAAGCCGAGAACAGGCTGGCACCGCCCCAGATGGCGTGCGCGGCGATCTCGATGTCCTTCATTCCGCACTCGGGATGCCAGCCGACGTACACCGCTTGGACCTCGGTCGCATGCGGCTCCCCAGCATAAGCAGTCTCGATGCCGGCCTCCGCCAGCGCCTGTCCGACACCGCGCGTACCAAGGACCAGTACGCGATGGACCCCAAGCCCGGACAGGTGTGCAGCGGTCACGCTGGACGGCGTGATCATCTGCCTGTCTTCCACCGGAAGTCCCGATTTGCGCAGCTTTTCTGCCTGCTGGGCGGGCGGATAGTGGCTGCCGTTGGTGAGCAGGACGAAGGGGAAGGCTCTCTCGCGCAGCGCCGTGAGCACCTCTATGGCGCCCGGCAGCACCTCATAGCCGCCGAGGATGCGATCGCTCAGGAGCAGCGTGCCGTCCACATCGAACATCAACCCCCTGATCTGCGCCGCCGCCCCGCCGGCGCTCACGCGTGACCGCTCGAGGACCGGCGCAGCTCCAGGCGAAACCCGGGCTTCTCGACCGACACGTAGGACAGATCACCGCGCGAGGTCAGCTTGCGGATGAGATCGATCGCCGGCCGGCTCGCGGGGTCGTAATGTCGCGCAGCCGGACCCGCGGCGAGCATCGCATCCACCTGGGTCTGCGGCATGGTTGCCCGCAAGAGGAATTCCTCGTCCGCGAGGCTCTTCCCGAGTCTCTGGCGCAACTCCGCGAGCGGCATCATGCAGGGCTCCGCCTCGAGCTCGCGCGTGCGCGGCAGCGCGGCGATGCGGTCCATCACCCACGGCTCGATCGGCACGGTCGCCCTGCCGAAGCGGCCGATCGCATAACGGATGAGCTCGTCGGGGACGACCTCGTAACGACCGCCGCTGGTGACATTCATGACCGCCTGCGTGAGCAGGATCTGCGAGAACGGCGTCATGACGATGGGCCAGCCGAGCTCCTGGCGCACCCGCCCGAGCTCCTCGATCACGGCGCTCTCCAGATGGAGGATGCGGCTTTCCTGCAGGTGACGGCGCATCGTCCCCACCATGCCGCCGGGCAACTGATGATGCTGGTAGGCGGCATCGAACCCTTGCGGACGGCCGCACGGCAGGCCTTCAGCCTGCGCGAGACGCGTGAAGTAGCTCTCCACCTCCGCGAGCGCCTCCAGGTCGAGAGCGACGGTATGGCCCAGTGATAGCAGGTTCCTCACGATCCGCCCCGATGGCGGGTTGGAGATGCCGTCGGCGGCCGCTCCCGAGGCGCACTGCAGGGCGCTGACACCGAGATCGGGAGCCTCCATGTAGGTATGCTCCGCCAGCCCGATGGTGCAATGAGAGTGCAGCTCGAGCGGCTTTGGGCCGATCTGCGCCTTGATCGCCGGTATGAGGGTCGCCGCGCGCTTCGGTGAGAGCAGGCCGCCGGGATCCTTGATGTAGAGCGCATCCACGTCCGGACAGGCGGCGAGCCTGCGTGCGCGCTGCGCGTAATAGGCATCGTCGTGAATCGGGCTGATCGTGAACACGAGCGCCGCGATGACGTACTCGCCCCCGCCCTGCTTCACCATGTGGGCGCACGCGACATTCGCCTCGGCATCATTCATCGGGTCGGCCAGGCAGAAGCGGCGTATGCCGTTACGCACGAGCACCCGGAAAGCCAGAGACATGAACTCGGGGCTCGCCGTCTCCCAGGAGATGAAGCGGAAACCCGTGGACATGAACTGCAGTGGAGTGCGTGGGGTGGCCGCGGCGATCAGCCGGATGCGCTCCCACGGATCCTCCCGCTTGTAGCGCACGGCCACTCCCATGTGAGTGGAGGTCGTAAAATCGATCGCCTTGAAGCCCACCCTGTCCATGACGGGTGCGATGGTGAGCATCCTGGCGGTATCCAGGCCCAATGCTGCCCAGACACACTGGTTGCCGTCCCGAAGCGACGTCTCGACAAGTTGGACTTCAGCCAAGCTGAGCCTCCACGAATATCGGCCTGCGGGCGAGCAGCCGCGCCAGGAAATCCGTGTCCACGCCGCCGCGCTGGAATTCCCGGTCGGCGAGCACCGTCGAATGCAACAGGAGATTGTTGGCCACCCCCTCGATGCGGGTGGCGGCGATGGCGCGCCACATCCGCTCGAGCGCCTCGTCGCGGTCGTCGCCGTGCGCGATCACCTTGCCCAGCAGCGAATCGTAAAAGGGTGGAATCCGTGCTCCCGCCTCGATGTGCGTATCGACACGGATGCCCTCGCCGGCCGGCCAGCTCGACGCGCTCACGCGGCCCGGGCTCGGCTGGAAATCGCGCGCGGGATTCTCCGCGTTCACGCGGCACTCGATCGCACAGCCGTGGCGGCGGACGTCGGACTGCCTGAGGCGCAGCCCCTCGCCAGCGGCGACGGCGATCTGCTCCGCCACCAGGTCGATGCCGGTGACCGCCTCGGTGACCGGATGCTCGACCTGGATGCGGGCGTTCATCTCCAGAAAATGGAAGGCATCGCGCTCCTGGTCGACCAGGAACTCGACCGTTCCCGCACCCCGATAAGCCATCATCGCGGCGAACCGCACTGCCGCCTCGTGCAGCCGCTGGGTGAAGGGCGCAGGCATTGCCGGCGCCGGCGTTTCCTCGATGAGCTTCTGGTAGCGGCGCTGCACCGAGCAATCCCGTTCCCCCAGGTGAATCACTTCTCCGTGTCCATCGCCAAGGATCTGCACCTCGACATGCCTGCCCCGGGTCACGAAGCGCTCGATGTACAGGCGCGCATCGCCAAAAGCCGCACCCGCCTCCGACTCCGCCAACTGCATGGCGTGCGGCAGATCCTCGAGGCGCTCGACACGCTTCATGCCCTTGCCGCCGCCGCCGCCCACCGCCTTCACCAGCACGGGTAATCCGATGCGGCGGGCCAACGCCATCGCCTCGGCGACGGAGCCGACGGCCCCTCCCGGAACCACGGGAACACCACTGGCCTGCGCCTGCTCGCGGGCGCGCACCTTGTCACCGACCGACTCGATCTGTGCCGGAGTCGGGCCGATGAAAGTGATGCCGCGCTGCTCGCAGGCTCTCGCCAGCGCCGGCCGCTCGGAGAGGAAGCCGTAGCCCGGATGAATGGCATCCGCCTGCAGGGCCAGCGCCGCCTGCATGATGGCATCCAAGTTGAGATAGCTGCCGCCCGATCGCGAGGGGCCGATGCATATCGTTCGATCGGCGAGCCGTGCAGGCATCGAGTCGCGGTCGATCTCCGAAGCGGTCAACACTGTCTCGATGCCGAGGCGGCGGCACGTGCGGATGATACGCACTGCGATCTCGCCGCGGTTGGCAATGAGGATGCGACGCAGCATCACACGGATGTCGCCTTGCTGATCCGCATCAACGTGGCGCCGAACTCGACCAGCGCACCGTCCTGCGCGAGGACATCCACCACCCTGCCGCGAGTACCCGCACGGACCGTGTTCATCAGCTTCATCACTTCGATGATGCCTATGATGGTGTCTTCCGCTACGGCGGAGCCGACGTCGACGAAGGCCGGCGCTCCGGGTTTCGGCGCGCGGTAGAAGGTGCCGAGGAGCGGCGCAGTGACGTCGCACAGGGTCCCTTCCGCCATTGCGGCAGCCTGCCGGATCGTTGGCTGCGAAGGAGCCGGCACCGGCTCCTCGGAACGTGCAGCGGCCGCAGTTCTGGCGGCATCATTGCGCCGCAAGGTCAATTTCAGGCCATCGAGCTCCAAAGACAGCTCGTCGAAGCGCGATTCTTCCAGCAAGCGCGAGATCTCCGCGACGTCCTTCGCAGTGAGTGTCACTTGCGCCCTCCGAATATCGACATGACATGAGTGAAGGGACTCGCGGCCGCGGTCGCAACCGGCGCTGATTCCCTGCCTGACCAGACCGTCTCCGGCCGGCTCTGCAGCAAGAGCACCTCGCCGCTCGAGCGGTCGACCGCCCACTCGATGTCCTGCGGACAGCCGTAGTGGCGCTCCACCTTGCGGGCAATTCCGCGCAGCGTCTGCAGCTCCTCGTCGCTCAGTGACGGCATTCGGCGGGAAGCTGCGCTCACCGGTACCGTCTCGATGCCGCCACCGGCCGCCGGTGCATGACGAATGGCCTTATCGGAAATCTCGCGAACCGTGATCTCGCCCGTGATCTTGCCGAGCACCCAGCGGTCGGGAGTCACCTCGCCGCCGACGACCGCCGATCCCAGCCCCCAGGCTGCCTCGATGGTAATGACCGATCGGTCGCCAGTCATCGGACTGCGCGTGAACATCACTCCCGCCGCGCGTGCATCGACCATGGCCTGGATCACCACCGCCATCGCCACGCCTTGCTCCGGCAGGTCGCGGCGGCGGCGGTAGCTCACCGACTCCACCGAGTAGAGGCTCGCCCAGCAGCTGCGGACTCGCCGCAGCGTCTGGCTCACGCCCTGCACCCAAAGATAAGTGTCCTGCAGGCCGGCGAAGCTGGCATCAACGGCATCTTCCGTGGTCGCCGACGAGCGTACGGCGACGGGCGTGCCCTGTAAGCCGCAGAGCTGCGCATGGGCAAGCGCGATCTCTCGCTCGAGCTCCTGCGGCAGGGGCGCCTGCTCCAAGCGGCTGCGCACCGCCGCGCAACACCGGGTCATGGCCGGAAGATCCTCGCTGTCGAGCGCCGAGATCCGGGCTCGCACGGGCCATTCGGCCTCGATTCCCTCGAGGAAGCTCTCGAAAGCCGCCGTTCTCACGATGAAGCCCGCTGGCACCGCCATGCCGGCGCGCTGCAGCTCCCCGAGGCTGCCTCCCTTGCCGCCAACATGCGGCCGGTCCTTGAGCGCCACATCGGCGAACCCGCTGACATAACTCATGGCGTCAAAGCAATGTGACGATACCCCGGGCGCCGTCGATGCGGATGCGCTGGCCATCGCGGATGCGCGCAGTCGCAGTGCCCGTGCCCACGACCGCCGGCAGCCCGAACTCGCGGGCAACGATGGCCGCGTGGCTCATCGAGCCGCCGATGTCCGATACCGCGCCCGCGATCTTCTGGAAGATCGGCGCCCAGGTGGGATTCGTGATCTGACAGACCAGGATGTCCCCGGTCTGAATACGGCCAATTTCCTCCACCGACTTCACCACGCGCGCGGTCCCCTCCGCGATCCCGCTCGATGCCGCGAACCCCCGGATCTCGGTGCCCGTCGTGTCGGTGCCGGCTCTCAGCCAGGTATCCAGACTCTCGCGTGTGATGCCCCACAGCATGACGATCGCCGGGTCATCGATCACTTCCGGCACCGGACCGAGGGCGGGCGGCGTCGCGTGCTTAGCCCATTCGCCGATGGCCGCGCGCCGCTCGGTCACCAGTGCCGGCCAATGCGCGGGGCCGCGCGCAGCGGAGCCGGTCGACCAGGCGTTCATCAGGTCGATGATGGCCGACTCGAGCTCGTAATGCGTCAGGTGAAAGACGTCCTCCGCACGGGCAAAGAACCCGTGGGCGGCGAGCAAGCCGCCGAACTCGCGGATCTTGTTGAAGAAAAGATTCGTGTACCAGTGCTCGCAGTAGAACTTGTGGCCCTCCACATAGGGAAATACGCGGTGCGCCAGTGCGATCATCTGGTCGTAAGCGGCGCGCTCCTCTTCGGTGCCCAGAAGCTCGCGATACTCGGCGATGAGCTGCCGCCGCTCCTCCTGCAACTTCTGCAGCGGACGCTCCAGGGTCTCACCCGCCTTGACGCGCGCGATGTAGCCCGGCAGGCCCGCGAACGGCATCGACAGGTCGTCGTTCCAGGAGCGGTGATAATGATAGAAGCCATCGCCGACGTTGATGTTGAACCAGGGCTCGCGCGATGCCGCCAGCTCCCGCAACCACTCCTTTCCGGGCGGCCCGGCCTGCTCGAGCGAGCGGATCAGGGCCGCCGCCGGCATGCCGTCGGCGAACTTGCCGTCCACCCCCAGCTCCACCGCACGCCGGGCGAGGCGCCGCAGCTCGTCGTCCGGGCGGAAGATCTCCGCCTCGATTCCCGCCACCATGCGGGCCACCGTCTGGTCGGGGATCTCCGGGAAGGCCTTCTTGCAGAAGGCGAAGAACGTGAGATAGGCCCCGTAGCCCAACAGCAGGAACTCGAAGTGGTGGTGCCACATCCGGAAATACCCCTCGAGCGTGCGCTGGTACGTCTCGAGGAGATAATGGTTGCAAGCGATGCCGCGGCCTGCATGCACGTGCTCCAGCGGCTCGAGTTCCGGCAATGCGGGCTGCGGCAGCGCCTGCGCCTCGCGGATGAGCGCGAGCATCTTGCGCTTCCATTGCGCATACAGTGGCTCCCAGTTCTCGTAGTAGTAGAACGCCCGCTTCTGGAACTCGACCGTGCGGCGCGCGATCTCCTCGCTGTCGGTCACGGCGTTGCCGCCGATGTAGACACGGCCGTTGACGATCCGGTGATCGATCCCGAGCGTGGTCGGCAGGCAGTGCACCCGGGTGTTGGCCGCGCCGAGCGCGCAATATGCAGCCTCGGCCGTGACCATATCGAAGCAGGACATGGGCTCCGGGAAGTGCATGGAGTTATAGAACCAGAAGCGTCCGTCGTCCTCGGGACCGAACTGCACCATGTAGGGATAGGCCGCCTGCGCCCGCTCGGTGCCGGGGACCACCCTGAGAGAGCTCGGCAGCGGGAAGCCTTGCGGCGGCTCGTGCGTATTCATGCCCACCCCTCGCGCCAACGTCGCGGTCTGCCGCGAGTGTCTGTTTCCGGTCCAGGACACATAAATCTAGCGCCTGACCGCGCACCGTGCGCGGACCAGAGCGCAAGAGTCAGGGCCCACAGCGCAACCGCTCGATCCGCGCCCTGCGGCGGGCTCACCCCAGGTGCAGGGCCGCGATGGCGTTTTCCTTGAGGATCAAGTCGTGCACCTCGGGCTTGAAACCCGCGTCCCGGAACTCGCTGATCCACCGCTCGGGGCTGATCAGGGGAAAATCGGAGCCGAACAGCACCTTGCGCTTGAGCTGCGAGTTGGCGTAGCGGACGAGCTGCGGCGGGAAGTACTTCGGCGACCAGCCCGAAAGGTCGATGTAGACATTGGGCTTGTGCAGACACACCGACAGCGCCTCGTCCTGCCAGGGCCATGATGGGTGCGCAATGATGACGGTCATGTCGGGAAAATCCGCCGCGACATCGTCGAGGTGAATGGGATTCGAGTACTTCAGGCGCAGCCCGCCGCCGCCGCGCATGCCGGCGCCGATACCGGAATGGCCGCTGTGGAATATCGCGGGCAGCTTGTGCTCGGCGATCACCTCGTACAGCGGATACGCCATCCTGTCGTTGGGGAAGAATCCCTGGGTGGTGGGATGGAACTTGAATCCCTTGATGTCGTACTCCTCGAGCAAGCGCCGGGCTTCGCGGACGCCGAGCTTCCCCTTGTGCGGATCGATGCTGCCGAATGCGACCATGATATCGCTGTTGTCGCGCGCAGCCTCGGCCACCTCCTCGTTCGGAATCCGGCGGGCGCCGATCTCACTTTCCGAGTCGACCGTGAACATGACGAGGCCGATCCGGCGCTCGCGGTAATAGGCGATGGTCTCGGCGATCGTCGGCCGTTTGCCTGACTTGAAATACGCCGATGCCGCATCCTCGTACTCCTGCCAGACCTCGTCCGCGGGCTGCCGGCAGGAGACTTCGGCGTGCGTGTGGACATCGATGGCGATCAGATCGCGTACATTCATGATGCTCTCCCGCGGGATGCGGATGATCGAAACAAGTCACCCCGCCGACTCCGCCCACGGTGAAATCGGCACTCGTCACTTGGCGAACTCGGCGGCCGCTATCCCGGTTGCCGATGCCTCCTATCCCGATTTTCGACTTCTGCATCTGCCGCGGACCCGCTAACGTTCCCGGGCCAGCAGCCACGAAGGGCCCCGATGAAGCATGACCTGCAGCATACCGACACGAGCGCCGCCGCGCAGGCCGCGCTCGAGGAGCTCAAGGGTGCCGTGATGGCATTCGTCCGGTGCGCGTCGACCGAGATATCGCCGCAGGACGAGAAGCTCCTCGGCGAACTGGCGCGGCGGCTGCCCGCGCGCACGCCGGTGTATGTCGCCCATACGCCAAGGTCGTCGGTCGAGGACGTGGTAAGGGTCGCCATCAAAGTCCAATCCTCGGGGTTCAAGGCATCGCCGCACATCGTTGCCCGCAGGCTGCCGAGCGAGCGGGCCCTCAGAGACGTGCTCGCGCGCCTGCGCGAGCACGGGGTGGAGCAGGCGCTGTTGGTGGCCGGCGATCTCGATCACCCGCTCGGACCGTTCAAGGACACTCTGCAGGTGATCGCCACCGGGGCGATGGAGGAGTCGGGACTGAAGCGCATTGGGGTCGCGGGACACCCGGAAGGACATCCCGCTGTCGGGGCCGCGGAGTTGCTCGCGGCATTGCGTGCCAAGCAGGAGTTCGCCATCCGGTCCGGCATCGCCGTGCACATCGTCACTCAGTTCGGCTTCAACCCCGACGGGGTCTGCGCGTGGGCCCGCATGCTCGGGCCGGAGGGAATCACCCTGCCGGTGCACGTCGGCCTGGCCGGCCCCACGCCCCTCGCGAAGCTGCTCAAGTTCGCCTTGCAGTGCGGCATTGGCACCTCCATGCGATCGCTGGTGAAGAAACCGGAAGCCTTGGCCAGCCTCACCGGGCTTGCCGCCGGTCCTGACGAGATGCTGCTCGGGATCATCCGCGGTTGCGCGCCGCAGCCAGACTCGCAGCTGGCTCAGCCGCACCTGTATTCGTTCGGTGGCGCTCTGGCGACGGCCGGTTGGTTGCGCTCCGTCATGCAGGGTGCCTTCGACCTGGCACCGGACGGCAAGAGATTCACGGTCCGCTCCTGAGCGCCGCCGAGCTTTCCTCGACCGCATGCAAGAGCTTCTCGAAGAGGGCCGGCTGATGCGCCTTCAGTGCCTTGCGCAAGGCCATATCCTCTTCTGCCTGCCGCGCCGCGCGCGCCATGGTCCAGCGGTGGACCAGCCGGTAGTGCTCTTCACCGGCGCTCGCGCCCGTGGGCAGCTCCGCCGGCAGGGCGCGTGCGAGCGCGGGCTCGTCGAGCAACAGCCAGGCGGGGAAATCAACCGGGCCAAGTGCAGGCCACGCCGCGGCCGCAAGCGATCCTTCTTCGGTCTCGAGAAAGCGTTGCCAGAGGGCGTGCAGCTCAGGGAACTTGACGGCATCGAGCGCCTCGGGGGCGCGCTCCGGTGCGTACCAGCACAGTTGAAACCACCCCGAAAGCGCCTCTGCGCGCCGCCGCCGCCGCAGCGCGCTGTCGATCAGCCGGACGGCGAGCGGCACGTGCCGCCACCACTGCGGCTGTGCGAGCACGCTGGCCCTGACTTCATCCCACGCCTGGGCTTCGCTCCACGCATGGCTGGCGTGCAGTCTCGGCGCGTCCGGCGAATAGGGCTGCGGCCGCAGCGCCTCGGCGAGATGCCGCCACGATGCGACGAGCATGTCCCTGGCGCGCGCGCCGAGCAGTCGCCAGGCGTCAGGCCCGATGGCCGTGAGGAACTCCAACTCTGCGCGGCAGTCGGCCACCGGCCGCACGCGGCGGCCGAGCGCATCGAGCAGCCGGTCGAAAGCCGGCAGATCGGGATGGTTCGGCTCCGCGGCGTATAGGCGATCGAGTTGGCGCGCCGCCGCCGCCGCGTCCGCGGCGGCAATGGCATGTGCCAGTCCGTTGACGAGCGCAGCCACGGGATTGTCGAAGAAAAGATCCATCTGCGGCGCCGACCGGGCCGGCACATGACGGCCGGCGAGGAGCGCCGCGAGACGCGGATCGTTGCTGACACGCAGCGCGCGGGAAGCGCCGCCGGAGTACGGCGCAACGGCAAGCTCCTGCGGCTGCTCGACCAGTCCGAGGGCGCGCGCGTAAGCCGCCGCCGCCTCGAGCTCCTCGCGGACGGCCTCGCGGCGCCCCATCAACACCTCATCGAGAGCCCCGACCTCGCCGCGCCGCCACGCTTCGTAATCGGCGTAAAGCAAGCGGCCCGCGGCGAGCAGCAGCTCGAGTGGCGCGAAGGCGCCCTGCTCTAGCAGCAGCGCATCGACCTGCGCCTGCAGGTCACCCGCCGCTGCCGTGCCGGGCTGCGGCCCCGCGCCCTCAGGGCGGCGCTTTCGCGAGTTGAAAGTCACGCGATCAGCAGCCGCTCGAGGTCGGCAGTCGTCAGCGCCAGCGGCGAGGCGGCGGCGCTGGCATAAACTCCGGCCGCCAGCGCGCGCTTCTCCTCCTGCAGCGCGAGCATTCTCTCCTCCACCGTGCCCTGGGTGATCAGCTTGTAGATGAATACCGGCCGGGTCTGGCCGATGCGATGAGCGCGATCGGACGCCTGCGCCTCGGCGGCCGGATTCCACCACGGATCGTAATGGATCACCGTGTCGGCGGCGGTGAGATTGAGCGCGGTGCCCCCGGCCTTGAGGCTGATCAGAAAGAGCGGCGCACCGCCCGACTGGAAGCGCTCGACCTGCGCGGCGCGGTCGCGTGTCTCGCCGGTGAGCAGGCAGTAGGGAATCTCGAGCTGGCGCAGCTTTGCCTCGATCAGGCGCAGCATCGAGGTGAACTGCGAGAAGAGCAGGATTCGCCGCCCCTCGGCGGCGAGCTCCGGAAGTGCCGCGGCAAGCCACTCGAGCTTCGCCGATGGAATGGTCTGGTCGGCGGCGCCGGCCACCAGGCGCGGATCGCAACAGGCCTGCCGCAACTTCAGCAGGGCATCGAGGATCGTGATGTGGCTGCGCGCGAGCCCCTGGCGATCGAGGACCTCGCGGATGCGCCGGTGCGAGGCCAAGCGTATGGCGTCGTAGAAATCACGCTGTCGCTCATCGAGGACGATGGTCTCAATGATCTGCGATTTCGGCGGCAGCTCGCGCGCCACCGCATCCTTGGTGCGGCGCAGCAGACAGGGAGCGAGCCGCTCGGCGAGCGCCTCGGCGCGCAGGCGATCGGCCCTCCTTTCGATCGGCGCGCGATACCGGCGCTGGAACTCGCGCTCCTCTCCGAGCAGACGGGGCTCCGCAAAGGCGAAGAGCGACCATAGCTCTCCCAGATGATTCTCCACCGGGGTGCCGGTCAGGCACAGGCGGTGCTCCGCGCGCAATCCGCGGGCCGCCTGCGACACGCGGGCCCGCGGGTTCTTGATCATCTGCGCCTCATCCAGGATCACCATGTAGAAATCCTGCTCGAGCAGCAGCTCGGTGTCGAGTTGCAGCTGCGGGTACCCGGTGATCACCACATCCGTGCCCGCCATCGACGCCAGCCGCGCGCGCCACCCGGGGCCGTGGAGCGTGAGCTGCCGCAGCGCCGGCGCGAGTCGCCGGATCTCCTGTTGCCAGTTGGCGAGCGCGCTCACCGGCGCCACGATCAGCGCCGGCTTGCACAGGCGTCCCGCCTCCTTCTCGAGCAGCAGGTGCGCCAGAGCCTGCACGGTCTTGCCGAGGCCCATGTCATCGGCCAACACGCCGCCGAGGCGATGGCGGCGCAGAAACTGCAGCCAGCCGAGGCCTGCGCACTGATACGGGCGCAGGGTGACGCTGAAGCTCTCTGGCGCCGCGACGGGCGCCAAGGCCGTGAGCTCCTCGATTCCTGCAAGCATCTCGCGCAGCACTGGCTCTTGCGAACGCAGTGTGGGAGCCCCCAGCTCGCGCGCCAGGCCCGCGAGGCGGTGAGACTGTGCTCGCGGCAGGACCAGGCGTTCCCGATCGTCCAGGCCGTCGCGCTCGAAAAGCTCCACCAGTGTGGCGGCGATCCGCCGGATACGCTGCATCTCGACCGGCAGATAGCGCCCGTCCTCCAGGCGCATGAGCCAGTGCTCGCCCAGGGTCAGGCATGCCGGCTCCGAGTTCGCGGCAGCCTCCGGGCTGCGAGCCGGCTCGTCCCCCGGCAAGCCTTGCAGATAGGCGGTGAGGGCGGGAAGAAGGTTGACGGACTGTCCATCGACGATCACCCCCAGGCGCAGGCTGAACCAACTGTCGCGCGCTGCGGACTCGAGCTCCCCGAACCATTGCTGCGGACGGGCGAGGCGATACGGGAAGGCGGCGGCGATCTCGATCTCCCAGCCTTCGGACTGGAGCGCCGGTGCCGCATTCAGGAGGAAAGCGAGCCACGCATCGCGTCCGCCCCGGGCCTGCGGCAGCACGGTTGCGAGCCGCGCATCGAGCGCGCGCTCCCGCTCGCGATCACGGGGGATCTCGCACACCTTAGCGCCCGCGATGCAGCGAACGCATTCCTCATGTGGGCTCAGACGGCTGCAGTCGATGGCCATGCCGTTGTATAGATATTGCACGCGCGCATCAGGGCCGGGCTCCAGCCGCAGCCGGCCGCGCAGGCTCGAGAGCGGTTGCGGCTCCACCATCAGATTTTCAGGCCGCGGAAACGAAGCGGCGTTCCCCTCGCTGTAGAGCTGCTCGTTGACGGCAGGCACTTCCTCGGGAGAGACCCTGCGGCCGGCATAGCGGCGTACGAGCGCTTCGGGGCAGGGAAACGTCACCGCGCCCCACTCGCGCGTCGCAACATCGACATAGACTGGCGGCTCGAGGCAGAGCAGGACGGCGGCGGAATCACCCGCATCACAGCCCAGGTGCTGCCCGCCGGTCTCGCCGATCTGCCACGAGAGCCGGCCGCGCCGTGCCGCGCCTGCCCGCAGCGGCGGCGATTGCAGGGAGCACCAGAATGCGCGCCCGCTCGCCAGCGCCTGTTGGATCACCTGCGCGCCGGACCGGCCCTGCAGCCGCCAGGGTCCCCTGCTCCCCTGGACGAGCAGAGTCGCGAGGATGTCTTCATCCGTCTGCCCGACATAACGCGGATACTGAGTGGGACGCGGCGTCGCCATACGGGGTGCGAATGGAATCGCCGCGACGGACTCACCCGCTCCCGTCGCGGAAGCCTGACCGACCCAGACGGAGAGCCCGAGACTGCCGAGCACCGGCATTTCGGCCGGTTGCGCCGCGCATTCGAGCAGATAAAGAAGCTGTTGCCGCGCGGGCAGCGCCTCGCGCGGCCCCGCTCCGGCGCCGCGCTCTCGCGCAGCCTGATGCGATGCGAACACAGGGGAAGTCGGCGCCGTCTCCAGTGCTCTTTGCGCCGCGACGATGGACACCGCCGCAGCGTGAACGCACGTTCCGCGCGCGCCGCAGCTGCACTCGCTCTGTCGGGGCACAGAGCCGGTTGCACGGCGGATGTAGATCCGGTGCGCGGCCATTGGACGCCCGGTCGGGTCGACCGTGCGCACGATGCCGGTGACGACCGCGCCGTCCTGGTGAAGGCGGACCTCGAAGACGCATCCCGCCGCGACCAGGCCCTCCGCCGCCCGACAGAGCCGCTCGTCAGGCAGGAGATGCGGATCGGATTGCAGGTGCGGATCGGTCACGAGCGGCGCAACTTACCGAAGGCCTTTGGATCAGGCAAGGCTATGGAGCCCGGCATGCCCGCACTCTCATGAAGAACAGGGGTCCGTGCCGCGAGGCGGGCCTATTGCATGCTGCAATGCGAGGTGGGATGCTCCGGCACGGGGGTGCGATCCGCATCCAATTCAAAGAGGAACGCGCCGGTGCGGATTCACGACGGGTTGACGATGACCGCGGGTGCGGCACTCCTCTTCCTTGCCGGCGCGGCTCAGGCGGCCCCGCCGCGCGACACGGCAGTTTATCGAGCCGTCGAGGCGAGCCGCCCGGGCGCGATTGCGCTGCTGCAGCGCATCGTCGATGTCGACTCCGGGACCGGCGATGTGGCCGGCGGCGAGCGTGTGGAATCGATCCTGTCCGCGCCGCTCGAGGCCGCGGGCGCGAAGGTGCGCACCGTGCCGGCGGAAGTGAGCGGAGTCGCTCCGAACCTGGTCGCGGTCTTTCACGGCACCGGCAAGGCAAGAATTCTCATCATCGCTCATGTCGACACCGTGTTCGGGCCCGGCACCGCGGCAAAGCGACCTTTCCACATCCAGGGTGACCGTGCCTACGGTCCCGGCGTAGGCGATGAGAAAGGCGGTGACGTCAATGCCGTCACCGCGCTGCAGATCCTGCACCGGCTCGGGTTCACGGACTACGCGACCATCACGCTGATGCTCGATGGCAGTGAGGAAAGAGGCTCGCCCGGCTCCACGAAGCTGATCGAGACGCTGGCGCGGCAGAGCGACGTCGAATTCAACATGGAGCCGGGAGATCCGCCCGATGCGCTCACGGTCTGGCGCAAGGGCGCCGGCGACATCATAGTCCGGGTCACGGGACGCGCGGCCCACGCGGGCATGGCGCCGCAGAACGGGCGCAATGCCGCGGTGGAGCTGCTGCATCAGCTCGATGTGCTACGGGGCAAGTTCCCCAACAGCGGCGCTGGAACCACGGTCAATCTGACCTTGATCCAGGCCGGCAGCCGCAGCAACATCATTCCGGATCTCGCTGAGGCGACTCTCGATGTCCGCTTCAGGAACCCAGGCGATTTCGCCGGGATTTTCAGCCGCCTGAAATCCTCGCTCGTGCCGACGAGCATACCGGACACCGCGGTGACGATTGCAACCAAGGGCTCGACGTATCCGCCGCTCATCGACAACGCACAAGTGCAGGCACTGGGACGCCGTGCGCAGGGCATTTATGCGGAGCTCGGCAAGACCATCGCCCTCTCCGGCAACGGCGGCGCCTCGGAATCCGCGGTGGCCGTGTCCGTCGGCACTCCCGCGCTCGACGGACTGGGCTTCGTCGGCGCGGGATTCCACACCGATCACGAGTGGATCGATGTCGGGAGCATCACCCCGCGGCTGTACCTCTTCACCCGGCTCTTGATGGAGACGGGCCGGTCGCCGCCACTGAAGTAAATCCGCGTGCGGCGGCCTGCAGCCCGGGTCCTGCGACACGCGAGCTATCGCGCGATGCCGTGGCGCAACGGGCGCGGCACGACTCTCGAGATCGCCCGCGAGCCGGCAGGCGGCGGGGAATTCGCCTGGCGATTGAGCCTCGCCGACATCGAGGAGGATACGGATTTCTCCGCTTATCCGGGCTACAGCCGCGCGCTCGTTCTGGTCCACGGACTCAGCCTGCGCCTGCGGTTCCGGGGACACGGCAACTGCTTCCTCGATGCGAAGAGGCGTAGCACCCGCTTCGAGGGAGACTGGCAGACCCATTGTGCGGTGCCCGAGGGACGCTGCACGGATCTGAGCCTGATCGTACGCAGGGGACGCGGCGTCCGGCCGGCAACGGTAGTGCGCGCGCCGGCAGTACTGCAGCTCGAAGCGAGCCGGCGCGTGGTGATCTCCGAGGATCTTCACGGCGCCTTGTTCGTGCTGCAAGGATCGGTGGCGATTTCCACAGTGACTCGCGGCCGAGCCCACACCGTACGAGCGCGGGAGACACTCCTGCTATCCCCTGGCCCGAGACGAATCCTGTCGCTGCGCAGCATCGGACGCTCTGCCGCCGAGCTCGTCATCCTGCGCTGGCGGCAGGCTGCCGCCGCCTGATCAGCCGACGCGCCGTACCGGGTCGCGGCCGTCCCACGACTGCGCAGCCTCGCGCATGCGCTCGAACAGCGCGCGCGCACCCTTGGTCGCCTCGATGAGCTCGATCATGCCGCCGGCATGGTGATCGGTGGCGATGTAGGCGAAGCGCATCCCGGGCAGGCTGCCCCGCTGCACGGCCTGCACGCCGCGCTGCGCCAGCGCTGCGAGATCCGCATCGAGCGCCTGGCTCATAACGCCCATATGGTGCATGCCGCTGCCATGAGCTGCCTGAAACTCCGTGTAGATGGAGGGCGCATCGTCCAGCTGGCGGATGAGCTCGATCTGCAGGTCCTTCCAGTATGCGATCGCGATCGTCAGGCCGATGGGCTCCACGGCGCGCCCGCGAAAGAAATACTCGTCGAAGGCGACGCGCTCGAAGAGGAAGAAGGGGCCTACTCCCATGACCTGCGTCCAGTGCTCGATGGCTCGCTCGAGGTCCGCGACCACGAACGCATTCTGCATGACTGGCCCGAGCATGCGCCTCATGGCGGGCCACCTCCGCGGGCATCCTGCCCACCTCTCTCTTCCAGTCGCGCCATCCACCGGATCCCGCGCCGCAGCAGCTCGTAGTAGACCGGCGACTCCCAGCTGCAGCGCTCCACCCGTGGATACTCCTCCATCAGCGGCCGCATGTCATAGCGGCCGCGGCAGTGTCCGAGCGTCAGATACAACACCTCGCCTGCGCCGTGCCCGTGCAGGTAAAGCACCGGCCGCGGCTCATCGGAGAGCCACTCCCGGCGGACGAACTCCCGCGCCGCCTTGCCGTTGTAGCGGGTCTCGAGCAGCACGCGGTTGGGGCCGTAGAGCTCCGAGAGATACAGCTCATCGGTCACCGTGAACGCACCGATGCCGCGCACCAGCGGATGCGACGGCTCGCTTACCCGTACCTCGAGCTCTCCGAGCGGCGGATGGGCGATGAAGCGGCTGCCGAGGACGCGCGTGAGGAGCGGCATGCTATCGGGAGCATCGACCTTGCCGTCCGGTGTCCACTCCAGCAGTGAGTTGGTGCCATGCAGCGCGAGCCAGCGCCGTCCGGAAGCGACGAACTCGGCGAGCCTCTCCTGCTGATGCGGTTCCGGGCACACATCGCACGTATATGTGACGAGCGCATCGGATGCTGCGATAGCGGCGATGTCGGCATAGCTCTCCGCCACCCGGACCCGCAAGCGCTCGTGCTCGCTCAGGAGCTTCAGAATCTCCAGCCGCGCAAAGTCGAAGTCGTGGTAGCGCCCGCCCACGACGAAGTACACGTTGATCCGTCCCGCCGCCATTTGCGCCTCCGGCCGTGCAATCCGCTACTTCTCACCCTGGATATACCGGTCGAGCTCGCGGTGGAAGTGGCGCACGCGCTGCTCCTGATCGCTCCAGAGCGGGCCGCGGAAGGCGCGCGAACGGATGCCGCGCTGCTGGATGGGCAGAAGCTCGGAGTCCTGATCGAGCACGTCGCCGAGGTTGGGCTTCTCCCCGACCGGTACGTGCACGATCGGCGGGCGCGTCGCGCCCGTGACATCGATGCCGGCCGGCAGCCCCATCCAGGCCGGTACCGAGTAGTCGGGATCCGCCACATGCCGGTAGAGGATCATCGTGTCGTAGATGAAAGTCTCCGGATCGCGCGGGTGTGGCAGGAAGCGCATGATGAACACCCCCTCCGGATGCATTCCCATCTGCACGTTGGGAAAGAGTCCCGTCGCCCAGCTGTCCGTGAGCTGCCCGTCGGTGAAGCGCTCGTAATGCTCCAGACCCACGCGGCGCGCCCGCTCGCGCTTGGCGCGCTGGACCGCTGCCCGCACCTCCCGTGCACCGCCCCGAAAGCCCTCCGGATCGACGCCTCCTTCCTTCAGCATGAACCTGAGATACGGATCCAGGCTGTCCTGGTCCGACACCCGATGGGACTTCACGCAAATCGGCACGATCATGCGGCTCGCCCCGTTGGGATACAGATCGTACTGGCTGAAGTCCTCCATCACCGTCTGCGTCTGCGGATGGACCCAGGGCAGATGATAGGTCTCATAGAACGCATCGACACCGGTCTTCCAGTTCGCGCGCCAGGTGCTGCGCACGTGATGGACGACGTGCATGCGATCGATCTGGTAGTTCTCGATGTATCCCTCCGGCAGGCCGAGGTATTCCTTCAGCGGCGGCGCGTTGCCGTCCATGTTGATGAAGATGATGCCGCCGTGAGCCTCACATCGCACTTCCGTGAGGCCGGGCCGGTGCGCAATGAGACGCGGGTCGAAAGTCTCCTCATCGGTGATGCGCTCGAGGGAGCCGCCGCAGCCGAATTGCCAGCCGTGGAACGAGCAGGTGAAGCGCGGGACGCTGCCGCGCTCGTTCAGGCAAACGCGGTTGCCGCGATGCGGACAGACATTGTAGAACGCCTTGATGCCGCCATCGGCCTGACGCACCACGATGAACTCTTCCCGGCCGAGCCCGAAGACGAAGTAATCGCCATCCTCGGGTATGTCGCTGACCACGCCGGCGAGCAGCCACACGCGCGGCCACAGCCGCTGCCACTCGAGCTCCAGGAACTCGCGCGAGTAGTAGCGCGCCGGATCGGGCACATCGAGGCCGTCGTCGACCGGCGGCTGCTTCGCCTCGAGTGACTCCCGGGGCGCGCCCAGAGTCATCGGCCATTCGACCTTGTAGTTGACAGCCATCGCTCGTGCTCCTTCCCGGCGCTCAGCGGCCGGGAACTTTGAAGTAGTCGGGCATGCCGTCGGGCCAGACATCCCCGTGCTGATTGTTGCCGCCGTCGATGACCATCACCTCCCCGGTGATGAAGCGCGAGGCGGGAGTGGACAGGTAGACCACCGCCTGCGCGATATCGACCGGATCGCCGAGCTCGTGCAGCGGATTCGAGAAGCGGAACATGTCGGCATCGCGCCGCTCATAGGCGTTCAGGCCCTCGGTGTTGATCGAGCCCGGGGAGAGGCAGTTGACCCTGATCTTGAGCGGGGCCCATTCGGTCGACAGCGTCTTCGACAGGTAGATGACGCCGGCGCGGGCGGCGCAGGTGTGGGCCACCTGCGGCATGCCCCGCCAGACGTTCGCCACGATGTTGACGATGTTGCCCGGCTGTCCGCGCTCACGCCAGCGCTGCGCCGCCGCCTGCATCATGTACCAGCTGCCGTTGAGGTTGGTATCGATGACCGCGAGCCATCCCTTGATGCTGAAGTCGATGGCGGCCTGCGGGAACTGCCCGCCGCCGTTGTTGACCAGCGTATCGACCCGGCCGAAGCGCGAGAACGCCTCATCGAGCAGGCGGCTCACGGCGTCCGGATCGCGAATGGTCATCGGCACCGCGACCGCTTCGCGCCCGAGATGGCGTTTGATTCCCTCGGTCGTCTCGTGCAGTTTCTCCTTGCGCCGGCCGCAGATGAGAACGTTGGCCCCGAGGCGGGCGCAGACGTATGCCACCGCGCGTCCAATGCCACTGCCGCCGCCTGAGATGAGGAACGTCTGTCCCGCGAGCACGTCCTCGCGATACACCAGCGGGCGCTTCGCCAGTTCCTCGTCGCTGATCCCCCATGCGTCCGCGGAGCCTTCGGGTGCTTTTGCTTTTGACATCGTTGTTTCGCAGTGCGTCTCAGTGTCCATCAGGTTGCGATTCCGAAGATCGCCACGCTCGCCACGTTGCGATTGGGTATGCCGCCCAGGTTGTGGGTGAGGCCGATCGCGGGCGAGCCGAGCTGCCGCTCCCCCGCCCGCCCGAGCAGCTGCAGATAGATCTCATACGCCATCCGCAATCCTGTGGCGCCGATCGGGTGTCCGAAGCACTTGAGGCCACCGTCGCTCTGGCAGGGGATGGCCCCATCGCGATCGTAGCGGCCGGCGAGCACGTCGTGGGGCGAGCGTCCCTCCTCGGAGAAGCCGAGGTCCTCCATGAGCACGAGCTCGGTGATCGAGAAGCAATCGTGGACTTCCATCAGGTCGATCTGCTCGCGCGGACGCTCCAGTCCGGCTTCGCGGTAGGCACGTGCAGCCGCGGCGCGGGTAGTAAGCGTGCTGCTGCCGTCCCACGATTGATGACCCATCTCGACGCCGTTACTGGCAGCGAGCTGCAATGCCTTGAGGGTGACGAAATCTTTCTTGCCCAGTGCGCGCGCCATCTTGGGCGTCGTGACGATCGCGCAAGCGGCACCGTCGCTCACACCGCAGCAATCGAGCACACCCAGCGGGTAAGAGATCATCGGCGCGGCCAGCACCTGCTCCTCGGTGATGCGGTTGCG
>DASYGA010000375.1:0-4744 GCA_036000265.1 Steroidobacteraceae bacterium | reverse complement strand
CAGCAGCTCGAAGCTTCCAACTCCCTTCGGCAGGAGCTGCCGTGTCGCAATCGTGTTGAAAATCTGCTGAACGGTGACCGAAGGAAATATATTCATGATGATCGCCGTCTTCTTGTCCTGGAAGTCCGGATGCATGCGCAGCAGCGAGGTATCCAGAAGCTTGAAGCTCTGATCGTATTTCTCCTGGCCGGCATACGCCTGGTCCGCTGCGGTCCGATCGTCATCACCGGCTTGAGTGTAGGAGGTGCTGTGGCGGCCGAGCCGATCCAAGTCGAAGCCGCTCGTCTGCGTCGGGCGGTACAACCCGAATGTCGCCTGATACTGATGCAGCAACCCCGCGTGGTAGTAGTCTCGGTTGTTCTCCGGATAGAGCTTCCAGTTGCCGCGGATGTGCTGACGCATGTAGCCCAGAACGCTCACCGGCTTGTGGAACAGCCGATCGAGAATCCCGCGGATCGGGGCATCGAGATACTCCTGGAGCGGCTCCGTCGAGCTGGTGAAAGTTCCGAAGACCAGGCCACGATAGGTGTCAACGCGCAATTTCCGCAGGCCGTGGCTCGACAAATCGAAGTCGCGCGAGTAGCCGCCCTTGCCGCCGATGCCGCGGCGGAAGGGCACGCCGATGAGACCACCGGCGGGATCGTAACACCACTGATGATACACGCAGCGATGCTCCGTCGCATTGCCGAACGCCTTTCGCTGGACGATCGCACCGCGATGCGCGCAGCGGTTCACGAAGGCGCGCATCTGCCCGCCCCGATCACGACTGACGACGATCGGCGTATCGCCCAGGAAGGTCGTCTTGAAGTCACCCGGATTGGGCAATTCGCTCTCATGCGCGAGATAGTTCCAGGTCGGCCCCCGGAAGATGCGCACCTGCTCGCGCTCATAGATATCCGGACGCAGATACACCTCGAAGGGCACGCGCGTGAAGTCCGCGACGGGCCAGGTGAGTTCCGACGTAGGTTGTGACATTACCGTTCCACGCTTCCGACGATTGGTTGGACGCCCGTTTCGACGATCTCAGGGAATCTTATCGCGCTTTTGAGCGCGACGGTCGTATGACGAGAATAATATCGCTGCGGCGGCCTGCTCGTTTCGCGGGGCATCGAACGATATGGCAGCTGGACGCAAGAGCTTGCGCTCGCGGGCTAGTGAAACATCGCCTCGTCTGGTACCAAGGCGCCATGAAGCACCCATACGAGGCAACGGCGGAGCGGCTGCGCGCCGCTTACACCGAAGGCCAGACCGCGCCGCTGCGCGACACGATCGCGCCGGACGATATTGACGGCGGATATGCCATACAGAGCATCAACACCGCTTATTGGAAAAACGCGGGGCGCCGGCCGATAGGGCGCAAGATCGGCCTCACTTCGCCCGCGGTACAGCGGCAGCTCGGGGTTTCCCAGCCGGATTATGGAGTTCTCTTCGAGGACATGGTCATCGCGCCGCGAACGTCCGTCGCAATCGAGCGGCTGCTGCAGGGCCGTGCGGAAGCGGAGATCGCACTGGTGCTCGGCAGGGATCTCGACAACCCGAACCCGACCGCCCTCGAGGTCATGCGGGCTGTCGACTACGTGCTCCCGGCCATCGAGATCTGCGACAGTCGGATTCTCGACTGGCGGATATCCATTGCCGATACGATCGCAGACAACGCATCGTCCGCGTTTTTCGTCCTCGGTGATCAGCCGCGCAGGCTCGATGCGGTGGACCTGCGCACCTGCGGCATGGTGCTCGAGGTCAATGGCGTGTGCGAATCCCTGGGTGTCGGCGCAGCCTGCCTCGGGCATCCGCTCAACGCCACGTTATGGCTCGCCCGATCCCTGGCGGCGCGCGGCGAGCCGCTGTGTGCCGGAGAGGTGATACTCACAGGCGCCCTCGGGCCCATGACGTCACTGCGTGCGGCCTCGCACGTGCGGGCGGAAATCGCCGGGCTCGGTCACGTGTCGTTCTCGGTCGAAACCAGCAGTACATCGTAGACCCGCGCGACGGCGCCATGCGCTGGGTTGCAGGCAGCCAACAGGGCCTGCGGCCGGCGTGTAGAGCGGAGTGCCCCGGTCGAGCAAGTTGTCGTCCCATGAGCACATCGAAACCCGAGCCTCCCAAGGGCCGACTCGTCGAGATCGCCGGCGAGGAGATCCACTATCTCGAGATGGGCACCGGCAGGCCTCTGTTGCTGTTGCACGGCGGCGGTCCCGGCGCGAGCGGCTGGAGCAACTACAGCCGTAACGCGCAGGCGTTGAGCACCCGATATCGGGTCGTCATACCCGACCTTCCGGGGTACGGGGCCTCGAGCAAGGAACCGATCACCGGCCCGCGCTACGCCCACTACGCCAGGTCGATGCTCGGGTTGCTGGATCATCTCGGAATCCGCCAGGCGCATGTGGTCGGCAATTCGCTCGGCGGCGGCGCCGCGATCAAGATGGCTTTGGAGGCGCCGGACCGCCTCGGCCGGCTGGCACTCATGGGTCCGGCCGGCCTGGTTTCGGCTTATCAGACCTCGCCCACCGAGGGCGCCCGGCTCATCTTCGAGTACTACGGGGGCACGGGGCCCTCGCGCCAGAAGTTGGACACATTCCTGAGGCTCATGATCCATGATCCCTCGAAGCTCACGCCACAGCTTCTGGAGGAGCGCTATCAGGCCAGTGTCGAGCCGGCGTTGCTCGCAAATCCACCGCTCGGGCGCGGCGAGCCCCCGGTTCTGGAGGAGCTGTGGCGTGATCCGCGACTGAGGTCGCTCCCGCACGACACCCTGGTGGTGTGGGGACGGAACGACCGTGTCAACCCGCTGTTCACGGCGGAAATCCTCATGAGCCAGATACCGAACGCGATGATGGTCTCATTCAACAGGTGCGGACACTGGGTGCAGTGGGAGAGAGCCGCGGCTTTCAACGCGATCGTGCTCTCATTCCTGTCCGAGGAGCTGGCTTGACGGCTCGTGGAGCCGTGGGGAATCGGCTCGAGCTCATTGAGCACGAGCGGATGACCCGGCCTGCAATTTGAAGTCAACGTAAAACATGAAACATCTGCACCTCTGCGTGAGGCGCCTCGGGGGATGGCACATGGCGATAGCTGCAGCAGAAGCTGACCGGGATCCCAGGCATTGGGCCCGACGGCATGCGCCGGTCCACGCGGCGCTGTTCGGCGTCTGCGGATTCGCGGCACTCGGGTTCGCCTCGGCACAGAGTACGGATCAACCGGCCGGCGCCCCTCAGGTGCTGACGGCGCAGCTGCAGGAGGTCATCGTCACGGCGGAGAAGCGCGAATCGACGGCGCAGAGGACGCCAATGAGCATCACGGCCGTCCAGGGCATCGCGCTGCAGGCCGCCGGAATCTCGGACATGACCGCCCTCGCGCAGCAGGTGCCCGGTGTCTCCTTCAAGACCGCGGGCCCGGGGCAGACCGAGTTCGAAATGCGTGGCCTGACTTCAACCGGTGGCGAGTCGCCGACGGTCGGACTGTACCTGGACGATGTCATGCTCACGCCGGCCGGCATGGCGCAGAACGGCAAGACGGTCGTCGACCCCAGCTTGTTCGACCTCAACCGCGTCGAGGTGCTGCGCGGGCCGCAGGGTACCCTGTACGGCGCGGGCTCCATGGGCGGCACGATCAAGTTCGTGACCAACAGTCCCGATCCGCGCAAGTACTCGGCGGACGCCGAGGGGATCCTGTCCGACACCTCGAACGGCGGCGGGTTCAACCACACCGAGAACGCGATGGTGAATCTGCCGCTGGCGCAGAACGTCGCGGCACTGCGGCTGGTCGGAACGGATCAGCGGACGGAAGGCTGGATCGACAGAGTCGTGGTCGACCCCTTCCCGACCGAAGTGAACGGCAGCACGGCGCGGGGCGACGTCGCAAACGCGACACCGGTGGACACGATCCGGCACTCGAACACGGAATCGCTGCGCGGCGGCCGGGCGGAGCTGCTGCTGCTGCCCACGGAGCGCCTGAAGATCACCGGGGGCATCATGCACCAGCGCATCGCGCAGGATGGCGCCAACACGATCGACGGCCCGCCGCTCACCGAAACGCATTACCAGCCCTATGACGTCAGCGAGCCGTTCTCCGACAGCTTCAATCTCTACTCGGTGACCGCGCAATACGACTTCAACGCGTTCCAGCTGGTATCGGCAACCGGCTACTGGGATCGGGAGCAGGATCAGACCCAGGAGATCTCCGAGGCGATGCAGTTCTACATCGGCGGCCTTTTCGGCCCGCCGGCCAGCTTTCCGTTCTCGCCCACCTCGACGGTCACCGAGGGCGGCGCCACCTGGTACGGCCTCGGCGCAGGGTCGATCAGCGAGGATGACGCCACGCACCAGTTCAGCGAGGAGCTGCGCCTGACCTCGAGCGGAAGCGGCCCGCTGCAGTGGCTCGCCGGAGCCTACTACAGCAGCTACGGTGCGACTTCGCACGTCTTTTCCTACTACCCGATCTCGACGGTCGGCTTCGATGGCGATTTCGGCACGAACAATCTGGCGGACAACCATCGCAAGCTCGACATCGATCAGTACGCGCTGTTCGGGCAGGCCACATACGACCTGCCGCATCACCTTCAGGCCACTGCCGGCGCGCGCTATTACACCTACCACAGCAATTCGGCGACCAGCGTGAGCGGCGTGTCGGCCAGCGGCACCACGGATGTCCTGCACGGGACGGCGCAGAACTCCGGCGTGACGCCGAAGGTCACCCTCGCGTACGTTCGCGGTGAGAGGAGGACGCTCTACGCCACGATATCGAA
>DASYGA010000317.1:0-5692 GCA_036000265.1 Steroidobacteraceae bacterium | reverse complement strand
AAACTGGAATAGTCGTGCGGCTCCGGGTCCGCCGCATCGCTCATGTCGGGGCGAAAGTGCCGCACGAAGGCACCAATCAGCGCGCTCTTGACCGGCTTCACGCGGCAGCGCGCCAGCCGATGGACCTGTCGCGACAGGAAGTGCTGCGGCAGAAGATGCTGCATTGCCACGAAGAGGCGTGCTCGCAGCGTTGGGGAATCCGTCGGCATGCTGGGGGCGTCCATGTGCGCGTCAGGCTGCGGCGTGCAGTTCCGGCGCCGCGCCCCGAAGCGAGTGTGCGAGCTGCCTTGCGTCAAAGGGCGGCGTGAACACGCCGACCTCGCGGGCTGCGGAGTCGAACAACAGGATCGCCATCGTATGATCGAAGTCGTACCCGCCGCCCGGCAGGTTGATGCGTGTGATGCCGATCCCTAAGCTGGCGGCGAAACGGCGGATCTCGCCAGGGTCGCCGGTGAGGCCGATGAAGGTCGAGTCGAACTGCCGCAGGTACCTGGCGAGCACCGCCGGCGTATCGCGCTGCGGATCGACCGTGACGAAGAGCACCTGCAAGCCGGGCAGGGGCGCCTGTTTCTGCACCCGCGCGAGCGCGGCAAGCGTGTCCGGACACTCGTCGGGGCAATGAGTGAAGCCGAAGTAAACCAGCGTCGGATGGCCGAGCAGAGAGGCGCGAGTGAAGGGATGTCCCGTGCTGTCGATCAAGTGGAAATCGACGATGGGCTTGGCGTCCGGCAGCCACGTGCCGCTTGCCAGCACCGGGCGGGAGCTGCCAATTTGCGCTGCCAGCAGAAAGCCGGCGAGCGCGGCGCAGAGTGCGCCGAGGCCGGCGAGGATCCAGAAGAGGCGAGCAGTCATGAATAGATTATCCCATACAGCGGACGCCTCCCTGCTCTTGGCAGTGCCGTGGCCGTCCTGGCGGCCGACCCCCGAAGAAGCACCGCACAGACCGGCGCTCAGCCGTCCATGGCACTCTCTGAGAGCCGCTCGCGCGAGTCCAGGTGCTCCAGGAAACGGATACGTTAAGTGTCCTCGCTGAAAGCACCGGCTCGCCCTACCGTGCTGGCCCTCATCGAGCGGGGCGCGCAGCGGCTGCGCCGCGCCCGTGTCTTCTTCGGGCACGGCACCGACAACGCATGGGACGACTCCGCGGCCCTGGTGCTGCACGCGTTGCATCTACCGCAGTCCGGTGATCGCGCCGTCTACGCGCGGCGCGTCGGCCGCCGCGGAGTGGCGCGCGTGGATGCGCTGCTCACGCGGCGCATCAAGGAGCGGATTCCGGCGGTTTACCTCACCGGTGAGACCTGGTTTGCCGGGCTGCCGTTTCGCGTCGATCAGCGGGTGCTCATCCCGCGCTCGCCGATTGCCGAGCTCATCGAGAGGCGCTTCGCACCGTGGATCGATCCGGGCCGGGTGCGGCGCATCCTCGACGTCGGCACGGGCTCCGGCTGCATTGCGATCGCCTGTGCGAAGGCCCTGCCGCGCTCGCGGGTCGATGCGGTGGACATCTCGGCGGAGGCGCTCGAGGTCGCAGCCATCAATGTGCGTCGCCATCGCCTCGGACGGCGAGTGAGGCTCGTGCGATCCGATCATTTCAGCGCCCTCGCGCGCGAGCGCTACGATATTATCGTTGCCAATCCGCCCTACGTGGGGCGGCGGGAGATGTCAGGACTGCCGCCCGAGTATCGTCACGAGCCACCGCTTGCGCTCGCCGCGGGGCGCGATGGCCTCGACTCCGTGCGGGTCATCCTTCGGGAGGCGGGCAGACATCTGAGTCAGGGCGGGCTGCTGATCGTCGAAGTCGGCAACAGCGAGGCGGCAGTCAGCCGGGCGTTCAAGCGGCTCCCCTTCATCTGGCTGCAGTTCGAGCGCGGCGGCGGCGGGGTGTTCCTCCTCACGGCGGACGAGCTTCCCAGGTAAATCACGACATGTCAGGCAACACGATCGGCAGGCTCTTCACGGTGACGACGTTCGGCGAGAGCCACGGGCCGGCGCTCGGCTGTACCGTTGATGGCTGCCCGCCGGGGCTCGCACTCTCGCAGGAGGACATCCAACAGGACGTCGACCGCCGCCGCACCGGCACTTCGCAGTTCGTCAGCCAGCGTCGCGAGGGCGATCAGGTCCGTATTCTTTCCGGCGTGTTCGAGGGGCATACCACCGGCACGCCGATCGGGCTCCTCATCGAGAACACCGATGCGCGCTCGCGCGATTACGAGAAGATAAAGGACCGCTTCCGCCCGGGCCACGCCGACTACACGTATCAGCAGAAGTACGGCCTGCGCGATCACCGCGGCGGCGGACGATCCTCCGCGCGCGAGACGGTGATGCGTGTCGCGGCGGGCGCGATCGCGCGCAAGTATCTGGCGATCCGGCTCGGTGTCAGGATCTATGGCTATTTGAGCCAGGTCGGCGCACTCGCCCTCGAAGCGCGCGATCCGGCCTTCGCCTACCAGAATCCTTTCTTCTGTCCCGATCCGGCGCGGGTCGCGGAGCTGGAGGCGCTGATCTGGAAGCTGCGCTCCGAAGGCGACTCCATCGGCGCGCGGGTCACGGTGATCGCGGCGGGCGTGCCTCCCGGGCTCGGCGAGCCGGTGTTCGATCGCCTGGATGCCGCCATCGCCGCTGCGCTCATGGGTATCAATGCAGTCAAGGCGGTCGAGATCGGCGCCGGCGCGGCCGCGGTCGCCCAGCGCGGCAGCGAGCATCGCGATGAGCTCACGCCACAGGGTTTTACCAGCAACCATGCGGGCGGAATCCTCGGTGGCATCTCCTCCGGCCAGGACATCGTGGCCCATCTCACCCTCAAGCCGACCTCGAGCATCCAGGTGCCGGGCCGGACCGTGGATACGGCGGGCCAGCCGGCGGAGATCGTCACCACCGGCCGCCACGATCCCTGTGTCGGCCTGCGGGCCACTCCCATTGCCGAGGCCATGCTCGCGATTGTGCTCATGGACCACTACCTGCGCCACCGCGGGCAGAACGCCGACGTTCGTCCCAGCACCCCGGACATCACCCGACGGTGATCGCCGACACAGTTTATGTCTTGCGGATGCGTAAAGATCGCGGCTCCGAAAGGGGTTTAACTTATGGGTCGTGGTTGCCTGTTCTCGCATTCCGTGCTGCGGTCGCTTTGGCTTTCCGCCCAATTAAGTTATATTGCCGCCCCAATCGGATGAGACTGCCAAGATGCAGCCATCCCTTTGTTTTTACGCCCTATTCCACTCACTGATGCCTTCCGGGGTGTCGTAATGGTCGCCAAACGCTCAAGCCGGGCGGTGGCGTTGCTGCTGGTAGTACCATCAGCGGCGTTCGCCCTCGGCCTCGGGGACATCCGTCTCCTTTCTCCTCTCGATCAGCCCCTCAAGGCGCAGATCGAGCTGCTCGACGCTACGCCTGATACGCTGCAGAACCTGCAGGTTCAGCTCGCGTCCCAGGATATGTTCGCGCGCTACGGCCTCAGCTGGCCGCAGTTCCTCAGTGATGTGCACGTGAAGACGGTGCGCACCGCGGACGGCAAGGAAGTGGTCGAGCTCACCTCCGATCGGCCCATCACCGATCCAGTGCTGACCCTGCTGGTCGAGGCCAACTGGGATCGCGGGCATCTGATCCGCGAGTACACCGTGCTCCTCGATCCGCCGGTGTACGTGCCCAATCAGTCGCAGGTCGCGAGCGAGCAGGTCGCTCCGGCCGCCACGGGCACCGCTGTGCGCGGGGGCGCGATCGAGCGTGCCCAGGCGCCGGCGACCGAAGCAGGAGCTGCTGCTCCCGCCACCGCTGCCGCTTCCTCGCAGCCCGAGACCGGCACCGCGCCTGCGGCGCCCACCGCCTCGGACGGCCAGCCGCACTCGCTGGTCGTACGCCGCGGCGAGACACTTTCGGGCATCGCTGATCGGCTGAGCGGCGCCGGGCTCGGCGCCGGCCCGACGCGCGCCTGGATGGTGGCCATCTATCAGGCCAATCCGGACGCGTTCGAGCACAACATGAACCTGCTGCGCTCGGGCGCCGTGCTGCGCATTCCCGACAGCGCCGCGGTGGCGGCCGTCTCCAGCACCTCTGCCACAGCGGAGATCCGCCGCCAGTACGCGGCCTGGCGCGCCGGCTCGCGGGAAGCGGGCAGCACGGCCAGCGGCCCGGGAAGACTCCGGCTGGTCGCTCCTTCGGCCGGGGCTGGCGCTTCCGGCTCGGCGGCCAATGCGGCCTCCTCCACGGGCCAGGTCAAGGCGCTGCAGGCGCAGGTTCAGGATCTGCAGACGCAGCTTGCGGACGAGCATCGGCTGCTGCAGTTGAAGGACGACCAGCTGGCGCACATGCAGGCTCAGCTTGCAGGCAAGCCGGCATCGCAGACGGCGCCTGCCACAGCGGCGGCCGCCACGAACCCGGCACAGGCGACGGCGCCAGCCGTTAATTCCGCACCGGCGCAAGCGACACCCAGCGAGGCGGCTCCGCCGCAGCAGACTGCGCCGCCGCCGCCGCCGGCAGTTGCGACTGCTCCAGCGGTGCAGCATGCCCCGCAGCCGCACGTCGCACATCGTCCAGCGGCGAATGCCGCTGGCGCCAAGCCGTCTTCGAGCCCGTCGCTCTTCGCGACCATCGCCCGCTACTGGTGGGCGATCGCGCTGTTGATCATCGCCGCGCTCGCCGCCTTCGGGGCTCGCATCTGGCGCTCGCGCCGGCAGTCGGATCTCGACGATTCGCTCGGCCGCCTTGCCGCGGCGGGATCAACTCCGTCCCCCTATACACGGTTGGAGCCGACGGCCGGTGATACGGCTTCGATGCGTTCGGTAGCAGCGGAACACGACGACGCATTTGTAGTCGAGGAGACTGGCACGCACGCGCGGCCGCGGGTCGCCGCACCCGCCGTCGCCAAGCACGTCACCACGGCCGACCAGACGATCAGCAGCGAAACGGCAGTCAACCTGGACCAGGGAGATCCGCTCGCCGAAGCCGATTTCCACATGGCCTACGGCTTGTACGATCAGGCGGCAGACCTCATCCGCATCGCCATTGGGCGCGAGCCCGACAGGCGGGATCTGAAGTTGAAGCTTCTCGAGGTCTTCTTCGTCTGGGGCAACAAGGAGCAGTTCCTGCAGACCGCGCACGAGCTGGCCGGCAGCCGCGGCGAGGCGGCTCCGGGCGAGTGGGAAAAGATCGTGATCATGGGCAAGCAGCTCGCGCCCGAAGATCCGCTGTTCGCCGGCGGCGCTCCCGTGACCGGGGCAGCCTCGGCGGGGGTCGACCTGGACCTCGCCGGCGGCCAGAGTGCCGGGCTCGACTTCGACGTCGCGTCCGGGCGTACTGGTACGCACGACCATGCTGGCCTCGATCTGGACATCGGCTCGGCCCTTGGCGACGGCGAATCCGCGACCGTCGAGTCGCCGGGCACCGCGACCGACCGCAACGTGGCCCTGCTCGATACGCATTTCGCGGATAACGCCACCGGCTCCACGCGGGAAATGACGGCCACCATGCCGGGCGGCGACGAGCTGCCGGTCGAGTTCGGGACCGAGATCGAGGGTCCGACCCTCGAGCAGCCGGCTCTGTACGTCTCGGAGCAGCCGACGATCCGGCAAAAGGTGGAGACGGCACTCAAGCAAAGCGGCGGCGAGCAGACCGCCGAGCTCGCCATCGACGACCTCGGGCTCGACCTCGGCGCGTTCGATGCGGACGGGACCCCGGGCGAGCCCACCGAAGCTTCCCC
>DASYGA010000256.1:0-18061 GCA_036000265.1 Steroidobacteraceae bacterium | reverse complement strand
TGCTATCAGAAGGGCGTGCCGCTCACGTATGAGCCCGACACGCTCAATAATTTCGAGGTTGGCTGGAAGACCGGACTCCTGGATGGGCGCATGAGATGGAACGGCGCGCTCTATTACATGCGCTGGAACGGCTATCAGGCGCCCATATTCGACGACTCCATCTGTCCCACCACCTTCAACGCCAACTTCGGCATCGCGCGCATCTATGGCGCGGAGACCAACGTCGCATACCGGATCACCGAAGGCCTCACCCTGCAGGCCACCGCCAACTACAACGATTCGCGCTTGGTCAGCGTGCAGCCGAACTTCTCGGGGGTGCTGACGCAGATGATTGTGCCGAACGAGACGCTGCCTTTCGTTCCCTATTTCAGCTACAGCGCGAACATCCGTTACGACCATTCCCTCGGCGCGGCGCTGGGCGGGTTCATCGAATACGACATTGCGCACAAGGGCGACAGGTGGAGCGACCTGCGCGCCATCGCCAATCCGGCGCTCGGTGCCAAATCGGGATCGGCGCGTGTTCTGGAGCCGGAGTACAACATCTCGGATGTGCGCGTCGGCATCGAGAGCCCTGACAGCACCTGGACGCTCGAGGGGTATGTGACGAATTTGGCGAACACCGACGCGATCATCCTCGTCAATCAAGGCAACTACGACCGCCGGGAGACGACGAACGAGCCGCGCGTCATAGGAGTGCACGTCAGCTACAGCTTCAACGGCAAGTGACCGCAAGCGCCGATCCGGGCACAGGGAGGTGCTCGTGACTACTCGAAACGCGCCAGACAGTCCCCGAGGGCCGCTCGCAGCGGCTCGAGCTCGCCGGCGAAGCGTTTCCAGTAGCCCACCCCGGAGGCGTAGAGCGGCTGGCGCACCTGCTCGGCGCTCGCCGTGCGCACCGGGCGGCGGTTCTCGTGGAAGTTGAGCGTCGCGGCCTCGAAGGCCAGCCCACAGTAGTCCAGCAGCCGCACGACGGTATCCTGCGGATCGCGGATCAGCTGCTCGTATTGCAGGTGCATCACCCGCCCGGGGAGCACCTGGTCCCAGTGGTCCATCAAGGCGAGGTAACAGCGGTAGTACCGCCCGAGATCCTCAAGGTCGTAGCTGAAGGACTGGCCTTGGGCGAAGTACTGCTTGTAGTTGCTGAGGCAGGTGTCCATGGGATGGCGCCGCACATCCACGATCCTGGCGTTGGGCAGGATGGCGTGAATGAGGCCGATGTGACTGAAGTTGTTCGGCATCTTGTCGATGAAGCGCGGCTTGCCGCAGCGCACGGCGCCTGTTTCCTCGATATAGCGCCGGCCGAGGGCGCTGAGCTCGTCCGCGGACAGCGCCCGGATCGTTTCCGGGTAGCCGTCACGGCCGGTGCCGCGATGGTCGAGCTCGCGCACCAGCGCCGGGATGTTCTGCAGCTCCATCGTCCCTTCGACCTGCGAGTGGCTGGCGAGGATCTGCTCGACCAGCGTCGAGCCGGAGCGCGGCAGGCCGACAACGAATATCGGCCCGGGATCGGGGAAACCCGCCGCCGCCGCTCGGGCGCGGAAGAATGCCGCGTCGCAGCAGGCGGCAATCCGCCTGGATTTGGCCTCGAAGGTGGCGATCGAGAAGGGCGAGGTCCGCTTGCGCAGTGTGTTGCCGGCGGTATAGTGGCCGAACGCCTCGGCATAACGGTCTCGCTGCTCCAGGGCACGCGCGATCGCAAAGTGAAGTTGCGCCTGATCGGTATCGGCCGCCGGCGATGCGAGCAGAGCCTGCATTGCAGCGAGCTCCGCGTCGCTGAAGTGGTAGTTCTTGAGGTCGGCGAGGCTCCAATACGCTTCGGCGTACTTCGGATCCAGCCTGAGGCATTGCCGATAGGCCTGCTCGCACTGCGCGCGCCGCCCGAGTGTCTTGTTGACGTGCCCCATGGCGAGCCGAAATGCGGCCCGCGAGGGATCGAGCCGGGCGGCTGCCTCGTAGGCCGCGAGCGCTTCCTGCTGGCGCAGCAGCCGGATGTACACCGAGCCCAGCGCCGCCCAGTTCTGCGGGTTCTGCGGCTCGAGCTGCAACAGTTCGTGGAAAGTCTGTTCCGCCTCGCGCAGGCGCTCCGCCGCGATCAGCATGTGGCCCCATGCGCGCTCGATGAGGGGGTGGTGAGCGCAACGGGTGCGCGCGTGACTCAGCAGCCGCTCGGCATCCCGGGTATTCCCGGCCCGAATGGACACGGCCGCGAGTCCGGCGAGCGCTGCCGGATGACTCGCATCATGCTTGAGGATTTCGCGGAAAAGCGCCTCGGAGGCGCGATAGTCGGCGCCGCCGAGCGCGGCGGTCGCCTCCTCGAGGCGCCGGCGCTGAGGATCGAGCAGCCGCGCCTGCTCGAAGGCAAGGCGCGCCGGCGCGAGATCTCCCAGGTCCACGAGGACATCGCCATAGGCAAGCCACGCGGCCTCCAGAGCAGGTTTTTCCGCGACGATCCCTCGCAGCACCTGGCGCGCTTCCTCCAGACGCCCGTCCTGGCGGTACGCCCGTGCCAGGTCGACGCGCGCATGAGCAAACCCGGGCGCGCCGCTGACGACACGCTCGAGGATCTCCAGCGCGGGCACCAGGCTCCCCTGCGACAGCAGCGCCACCCCGAGCAGGTGCAGGCTGTTGATTTCCCCCGGGCTCGTCCGTTGGATCTCGCGCAGCTGACGCTCCGCGCTCGCAAAGCGCCCGAGCCGTACGGCTTCGAGCGCCCGGCCGTATGCGGTCCGAAGGTCCGCTGCACTCTGTTGCGACACGCGATCATTGTAGTGGTCGCGGTGATGGCTTGCTACGCGCCCGCCCATGCCGGCGGCGCGAATCCACTCGGTTTTGCCCCTACCGCTCTTTGCACCACCGACCCGGAAGCTGCCTCGACCGTCCCCGGGTGGACCATTGTCTCGGGAAGCCCTGCGCTGCGGTGTGGCCGGGGTTTTCCCGCGCTGTGGCCGGCCGCAGGCGCATCGCGAGTCATCATCAGCAACGGACCCTATGGCGCGAGCGCGCTCGAGCGATCGATACCGCTTCAGGCCGGGAAGCCCGCCGATCGCCGCTTCACCCTGTCTGCCTCGTTTGCCGCCTTCGGCCGGCCCGCCTCGCGCGCAGTCCTGACAGGGAGATTTCTCGCGGCATCCGGCCGGGAGTTGGGCGCGCCTGTCCTCCTGCGCGGTCCGCCAGCCGCAGGAGACAGGCTTCCCCTGCGCTTCGTGCCGCGCAGCACCAGTGGGAAGATCCCGCGCGGCGCCGTGGAGATGGAGCTGCGCGTAAATTTAGCGGGTACCACCGGCGTGGCGAGAAGCTATATCGCCTCGCTGCGGCTCGAGACGGTTCCGCCCATGCTCTTTCCGCCACCGGCTCCGCCGCCCGCGCGGGTGCCGCGGTTCGATCATGTCTTCCTGATCATGATGGAGAACACCGACTACGGACAGGTCATCGGCGACACGCGGGAGGCGCCGTACATCAATTCGCTGGCGGCGCGGGGCACGCTGCTCGCGGATTACCAGGCCGTCTATCATCCGAGCGACCAGAACTATCTCGCCATTGCCGGCGGCGATACCTTCGTGCGCAACGGCCTGTATTTCCCGAACATCCACCTCGCCGCGAAAAACCTCGGTGATCTGCTCGAGGCGGCCGGCAGGAGCTGGAAGGCCTACCTCGAGGGGATGGGGACCCCCTGCAACGTGACCACACGGTATGACCGGAATTTCGAGCCCGACGATGCGCCATTCATCCTCTTCAGCGACATCCAGAGCCAGCGGGCGCGCTGCCGTGCGCATCTGGTCGATCTCAGTGACTGGCCGCAGGATCTGAGGCGCGCCGCAATGACGCCCGCCTTCGCCTGGCTGGCGGCCGATGATTACGATGACGGTGAAATACCGGGTAATGGCTCGCCGAGGAGCCTGCGGGTGCAGGATGCGTGGCTCGAGCGGACGCTCGCTCCGCTCTTCACCTCACCGGCATGGCGGCAGCAGAAGAGCCTGCTCATCCTCACCTGGGACGAGTCCAACACGGAGCTCAACAACCACGTCGCGGCGATCGTGGTCGGCTCGCGCGGCACGGTGAAGCAGGCCTACGTCAGCCGCAGGCGCTATGACCACTACAGCACGGCGCGCACGATCGAGGCTGCGCTCGGTCTGCCCAACATGACGAGCAATGATGCCTATGCGCCGGCTTTTGACGACGCCTTCGCCCACCACTGACGCAGGACCTATTTCAATACGACGGTTCTGCCGCCGTTGCGAAACACGCGCCGCTCGGCATGCCACTTGATCGCGCGGTTGAGTACTACGGTCTCGAGCTCGCTGCCGACGATCGTCATGTCGTCGGGCGACTGGGTGTGATCGACACGCGAGACCTCCTGCTCGATGATCGGTCCCTCGTCGAGATCGGTGGTCACGTAGTGCGCCGTGGCGCCGATCAGCTTCACTCCGCGGACGTGCGCCTGGTGGTAGGGCTTGGCGCCCTTGAAGCCGGGCAGGAAGGAGTGATGGATGTTGATGGCGCGGCCGTCGAAATACCGGCACGCCTCGGGGGTGAGGACCTGCATGTAGCGGGCCAGCACCAGAATCTCCGCTTCCACCCGCTCGAACAGCTCCATGATCCGCCGCTCCTGCTCCGGCTTGCGTCCATCGATGACCGGCAGGTAGTGATACGGCACACCGTGCCACTCGGCGAGGCTGCGCATGTCCTGATGGTTCGACACCACTGCCACCACCTCGATCGGCAAGGTGCCGGTGCTGTAACGGTGCAGAATGCTGTTGAGGCAATGTCCCTGGCGTGAGACGGCGATCAGCGCGCGGCAGCGGCGCACCTGATTGAATTGCCACTCCATGTGGAACCGCTGGCCGACAGCCTCGGCGAACTTGCGATCGAGCTCTTCCATGGACGGCATTCCCTGTCCGTTGTCGTGGAAGACGGTGCGCATGAAAGACGTGCCGGTGTACGGGTCGTCGTAGTGCTGCGCCTCGGCGATGGTCGCATGGTGCGCGGCCAGGAATCCGGCGATTCCGGCCACGATCCCGGTGGTGTCCGGGCACCGGGTGGTGAGGACGTAGAGGGGTGGGGCGCCGGAGGTGCGTTGCACCGCGGCGGCGCTGGCTGCCGCCGAACTCTGCTCCTTGCGGACAGGGGCGGCCGTCGATTCGTCGAGACCCGTGGGCATGTGCTCAGGCTCCTTTGGCCTTTTGGCCATGGTAGCGGCGGATGCCGGCCGCCGTCGGTGCATTTTCGACCTGGGCGTGTCCGAAGACGACAGGACGGATGGACGTATCTCGGCAAGTGGAGGGCGCAATTCGATTAGCCGCCGGGGGCGCCGGCAGCCATACTTGTTGGAGAGCTGGATCCGGGCTGCTGCCCGGCCCAGCGCTGCTTTGGGCAAGAAGCGTGGTTTTTGTCCAAGGCTCCGCCACCTGCGGCGGCGGGGCACGTGCCCTATGCCTGCAGAGCCAGCGCCGCCACGGCAAAACCCGGAGTTCCCGATGGACGAGCAGCCAGCAACGACCCTTCGCTCTCGCCGTCCCAGCGGTCGCGATGCGAAACGCGCCGCGCGCACCGCGCGCAGCCATTCTTCCATCCCTTACATCACCCGCAATATCCCGTATTACGAGGTGCTCGGTACCGAGGGGCTCGAGCTGCTCGAGCACAATGCCGATACGATCCTGCAGGAGATCGGCATCGATTTTCGCGACGACCCGGAAACACTGAAGATTTTGGCTGACGCCGGCGCCGACGTACAGGGTGAACGGGCGCGTTTTCCCCGCGGTATGTGTCGCACGATCGTCACCCGTTCGGCGCCCAGGGAGTTCGTGCAGCACGCGCGCAACCCGGCACGCAACGTCGTGATCGGCGGTCGGCGCACCGTCTTTGCGCCCGCCTATGGCTCGCCTTTCATCCGCAACCTCGACGAAGGCAGGCGCTACGCGCGCATCGAGGACTTCCGCAACTTCGTCAAGCTCACCTACTCGTCGCCTGCGCTGCATCACTCCGGCGGCACGATCTGCGAGCCGGTCGACCTGCCGGTCAACAAGCGGCACTTCGACATGGTCTACAGCCACATGAAGTACAGCGACAAGCCGTACATGGGCTCGGTGACGCTGTCGGAGCGGGCGGCCGATACCGTCGAGATGACGCGGATTCTCTTCGGCGATCAGTATCTGGATCCGGCGACCGGCAGGCCCAAGACCTGCGTGATGAGCCTGATCAACGCCAATTCCCCCATGACCTGGGATGCGACGATGCTCGGGGCGCTGAAGGTCTATGCGCGCGCGAACCAGGCGACGATCGTCACACCGTTCATTCTCGCCGGCGCGATGTCGCCCGTGACGGTAGCCGGCACGGTGGCACAGACCCTGGCCGAGGCGCTCGCCGGCATGACGGTCGCGCAGCTCGTCAATCCCGGCGCACCCGTGGTGCTCGGCAGCTTCGCATCCTCGCTCTCGATGCAATCGGGGGCGCCCACCTTCGGCACCCCGGAGCCCGCGCTGGTGCTCTACGTGATGGCCGCCCTCGCGCGGCGCCTGGGCGTGCCGTTCCGCTCCGGCGGCGCGCTGTGCGCCTCCAAGATCCCCGACGCCCAGGCCGCCTTCGAATCGGCCAACACCCTGATGCCCACCTGCCTTGCCGGAGTCAACTTCGTGCTGCACACCGCCGGCTGGCTGGAGGGCGGTCTCGCCATGGGCTACGAGAAGTTCGTCATGGACGCCGATCAGGCTGGCATGGCCCACACGCTGCTGCAGGGCGTCGATCTCAGCGACAACGGCCAGGCGATGGATGCGATCCGCGAGGTCGGGCCGGGCAAGCATTTCCTCGGCTGTGCCCACACGCAGGCCAATTTCGAGAGCGCGTTCTACCGCTCTCCGCTCGCCGACAACAACAGCTTCGAGCAGTGGGACGCCGAAGGCGCGACCGACATGGCGCAGCGCGCCAACGTGCTGTGGAAGAAGCAGCTCGCCGAATACGAGGCGCCGCCGCTCGATCCGGCGGCGGACGAGGCGCTGCTCGATTACATGAGCCGGCGCAAGGCCTCCTTCCCCGATTCGAATGTCTAGCGTCCCGTTCGGTATCTCTGCAGCGGCGATCCTGCGGCAGTGAGCGCCACGACGATCCTGCTGGACGGCAAGGCCGTTGCCGCGAAGGTGCGCGCGGAGGTGGCGGCACGCGCCGCGCAGCTCGCCGCCAGGCTGGGCCGGCCGCCGGGACTGGCCGTGGTGCAAGTGGGAGCGGATCCCGCCTCCAGCATCTACGTGCGCAACAAGCGCAAAGCTGCCGCCGAGGCCGGCATCGCCTCGTTCGCCCATGACCTTGCCGCGACGACGAGCGATGCGGACCTGCTGGCGCTCATCGATCGCCTCAACCGCGATGACACGGTAGATGGCATTCTGGTGCAGCTGCCGCTGCCCCACGGCCTCGATGCGACCCGGGTGATGGATGCAATCGACCCGGGCAAGGATGTGGATGGGTTTCATGCGGTCAATACCGGTCTGTTGGCGCAGAAGCGCCCGGCGCTGCGCCCCTGTACGCCGCATGGCGTCATCCGCCTCGCCGCCGAGTATGGCATCGCGCTGCGGGGCCTGAAGGCGACCGTGGTTGGCGCCTCCAACATCGTAGGCCGCCCGATGGCGCTCGAGCTGCTGCTCGCAGGAGCGACCGTGACGGTGTGCCATACCGGCACGCGCGACGTAGAGGGTGAAGTTGCGCGCGCGGACCTGGTCGTCGCCGCAGTGGGCAAGGCGCACTTCATCCGCGGCGGCTGGATCAAGCCGGGGGCTGCGGTGTTCGACGTGGGCATCAACCGCGATGTCGCCGGCAGGATGGTGGGTGACGTCGAATATGACCGAGCCGCCGAGCGTGCGGGCTGGATCACTCCCGTGCCCGGCGGCCTCGGTCCGATGACGATCGCGATGGTGCTCTCGAATGCGGTCGAAGCCGCATCGCGACGAGCGGAGTCACGGCGCGGGTGAGCGAAGCAGCGCCCACGGCCGCCGCAGCCGATTCCTCCGAGCTGTGGATCGGGCTCGACACGGGAGGCACTTACACCGATGCGATCGCATTGGACGGCGGCCGCGTCATCGCCAGCGCGAAGGCGCTCACCACGCACTGGGACCTGTCGGTGGGACTCGGGGAGGCGCTGCGCTCGGTGCTGCAGGCGCTGCCGGAAGGCGCCCGTCCGCGCATCTCGCTGGTGTCGGTATCGACGACGCTCGCGACCAATGCAGTGGTCGAGAATCGCTTCAGCCCCATCTGCGCGATCCTCATCGGCTTCAACGACCGCATGGCCGAGGAGACGGGCATCGAGAAGCAGCTCGGCGGCGCGGTCGTGCGTGTAAGCGGCGGACACGATCCTGCCGGCGTGGAAGAGCGGGAGTTGGATGAGGCAGCGATCGAGGCGGCGGTGCGGGAGCACGGGGCGAAAGTCGAGGCATTCGCCGTTGCGGCGCAGTTCTCGGTGCGCAACCCCGAGCACGAGTTGCGAACCCGCGAGCGTATCCGCACCCTCTGCGGCAAACCGGTCACCTGCAGTCACGAGCTGAGCGCGCAGTTGAACGCGCCCAAGCGCGCGCTGACCGCCGCCCTCAATGCACGTTTGGTGCCGCACATCCGCCACCTGCTGGCCGCGGTGGGCGAGACGCTGGAGCGCCTGGGGGTAAGCGCTCCGCTCATGATCGTCAAGGGCGACGGCACCCTGATGCGCTCGAGCGTCGCGCTCGAGTATCCGATCGAGACGGTGCTCTCTGGACCGGCGGCGAGTGTCGTGGGCGCGGCCTTCCTTACGGGTCTCAAAGACTTTGTGGTCGCCGACATGGGCGGCACGACCACCGATGTGGCGATCATCGTCGACGAGCGTCCAGTGGTGCGAGTCGACGGCGCCGTCATCGGCGGCTGGCGGACGATGGTGCAAGCCATCGACGCGCACACCAGCGGGCTCGGCGGCGACAGCGAGGTGCATCTCGACCGGGAAGGACGGCTTGAAGTCGGGCCGCGCAGAGTCATGCCGCTCAGCTTGCTCGCCCATCGATTTCCCGAGGTGCTGGCGGAGCTCACCCAGCTCGCCGCCGCTGAGCGGTTGCCGCCCTTCGCGGGACAGTTCGGCCATCGCAATCCCGGCCGCGAAGCCGCAGCCGATCTCGACCGGCTGGAGCTGCGGGTCTGGGAGGCGCTCGGCGCGACACCGCGGCGGCTCGATCAGGTGGCGCGCACCTCGCAGGGGGCCGTGGCTCTGCGCCGCCTGGTGGACCGGGGGCTGGCGACTCTCGCCGGATTCACGCCGAGCGATGCGCTCCACGTGCTCGGGCGTCAGGACGGCTGGAGCCGCGATGCGGCATTGCTCGGCGCGGCCATCCTCGCCACCGAGGAGCGCAATGCGACCGCGCGCAAGGGCAAGGACAGCCCCGAGGTGCTGTCGGAGCGTGTCTACGAGCTGGTCATACGCCGGGCGGTGCGCGTGGTGTTGGAAAGCACGCTGGCGCAGGATCCGGGAGTCGAGCCGCACAACGGGCGCTGGGGGCCGCTCGGCATCCTGATCGAGCGCGCCGCGGCGGGCCAGCCGGTATCCAGGCTCCTCGATGTGCAGCCGCGCCTGATGAATCCGCTGGTCGCGATCGGTGCTCCGGCCGCGGCGTTCTATCCCGAAGTTGCACGGCGGCTCGGCGCCCGGCTGGTTATTCCCGAGCATGCCGCCGTGTGCAATGCGGTGGGCGCGGTCGTCGGAGTCGTGTCACAGACGATCGATATCCTGGTCAACCAGCCGCAGTGGAAGGTGTTCCGGGTACACGACCCGGCCGGCATCCGGGATTTTGCCGCGGCCGAAGAGGCGCTCGCCGCAGCCAAGGACATCTCGCGTGAGCTCGCGCTCGCGGCCGCGCGCCGCGCCGGCGCGACGGATCCCCACGTGGAAACGTCGGTCACCGAGCATCGCGCTGTAGCGAGGTCTGGCGACGATTATCTTGCGGAGGCCACGGTCCGCTCGCGCGCGACGGGCCGGCCGGCGACCGGCCGCGCGCAAGACTCCGAAACTACCGGCCTCTAAGGATCTTTCCCGGCCGTGGCAGCGGGCGACGGCGCGGGCCGGCGCCGCGCACCACGTGCGCCGGTACGTACCGGCGGCGCCTTCGGCGCCGGCAGCGTGACTGCCTTGCGCAGATGCACGTATTGAGCCGTCGAGTGCGGCAACCCCATCGCCTCGACGAAGTGGCTCTGGAACCGTGGCTCGATGGCGGTCTCGACCTTCTCCACCTTGCGCACCAGCGTCTCGATGGTATTGCGCGAGCCGAAGTCGAGCAGGGCGATGCGCGCTCCGGTCCCCGCCGCGTTGCCGGCGGACGAAACCTGCGGCAGATCGCAGTCGGGAATCATTCCGAGCACCATGGCGTACTTGACGTCGATGTGCGATCCGAAGGCACCGGCCAGCCGGATGCGATCGACCTGCTCGGTGCCGAACCGGTCCATCAGCAGCCTGATACCCGCGTACAGAGCCGCCTTCGCAAGTTGAATAGCCCGCACGTCGTTCTGGGTGACGGTGAGTGTCTGTGCGCCCTGATGGACGACGTAACCGAACGTCCGACCCTGCGGCACGACTCGCGGGCTGCGTGCGGCGAGCTCGCCATCGACCACGCCGTCCTGACTGATGATGCCCGTCAGGTACATCTCGGCGATGATTTCGATGATGCCCGAGCCGCAGATTCCGGTTACGCCGCTGTCTTTGATCGATTCCTCGAAGCCCGGCTGGTCCGACCAGAGCTCGGAGCCGATGACCTTGAATCTCGCCTCCAGGGTCGCCGGATCGATCCGCACCCGCTCGATCGCCCCCGGCGCCGCACGCTGGCCGCAGCTGATCTGCGCGCCTTCGAACGCCGGCCCGGTCGGGCTCGAGCAGGCGAGCAGGCGCTCCCGATTGCCCAACACGATTTCGGCGTTCGTTCCGACATCGACCAGCAGTGTCACGGCCTCGCCCAGGTCGGGCCGCTCGGCGAGGATCATTCCGGCCGTATCCGCCCCAACATGGCCGGCCACGCAGGGCAAGGCATACGCCCGAGCGCCGCGGTGCAGGTGCAGACCGATTTCCGTGGCCCAAAACTCCATGGCCTCGTCGGTCGCCAGCGCGAACGGTGCGCCTCCGAGCTCAACCGGGTCGATGCCGAGCAGCAGGTGATGCATGATCGGGTTGCCGACCAGCGTCACCTCGAGAATGTTGTCGGTGTGCGCCTTCGCCTGGCGGGCAACATCCGCGGCGAGTCGGTTCAACGCCTCACGCACCGCGGCGGTCATCTGCTGCGCCCCGCCCGGATTCATCATGGAATAGGAGACGCGGCTCATCAGATCCTCGCCGAAGCGGATCTGCGGGTTCATGACGCCGCTCGAGGCGAGCACTTCGCCGGTTTCGAGATTGCAGAGATGGGCGGCGATGGTGGTGGAGCCGATGTCGACGGCGAGACCGAGGGCCAGCTCGTGAAAGCCCGGCCAGACGCCTATGATCCGCTCGCCGCCGTGTACGGCGACCGTCACTTTCCAGTCCCCCTTGCGCAGCGCCGGCTGCAGCCGCTGCAGCATGTGCAGGTCGCAGGTGAGGCCGGTGAGCTGCCACTCGCGCTGCAGAGCTTCCTGCAGACGCTGCAGATCCCCTGCCGGATCGTGCATGTCGGGCTCGCGCACTTCGACGTAGTGCAGGCGCGCCACCGGATCCAGGGTGATGGCTCGTGCCTCGGCTTCCTTGCGGATGACTTGCCGGTGCACCTGGCTGGTCGGCGGTACGTCCACGACCAGGTCACCCTGGATGCGCGCCTGACAGGAGAGGCGGTGCCCGGCCGGCAAGGGCCGGCGGCTGCTGGGATCTTGCTCCGCGGCGGTAGCTGCCGACAAGTTTTCCGGCCGGGAGACGACGCCGTGCTTGGCGAAGTCGCCTTCCATGACCAGTACTTCACAGCGTCCGCAGATGCCACGGCCGCCGCATACAGAGTCGACGTCAACCCCCAACGAGCGCGCGGCTTGCAGGAGCGGTGTACCGCGCGGGAAGCGTCCGCGCTTCCCCGAGGGCGTGAAAACGACGAGAGCGTCTTGCTCAGCTGACACGGCGACGGTGACCTCCCTCTCGCCGCCCGCGAGCGGCGCCTTCGGCTGGAGCCGCTCCCGCAGGTCCCGGCGCCGGCGCCGCGTCACGGAATTTCCGGATCCAGCGCATGCAGTCCGGATCGTGGCCCATCATGACGTCCGCCCCCATCACGGCCCGTACGATCTCGGTGTGCAGCGGATTCATGATCGCGGAGGTCATGCCGGCACCCATCGCCGAGATCAGGAACGCGCCGGTGATGCCTTCGCGCGCCGGCAGCCCGAAGCTGATGTTGGAAGCCCCGCAGGTGGTGTTCACCTTCAATTCGCTGCGCAGGCGCCGCAGCAGGTGCATGACCTGCACGCACGCTCTGTTGATGGCGCCGATCGGCATCACGAGCGGGTCGACGACCACGTCGGATGCCGGAATGCCGTGATCGGCCGCGCGCTGCACTATCTTTTTTGCCACCTCGAAGCGCACGTCGGGATCCTCGGAGATCCCGGTCTCATCATTGGAGATGGCGACGACCGCGGCGCCGTATTTCTTGACGAGCGGCAGGACCGATTCCAGCCGCTCATCCTCACCGGTGACGGAATTGACCAGTGCCTTGCCCTTGTAGACCGCGAGGCCGGCGGCGAGCGCAGCGACGATCGAGGAGTCGATGGACAGCGGCACGTCAGTCACCGATTGCACGAGCTGCACGGCTTTGGCCAATATGGCCGGCTCATCGGCGAGCGGGATCCCGGCGTTCACATCGAGCATGTGGGCGCCGGCCGCCACCTGCGCGCGCGCATCCGCCTCGACGCGACTGAAGTCCCCGGCGGCCATCTCCGCCGCGAGAATCTTGCGCCCGGTCGGATTGATGCGCTCGCCGATCATGACGAACGGGCGGTCGAAGCCGATCACGACTTCGCGGGTGGCAGAGCTGATGATGGTATCGGTCATGAAGCGAGCCTGTTGGAGTTGCGTTGCGGGTCGCGGCCGGGATACCACGGGACGCGCCCGCCGAGCACTCCGGAGCGATCGATGATCTCGGGGACGCTGTCTTCCTGGCGGTAGGCCATCAGGTGAACGCCGCTCACGCCCGGGATGGAGCGGATCTCCTGGATGATGTCGACGCAGATATTGCGGCCTTCGCGCGCGGCGTCGGCAGCGCCTGCCATGCGCGCGATGACGGCGTCGGGAATGTGCAGGCCGGGAACGTGCGTGCGCATCCATTGCGCCGCCTTGGCGGAGCGCAGCGGACCCACGCCGACCAGGATATGGATCTTCTCCAGCAGCCCAAGATCCTCGATACCGCGCATGAAGGTCTTGAAGAGCGGCACGTCGTAGCAATACTGCGTCTGAATGAACTGCGCGCCGGCGGCGACTTTCTTCGCGAGCCGCTGCGCGCGCCACTCGACGGGCGGGGCGAAGGGGTTCTCGGCCGCGCCCAGCAGCACCCGCGGCGAGTAGGTCAGCTTGCGTCCGCTGAGGAAGCGATGCTCGTCGCGCATGGTCCGCGCCGTCTCGAGCAGCGTCATGGAGTCGAGGTCGAACACCGGCATGGCCTGCGGATGATCGCCCGCCTGCACGCCGTCACCCGTGAGGCACAAGACATTGCACACGCCCATCGCCGCCCCGCCGAGGATGTCGCCCTGGATGGCGATGCGATTTTTGTCGCGGCAGGAGATCTGCATGACGGGGGCGTAGCCGACCCGCGTCAGCAGCGCGCAGACGGCCATGCTCGACATGTGGCAGTTGGCGCCGCTGCCGTCGGTCGCATTGATGGCATCGACATAACCGTCGAAAATACGGGCGCGCTGGTAGACCTCCTCCGGGTCGGCGGAGTCGGGCGGCGCCATCTCGGTGGTTACGGCGAACTGCCCGGCGCGCAGGACGCGCTCGAAACGCCCAGGAGAGGTGTGGCCCGGCAGGATGGGCAGCGGGTATCCGGGTACCGGCTCGTCCTCGAAGATCAACCGGGCTCCCCGGCGCGCTCGCGCGCCACGCGCAGCCAGGAGGATTTTCCGGTGAGCCGCCGATCGGCGGGCCGCTGTATCTGGCTGAGCGCCTCGGGACCGCCCGCAATGCGGGCGCTGCCGGCCACGGCCAGATGCCAGACGCACTTCATGTCGGGCCGGACTTCGCAATTGCCGTTGGCGCGTACGCCGCCGCACGGTCCATTGCGCAGGCTCTTCGGACAGTTCATCGGACAGGACATGCCGGTGGCGCTGAGGACGCATTGGCCGCACATCCGGCAATCGAACAGCAGCCCCTTGACCGAGCGCTCGAGCGCCGCCGTGGGACGCTCCAGGCGCTGATACCCGATGAGCTCGAAAAGGGGATGCAGCGCGGTCAGCGCGCGCTCAAAGCCGCGGTAGAAGCTGTTGAGACCGCGTGCGTGACGTACCGACCACAGGCGTACGCTGTACATCACTCACCGGCCGCTTCCGTCGATGCGTCACCGTCGGGTGCAGCCGCCGACTCGGGATCGATGCCCTTGGACCTCACCATTCGCTCGAGGTACTCATCGGTGTATTTCGCCTCGATGCGCGCCGCTTCCGCGGCCACTTCGGCCGCGATGTCCTCGCCGCACGGCCGGGGAGGGCTGCGCTTCCAGTCCTCGAGGTAGGCGTTGGAGGTTCCCCGGCCGGCGCGCATGGCCGCCCGGTCCACCGCCTCCTGGAATCGCAGCGTCAGTGGCGCCTTGGAGGTCTCGCGGCCCTTCCGGCCGACCACCTGCGCGGGGATGTCGCGCCAGGAAATGATGATCAGGTGTGCCACGATGGGTTCCGGTCGGCGGAAACGAGGGCGGCAAGGTGGGCGCCCAGCTCGCCGTAGCCGGTGTGCCGGTGCTCGAAGGCGAGCCCCAGATCCGCGGCGATCTGCCGCGCCTGCTCGAGCAGAGCGGCGGAGCGTATCTGGGCGAGGTAGACCACCTTGCGGTAGTTGCGGAAGTATTCCTGGGCGAGCTCCGGATGACGATCGATGCCGAGCCCCCGCACCACCAGCCGCTCGAAATGGCGCGTGAGGAAGTCCGTCAGGTAGAAGGTTCCCGGCTCGGCTTCCGCCAGCTCGGCGAACGCGCGGGCACCGGCAAAAAACTCGTAACAGTGGGCGCCGGGCAGCCGCTCCACGCCCTCCTGCTGCAGCACCGCATCCAGCCTGCCGCCGGTGCCGCAATCGCCGTAAGCGACGAAGATGCTGCGGTACTGGCCGCGATGCTCGCGGATCTTCTCCTGCACCGCCGCGGGGATTCGCTCGGGCCGATTGTGCAGTGCGGGGGGCAGGCAGCAGACATCGACCGCCGTCCAGTCACTCGCCCGGCGCAGAGCCGTGATCTCGTGCGCAAGCGCGCCGCAGGCGATGATCAGCGTGCCGCGTTGGGTATCCACGTATCCGCTCCGTTGCTCGCGCGGGGACTCAGGCGGCGCGCTCTGACCGGCGTACCGCAATCATGCTCTTCGCCGTCTCGACGGCGATCGCCGCATCGCGGCAGTAGGCATCCGCGCCCACGGCCTTGCCGAATTCCTCGTTGAGGGGGGCCCCGCCGACCAGCACGATGAATTTGTCGCGGATGTTCTCCTCGCGCATCTTGTCGATGACCACCTTCATGTAGGGCATGGTCGTCGTGAGCAGCGCCGACATCCCGAGGATGTCCGGCTTGTGCTTCTCGAGCGCGTCGAGATATTTCTCCACGGAGTTGTTGATGCCGAGGTCGATCACCTCGAAGCCCGCGCCCTCGAGCATCATCGACACCAGGTTCTTGCCGATGTCGTGGATGTCGCCCTTGACCGTGCCGATCACCACCTTGCCGATGGGCTCCGCGCCCGTCTCGGCGAGCAGCGGCCGCAGGATTGCCATTCCCGCCTTCATGGAGTTGGCGGCGAGCAGCACCTCCGGTACGAACAGGATGCCGTCACGGAAGTCGATGCCGACGATTCTCATGCCTTCGACCAGTGCGTCGTTGAGAACCTTGTCGGCGCTCCAGCCGCGCTCGAGGAAGATATTCGTCGCCTCGACGACCTCGTCGCGCAAGCCGTTGTAAAGGTCGTCGTGAACCTGCTCGGTCAGCTCCTGATCGCTCAGGTCGCGCAGGTTGAACTCGGACTGCTCTGCCATGCTCGGTCCTCGGATCGGGGGCGTACGCCCGCGAGGAAAAATGGTATCCGAGGGGGCTCATCCTCTGGGGTGAATTTGCGACGTCCGCATGCTTGCAGGCGACAGCGGCCCCGCAGGGCTCATGCGCAATTGCGCGCCGCTATGCCGATACGAGATAACGGGCCCATGGCGGGCCTAGGCGACCGCCTTGGGCGGCGCGAAGGACTGCTTGCGCTCCGGCGGTCCGCGGCGCATTTTGCGCCACAGATCGAAGATACTGAGCAGGGCCGTGAGGGAGGCGAGGGCGGCGAAGTACGACCGCGGGCCGAACCGCGCGATGAGGCCGCCCACCAGGATGGGGCTCAAGGCGGCGCCGATGCCGTTGAGTCTGAGCAGCGCGCCGCTTGCGGCCACCATCTGCGCAGGCTCGAGGTGATCGTTCACGTGCGACACGCCGAGCGAGTACAGGGTGAAGGCGAGTCCGCTGAACACGGCCGCGAGCGCCAGGACGACCGTGTGCGGCAGCGCACGGAAAGCCGCGGGCACTGCGGCGCTCACTGTCGCCAGAATGCAGATACCCGCGATCACTGTGCGACGATCCACGCGGTCGGAGAGCCGGCCCACCGGGTATTGCATCACCACCGCGGCCAGGACGCTGACGCCCATGAAGGTGGCCACTCCGGAGGTATCCAGGCCACTGAGCTTTGCGTACACCGGGCCCATGGAGTAGACGTTGGCTGTCACCATCCCCGCGACCGTCACCGCCACCACCCCGAGGGGGGAGTCGCGGTAGAGGTCGCGATAGCGCACCTTCTGCGGCAGCGCGATCTCCGGCGCGGTTTGCGCCGCGATCACGATGGGTACGATGGCGAGCGCGACGAGGATTGCCGCTACCATGAAGGGCGCCGTCGTGCGCGGGCCGGTCGGAATCAGCAGGAACTGTGAGCTGCCGAGCCCGACATAGAGCACCGCCATATAAAGAGCGAGGAGCGTCCCGCGCGTGGCGCGGGTGGCGCGGTCGTTGAGCCAGCTCTCGGCCACCACATAGATCCCGGCGAAGCAGAGCCCGGAGATGCCGCGCAGCAAGGCCCACGGCAGCGCGGCGACGAACAGGCCCTGCGCCAGGAAGGTTGCGCAGCCGATCGCCGCCATCGCCGCAAACACCCGGATGTGGCCCACCCGCCGCACCAGCCGCGGCGCGAGTGCGGTGCCGAACATGTAGCCGACGTAATAGCACGACATCACGGCGCCGGTGAGCGGCGCCGGAAACCCCTCCAGCGTGGCGCGCAGGCTGGTCTCCGTGCTCTGCAGTCCGGCACCGAGCATCAGGATGCCCATGCCGAGGAGCAGTTGCCAGGTGGCTGCGATGGCGGTCGATGGCATGTTGGAAGATTCTACCGCAGGCCGGCGGGGCCGTCCGCAATGCGCTCGGGGTATCGGCGTATGAGTTTTTGCGATCGGCGTCTCTTGCGCGCCTGGCTATAGTGTGATCATGCGCCAGAACCGACGCCAATCCGCTCAGGGGACCCGGCCTTCCGGCCATGCCCGCACGACCGCATACCGGCGGCTGCGCAATCCTTTCACTCCGCAACCGGTGTTCTCGCAGGACGCGGTGGCGTCCATTCACGAGAACGCCCTGAAGGTGCTCGAGACGCTGGGCATCAAGGTGCTGCTGCCGGAGGCGCGAGCCCTGTATGTTCGAGCCGGCGCCTTGGCGGACGAGAGCACCGAGATCGTGAGGCTCGGCCGCGACGTCGTTGCGGCGGCGCTCGCCACCTGTCCGCGCTCCTTCGAGGGATTCGGCGGGGATGCGGGGCGCAACGTCGAGTTCGCGGCCGGCTCCCTGGTCTTCATCGGCGGATCGAGCTGTCCGAACGTGAGCGATCTCGATCGCGGACGCCGTCCGGGCTCGCTGGCCGACTTCATCGAGCTGATCAAGCT
>DASYGA010000251.1:0-4419 GCA_036000265.1 Steroidobacteraceae bacterium | reverse complement strand
CCTGCACAACGGCTCGTTGAAGTAGCCGGTCGCCCAGGTCTCATCGAGCATCTGGGCCTCGAGCTCAAAATACGGTATGGACAGCTTGCTCTCCCCCTTGCCCACGCTGCGGGCATAGGCGTTGCAGAACATGTGCAGATGAGCTGTGTTGACCGCTACTCCGAGGCCGCTGACGTCCGGCACGATCGTGGACATCTTGGGATGCATGGCCATCTGCCACTGTGTCTGACCAACGTAAGAGCCGCCACAGGATCCCAGGAACCCGTCGAACCAGGGCTGATGACCGATCCATTCCACCAGATCGTAGCCATCCTCCGGCTCATACAGGTAGTAGTCCCAGTGATCCGGCTCGCTGTCGCCCGTACCGCGGCAGTCCTGCGAGACCACCGCGTACCCGCGGCGGGCGAAGGAAAGGAACGTGCCCGCATAGACGTCCATGCCCCTGCTGTAAGGGGTACGCACCGCAATGGTTGGTGCGCAGGGCAATGGGGGGAGATAGACGTCGGTGGCAAGCCGCACCCCGTCACGCATGACCACCCGGGTCGTCTCGCAGCGGATCTCGGACACCGCGAATCGCGGCGGCATGAGGATCATGCTGCGCTTCAGGATGCGCTGCAGGCTGGGGGCGGTTTGCTCGAGGCTTTGAATATTCGGCATGTCGCTCGGCTGCGATGAGACATTGCTGAGATATGGCCGGCGAAAACGACCTTCAGCCGCGGTCCGCAGCTTCAAACTGCGCCATGAGCAGCTGGGCTGCGGCCAGGTCCTCGATCGCCGATCCAACCGACTTGAAGAGGGTGATCTCGTCGGCACTACTGCGTCCGGTCACCCGGCCGGAGACAAGGTCGGCCAGCTCGCCTTCGATTTGCTCCCGAGTGATCACGCCGCGTCCGATTGGATCGAGAAGATCGCCCGCCTCGGCAAGGGCGCCCTCGAAGGTGTCGACGAAGAGCCGGGAACGCCGCATCACTTCATCATCCGCTTCGCGCCTGATCGGCGAAAAGCTGCCTACCAGGTCGATGAAGGTGCCCGGACGAATCCAGGCGCCCTGCAGGACCGGTTCGGCGCTGCTCGTCGCGCATGAGATGACATCAGCCTCGGCGGCGGCTCTGTCGAGCGAGTCGGCCACTTCCACATGCACCTGAGCGCCGACGAGCGCTCCAATGGCCTCTACCGTGGCCCTGGTGCGCCGCTCGTCTCGACCAGAGACCCACACCTGCCGTATCGGTCTTACGGTGCAGTGGGCCCATGCCATGCAGGGCGCCAACGCGCCGGTGCCGATGACCAAAAGCCGGGCACTGTCCGGCCGCGACAAGTAGCTCGATGCCAGAGCCGATGCCGCCCCGGTGCGCATCCGCGTCACGGCGGCGCCATCGAGCACCGCGATCGGTGTGCCGGACGGCGAGAACACCAGGATTGCCGCCTGTATCGCCGGAAGACCGCGCGCGGGATTCTCCGGAAGGATAGTGGCGAGCTTCACCACGGCGGCGCCCGCTGGATCGAATGCGGGCATGTAGAGGAGGAGTCTGTCTCCGGAGCCGCCGGGAAGCGCCGTGATCTGCCGATCAGGACAGACGCAGGGATCGAGGAATGCGATGCGGAGCTGCTCGATCAGCTCCCGCATGGGTAGAAGATCCAGGATCTCCTCGCCACTCAGCACTCGCATCGACTTCACGAGGGCCTCGAGGCCCGGCCCTCCGCGGTGCGACGATCCGCGTTCCAGCATCCCACCCGCAGATGATCAATCCGAATCAGCGCCACGACCTTATTCTCCGTGCACTCGACTCATCGCGTCCCGGTGCGAGCACACCCATATCACCTCGGCATCTTCGTCACCGCTCGAGATCAGAAGATGACCCGAACGGCTGTCGAAATAGACGCTATCGCCCTGCCGCAACTCGAGAGGCTCGTAATGCTCGCTGTGTAGAGTGACCGCACCGCTCAATACGAACACCCATTCCTCCCCTTCGTGCGCGGGAAGCTGGTCTCCCTCGAGCTGCTGATGAGCCTTGATTCGGGCGCGTAGCGGGATAAAAGCCTTTCGGGCCACATCGTTGGCAATGGCCTCATACGTGTAGCGGGGCGTGTCGTAGACGATTCCCTGACCCTTGCGCGTAATGCCTCGCCGGCCCGTAGCCGCCAACGACGTATGTGGCTTGAAGAGTTCCGCAACTTCGACCCCGAGCCCATGCGCCAGCCTGACGATGATCTCGTATCCCGGCGATAGCTGTCCCGCTTCGATCTTGGAGATCGTCGAAGCCGCGACTTCTGACCGTTGCGAAAGTTGATTCAACGTCAGCTTGGCTCGTTGACGTAACGCCTTGACGATGCCGGCTACAGCAGGAGTGGGAGCGGCCAGTTTACCTACAGAGGGAGTGGGGCTGCGCATCCGCCTCTCCGGGGCCGATCGCGTACGCATGCAAATCTCCAATGAATGTTAACGGTCAAGTAGCAGTATTCCGATAGTAGAATCTTTTTCTCATCATCACAAGTCCGTACCTCACAAAGCTCGCTGTAATCGTTCCCCTGAATGCGCCGTTCAGCATCTCCGCCCCCTCACTCTCTCAAATTCACCTTCGCAGCCGCCCGTCTTAAATTTGCTTATTCTATTGCTTTCTATATTATACGAACCGCCATGGCACGTAGCTCCGCATGCGCCGCCTGAACTCCGCCGCCCTATCGACCCTTCGGTCCTTCGAAGCTGTGGCTCGCCTGCTGAGCTTCACCCGCGCCGCGGAAGAACTGTGCATCACCCAAGGGGCGGTCAGTCAGCACATCAAGGCGCTGGAGGAGCGACTGGGTTGCAAGCTGTTTTTTCGACTCCCTGGACAGATCAAGCTCACGGATGACGGCAAGAAGTTCGCCGAGGTAGTCACTCGAGCATTGCAGAAGCTCGAGGGGGCCGCCGAGATGCTTGCGATGTCCGACAAGTCGAAAATCAGCGTTCGGCTGCGCACGAGCTCCTCGTTTGCCCTCCGGTGGCTCATCCCCCGGCTCGGGCGACTCCACGCCCGCCATCCGCAGATCAAACTGCACCTACTGGGTGACGACCGCTGCTTCGACCCGGCGTGCCGAGATTTTGATCTCGCGATCGAGCTGACGCGAGCGCCACCGCCCGGCCTGCACGCCGAGTTTCTGATGGATGACTACCTGACTCCCGTCTGCAGCGCCGAGTATCTATCGAAGCACCCATTCCTGCGGACGCCCGCGGCTCTTGCACGGTGCACACTCTTGCACGACGAGCGTGCGCCACGATCCGCCACCGAAGACACCGAATGGCGCTACTGGCTGCGTCTTGCAGGCGCTCCCCTGGTTGACAGCGGTCAGGGCCAGTTCTTTACCTCGACCATTATGGCCATGGAGGCGGCGCTCGCCCATCAAGGAGTTGCGCTCGGTCGTTTGTCACTGCTCGAGGGGCCATTGGCAACTCGAACGCTCGCCGCTCCGCTTTCGCAGCGCATAAAGAGTCCGGGACGGCATCTTTTGCTATCTCGCCATGACGTGGCGGATCGCCCCGGCGTGAAAGACCTCGCGACTTGGCTGCACGACGAAGGCCGCGACGCAAGCCAGGCGTACCTGCGTCCCTCGTCAGCCAACAGCGTCGGAATCGACGTATACGGGCGCGTCTCAGGCAACACGCACTCTGCCGTCAGTACGACAAGTGCATTCTCGCACGCGGGAGCTACGGTACTCAGGGTGACGGCAGCATAGGGCCGGAGCAGCTTTCACTCGTCCGCTCTCCACCACATGTCAACTCATGTGGTCGCAGGCGGCAGTCACGCTATTGACTGCCAACACCGAAAAGCCTTCTCGGTGCTAATACCCGAATTAGAAAGCACCTAGCACAAGCCGCATCAGCAGTCGGTACGCTGCGCGCAGATGCTGATTCATCAATCAGCGCAGACTATTGCAGCGCGTCGCTTAACTCCTATGCAGACCGACACACACACACCCACGGCCGCCCCCGCGTACTTGGTGCGCCCGTATGCACACTGCTACCGGCTATTGCGCGAGCGCGCCACTCGAGCATCTCAGGCGAGCAACCCCTACTGCCTTTCGAACCCTAAAACTCGTTCAGTCGATCAGCTGCCGCCCCGTCCTCCGGACGCTGAGGACCGGCACAACACTTCAGCGCAAAGCAGTCAGCGAGCAACATCGTACCGAGGTCTATCCATGCTCAACAGGCGCGCAATTCTTGGCGGCTTGGTCGTCCCCCTATTGGCCTTCTCAGTCCGCGCTTCTTCTGCCACGACAGCACACATTGCTTCTGACTCTTCCTCGCGATCGGCAACCGCAACGACGGGTGATACTCCTCCGTCGAGCGGTGCGCCCATCGACCATAGATCGGAACGTTCGACGTATATAATAAATTCAGCTCGCCGCCACACATATCGACAACCGCATATCCCAATTCGAGTG
>DASYGA010000235.1:0-17647 GCA_036000265.1 Steroidobacteraceae bacterium | reverse complement strand
AACCAGGAGGAAAGAAGCAGCACGAAGGCGAAGGGCAGGATCCAGAAGCTCAGGTTGTTGAGCCGCGGCAGCGCCATGTCCGGCGCCCCCACCTGAATCGGGATCATCCAGTTGGCGAGGCCCACCCACGCCGGCATGATGGCGCCGAAGATCATCACCAGGCCGTGCATGGTCGTCAGGGAGTTGAACACCCCGGGATCGACGATCTGCAGCCCCGGCTTGAACAGCTCCGCGCGGATGGTCATCGCGAAGGCGCCGCCGGTGAAGAACATGATGCACGAGAAGATCAGGTACATCGTGCCGATGTCCTTGTGATTCGTCGCGAACACCCAGCGACGCCAGCCGTGCGGCTTGTGATCGTGATCGTGATCGTGATCGGCGTGCGCGTGGGTTTCGATGTGCGGCGTCTCGGCCATGGAATCTACCCTCTCGGAAACTTCTTGGGTCCGGTCTGAAAGATCAGGGCGCGCTCAGCTCGAAGCCGAGCCGGCGGCGCTCTTCTCGGCGGCGGCTTCGCTCTTCAGCCACGCCTGGAAATCCGCCTTGGAGACGGCCTTGACCACTATCGGCATGTAGCCGTGGCCCCGTCCGCAGAGCTCGGCGCACTGTCCGCGATAGACGCCGGGCTTGTTGGCATCGACCTCGAACCATGAGGTATTGATATAGCCGGGAATCGCGTCCTTCTTGATGCCGAGGTCCGGTACCCACCAGGAGTGGATCACATCCACCGCGGTGATGAGCAGGCGCACCTTGGTGCCGACCGGCACGACCAGCGGATGATCCACATTGCGCAGGTAATGCGGCACGCTGTAAGGACTGATGCCGGAGTCGAGCTCGCTCGCCGCCATGCTCTTGGTATCGAGCTTGGAGATGAAGCTCACGTCCTTGCCGGGGTAATCGTACTGCCAGCCCCACTGAAAGCCGGTCACCTTGATGTCGAGCTGCGAGTGGGCATCGTCGCTGATCAGCACCAGGCCGTGCGCCGCCGGGATCGCCATCCCGATGAGGATGAGCACCGGGATGGTGGTCCAGATGATCTCGACCTTGGTGTTGTGGACGATGGTCACGTCGGCCACCGCGCCGCGCGATCTGCTGTGGAAAACGATCGACCAGAGCATCACCCCGAAAACGATGATGCCGATGGCGACGCAGACCCAGAAAGCCATCATGTGGATGCTGTAGACATCCCGGCTGATGCTGGTGACCCCCACCGGAAGGTTGAGGAGGCTCCAGCCCGAGCCGGCGCCTTCGTCCGCCCACGCGGGCGATGACGTTGCGGCCGCGGCGAGTAGTGCCGCGATGCTGAGCCATGTCCCGGGCCGTATTCCGAGTCTTGCGCGATACATCGTTGTCGTGCCTTTCTCGCGCGGTCCCTCATGGGCCCCCCCGCGCGATCCGCTAACCGAACCAAAACCTGCTGCGCCCTCTACTTCGGCCGCGAGGCCAGCGAGGGCGACTCGTTGATGCGGCCGACCAGGCGCTGCAGTCTAAGCGCCAAGCCGTACCGCTCTTCGTCCGTGAGAAAGCTTCCCAGCTCGCATTGCCGGCCGTGCGACTCGATGGTGAGCCGGCTCGGATGCATCCGCGAGGCAGGACGACGCAGTTTAACCTGAGCCCAGTGTCGCTGGAATACGATCAGCCGACAACGCGCACGATCGCGCGATTCGACACTGACGTCGGAGTCCGTGAGTGTAATGGTTTCGGAACGGAATCGGCGGGCGAGGCTGGAATGCAGTGCCCAGCCGACGAGGAGCATCTCCAGCCCCGCAAAAGGCAGCACCGGCCACATCCCCATGAGCGCGAGCACGCCCGCCAGCGTGAAGCAGAAGAGGCACAGGCCGCCGAAGAGCAGCGCCGCCCCGCGCAAAGTGAGCGAGCAATGCGGGCAGATGACGATACGCACGGGCTGCCGGGTCTGCTGCGAGGCGTCCATGAATCGCCGGTCGCGCGCCATTCGGGGCCGCCGAGCCGCCTCCTGTGGGTGATGAGATCGATGGTAGAGCGGCTGCCTGCGGGGTTCAAGCGCACAGCTTGCCCGCTGCGGCAGCCAGATCAACGGCGCCGAGCCCGGGGTCGACGAAGGGGATCCGTGCGAGCGGCGGCTCGCCCAGGCGGGCCGTGAGGGTGGCCAGATTCTCGGCCGGGCGGGCGAATTGCGGGTCGATGGCATTGCCGATCCAGCCGGCGAAGGCGACGCCGCGGGTGGCCAGGGACTCGCGGGTGAGAAGCGCGTGGTTGAGACAGCCCAGGCGCAGGCCGACGACCAGGAGCACGGGCAGGTCGAGGGCAATGGCGAGATCGGCCATGGTCGCGGTGCCGCTGATCGGCGCGTGCCAGCCGCCGGCGCCTTCGACTACCACGCAGTCGGCATTGGCGGCCAGGGAGTCGAGGCGGGAGCGCAGCAGTCCGAGATCGATCGGGACGCCGGCTTCACTGGCGGCTATGTGGGGCGAGATGGGAGGCAGGAAGCAGTAGGGATTGACCATCCCATAGGGGGCGCTCACGTTCGCGGCGGCCATCAGGGTGAGAGCGTCGGAGTTCCTGAGGCCTTCCGGTGTTGGATCGGAGCCGGAGGCGATGGGTTTCATGACGGCTACGCGCAAGCCGCGGGCGGCCAGGGCGCGCGTCAGGGCGGCGGAGACGAATGTTTTGCCAACACCGGTGTCGGTTCCGGTAACGAAGAAGCCTTTGTGTTTCATGATTTCGGGCTCGGAGCGTCGCTTGCGACGCTCCGGTCATGTCAGGACCCTATTTTCTAGTTCGGATGTCTGAAGGGGAGATTCTGACCTCGCCGGCTTGGGGGGAAGCTGCGGGTCGGCCGGCGGTGCCCCAGGCGGCGCCGTAGACGACCTCGTATGTGGCGGGGAGTTGGCCATCTTCGCGGAAGGCCTCGTAGGCGGCGAGGACGCGCTGGAGGCGCTTTCGGCCGAGGAGCGTGCGGGGCCGGCCGGCGGTGGCGTTGCGGGCGCCTATGGATTTGAGATCGCGCATGACAGCCATGGCGTCGGTGTAGGTGAGTTGAATGCGGTCGACGTCCAGGACGGGTTCCTGCAGGCCGGCGCGCACCAGGGCGTCGCCGACATCATGCATGTCCAGGAAGCGGTTGACGTGGTTGTGGGCGTCGGCTTCGGCCCAGGCGGCGCGCAGCTCTTTCAGGGTGTCGGGACCGAAGGTGGTGAAGACGAAGAAGCCCTGGGGCTTGAGAATGCGGCGGACTTCGGCGAAGACGTCGTCGAGCGGATCGCACCACTGCAGCATCAGATTGCTGAAGACAATGTCGACGCTGGCGGCTTCGAGGGGCAGGTTGGCGGCATCGGCACATACGCGCTCGAAGCGGCGGAAGAAGGTCTGGTGGCGCCCGGCCTGATGGAGCATGCCGGAAGCGAGGTCGAGTGCGAGCACCAGCGAGCGGCGGTAGCGGTATTTGAGCTGCGCCGTGGCGCGGCCGGTGCCGGCGCCCAAATCGAGGATGACCTCAGGGCGAAAGTCGAAGGGCTCGAGGCGGCTGAGGAGCTCGTCGCCCACGCGCGATTGCAGGACGGCGGCGGCGTCGTAGCCGGAGCTGGCGCGATCGAAGGCGGCACGCACGCCGGCCTTGTCCAGCATAAAAAAGTCGGTGGTGGTCACCGCGTTGCCCGCGGGAGCAGGAAATCGGAAAGCAACGCGCTGAGCTCGGCGAGTTGCGATAGGAATGGCGCGTGCGCGGCGCGGCGGATCTCCACGTAGCGGCCGTTGGGAAGGCTGGCCGCGAGCGCTCGCGAGGCCGCAGGCAAAGTCACACGGTCGTACTGGCCGGCGATCACGAGAGTCGGCAGCGTGATCTGCGGAAGCAGCGCCCGCAGGTCGGTGTCGCGCAGCAGCTCGAGGCCGCACGCGAGCGCCGGAAGGTGCGAGCCGCAGGCTGCCGGCGGCAGCCGTGATGCCGGTAGAGCGCCACCGTCACGGCAAGCTTCTGCAGAGCCGTGGGCGAAAAGCGCGCTCTGCAATTGCGCCAGTGCCCCGGCGGCGCCGGCGCTGCCGCGGACCTGCAGCTCCAGGAAATCACTCACCGTACGCCGGTAGTCCGCGCTCAGGCCCGCTGCCTGGGCGGCGAGCCGCTCGGGCAATGCGCCGTGCGGCCAGTCGGGGCCAACGAGGAACCGCGGCGTAGCGGCAATCAACACCAGGCGGTTCACGCCTGCGCCGGCCGGCGGCTGCCGGGTGCCGGGACTTTGGCGCGTTGCCGCAAGCTGCAGCGCGATCTGTCCGCCGAGAGACCAACCGAGGAGCGAGTATTCTGCCGCGAGCGCTGCGACGGTCTCGCGGACCTGTGCGGCCTGCTCTTCGAGCGAGGCGCGCTCGGGGAGCCAGCCGCTGCGGCCGTGGCCGGGCAAGTCAACGGCGATGATGCGGAAGCGGTCGCAGAGCGCGGCGGCGAGCCCATCCCAGACGCGCACGTTGAGTCCCCAGCCGTGGAGGAGCACGAGCGCCGGACCGCTGCCGCGCACTTCGGTGTAGAGGCTGCTCATGCGATCGATGGGCGGCGGCGCTTCATTCCGCGAGGTCGCGCGGATGCAGGCGCTGCGCATTTGCGCAGGCGCGGCTCAGGCTCGCCACCAGGGCATCGATCTGGCCTTCCTCGTGGCCGGCGGTGAGGGTGATGCGCAGCCGCTCGGCGCCGGCAGGCACCGTGGGCGAGCGGATCGCGACCACCCAGAAGCCGGCCGCCCGCAGTGCGTGCTGGGCGGCGAGCACCGCCTGCGCGCTGCCGAGCGGAATCGGTTGGATCGGGGTAGCGGAGTCGGCCAGTGGGACCCCGGCGGCCTGCGCCGCCAGTCGAAAGCGCGTCGTCAAAGTCAACACGCGCTCCCGGCGCCAAGGCTCTTCACGGGCGATTCGCAGGGCCGCGCGGGTCGCGGCGGCGACGGGCTGCGGCAAGGCGGTGGTATAGATGTAGGAGCGGGCGCGCTGGATCAAGAGCTCGATCAGCTCCTCGGACCCGGCAACGAAGGCGCCGAAGGACCCCAGGGCCTTGCCGAGGGTACCTACGAGCACCGGCACTTGCCCGCAGTCGAGGCCGGCAAGCTCCAAAGCGCCGCGGCCGTTTGCGCCCAACACTCCGATGCCGTGCGCATCGTCGACTACCAGCCAGGCGCCATGCGCGCTGGCGGCCTGGGCGAGCGCCGCGAGCGGTGCGACATCGCCGTCCATGCTGAATACGCCGTCCGTCGCGAGCACGGTCGTTTGCGGTGTGCCCTCGGCGAGGAGGCGGCGTGCTGCAGCGACATCGCAATGCGAATAGCGCCGCAAGCGCGCGCCTGACAAACGCCCGGCATCGATGAGCGATGCATGGCTCAGGCGGTCGAGCAGCACCGATTCGCCGCGGCCCGCAAGCGCGGTCACCACGCCGAGGTTCGCCATGTATCCGGTCGAGAAGAGCAGCGCGCGGGGCCGGCCGGTGAAGGCGGCAAGCTCCTCTTCGAGCGCAGCGTGCTCCCGTCCGTGACCGCTGATGAGATGCGAAGCGCCGCTGCCGGCGCCATAGCGCGCCGCGCACTCCGCCATTGCGGCGGCCACCGGCGGATGCGCCGCGAGACCGAGATAGTCGTTGCTGCTGAAATCGACGAGCCGACGGCCGTCGATGATCACCTGCGCGTGGCTGCCCGCCTGCGCGTAAGCGTCTACTGTGGCGCGGCGACGCCGCAGATGCAGCCGCTCGATCTCGGCGAGCGCCGGCTCAAGCGGCTGTCTCTTCATCGCGAGCGCAAGGCGGCCGCCTACCTTCCGCGGCGGAGGGCGGCGGCTCCACATTGTTTCCCAGGAAACCATTCGGAGAGGCTGGCATGGTCTCGGGCCTGATGCCGAGCCGCGCCAGGAGGCTGCGGTCCCGCTCGACATCCGGATTGCCCGTGGTCAGCAGCTTCTCGCCGTAGAAGATCGAATTGGCGCCGGCGAGAAAGCACAGCGTCTGCAGCTCATCACTCATCCCCTGGCGGCCCGCCGAGAGGCGCACGTGCGAGCGCGGCATCATCAGGCGAGCGGCCGCGATCGTGCGTACGAAATCGAGCGGATCGACGGGCGCGGCACCTGCGAGCGGCGTGCCGGGCACCTGTACCAGCTGGTTGATGGGGACGCTTTCCGGGTGCTGCGGCAGGTTGGCGAGCGTCATGAGGAGCCTGGCGCGATCGCCGGCCGATTCGCCCATGCCGAGAATACCGCCGCAACACACCTTGAGATCTGCGGCGCGAACCGCCTGCAGCGTGTCGAGCCGGTCCTGGTAGGTGCGGGTGGTGATGATCTCGCCGTAGAACTCCGCCGAAGTGTCGAGATTGTGGTTGTAGTAATCCAGACCGGCGTCCTTCAGCTCCCGCGCCTGCTGTGGCGTCAGCATGCCGAGGGTGGCACAGGTCTCCAGGCCGAGAGCGCTGACTTCGCGCACCATCCGGGTGATGACCCGCAGCTCCTTCGCCTTGGGCGAGCGGTACGCCGCGCCCATGCAGAACCGCGTCGCGCCGGCTTCCCTGGCGCGCAGGGCACGCTCGCGCACCGCTGCGACCTCCATCAGCTCCTCGCGCTCGAGGCCGGTGTCGTAACGCACGCTCTGCGGGCAGTAGGCACAGTCTTCGGGACAGGCGCCGGTCTTGATCGACAGCAGCGTGCTCATCTGCACCGTGTTGGGCTCGTGATTCTCGCGGTGCACGCGCTGCGCGTGATGGAGCAGATCCATCAGCGGCAGCGCCATGAGGCGGGTGACCTCGGGCAGCGTCCAATCGTGGCGAACGGTTCCGAGAGTGGTCGGGGTCATGAGAATTCCGGTGGTCGGCTCGGTGGGATGTTCGCGGGCGGGGCCGCAGATGTCAACTTAGTGAGGGTCCGGCGGTGTACATTGGATCAATTTTTGATCACCTGCGCAGCAGGTGTATGGCAAGGGCGGCGGCCACCCCCAAGGCGGCCACCACCGCGACGAACACGGCTGCCGCGGCGCAGTCCTTGACCACCTTGATCCGCGGATGGAAGTCCGGATTGAGATGATCGGCGAGCGCCTCGATCGCGGTGTTGAGCAGCTCCGTTGCGAGCACACCGGCACTCGCGAGCGCCACGGCCGCCCACCAGATCGGTCCCGGGCGCAGCATCGCGAGCGCCGCCAGCACCAGCGCCAGCACGACCGCTTCGAAGCGCACGCTCTTCTCCGTGCGCAGCGCGTATATCAGGCCCGCCAGGGCGAAGGCGGTGCGCCGCCAGAGAGGTTGATTCTTTTGCGAGCTCAACGCGTGTACACGTACTGCAGCAGCACGCCGATGAAAATGGCCATGCCGACGTAATTATTGTTGAGGAATGCGCGCAGGCACGCGGCCGGCTCCCGCGCGCGGATCAGCCACTGCTGCTGGAGAAAGAGGAGCCCCGCAGCAGCCAGCCCCGCGTAGTACCAGCCGCCAAAGCTCATGTCGCGGCCGGCGAGCACCAGCGCGAGCAGCATCATCGCCTGCAGGGCGCCGATCAATACTCTGTCCATGTCGGCAAACAGAATGGCGCTCGATTTGATGCCGATCGTTATGTCGTCCTCGCGATCGATCATGGCGTAGATCGTGTCGTACACCGCTGCCCAGATGACCGCGGCGATGTAGAGCACCCAGGCGATTCGCGGCAGCGAGTCGCCCTGCGCGGCGAAGGCCATCGGCACGCTCCAGCCGCCGAAGGAAATGCCGAGATAAAGCTGTGGCAACGGAAAAAAGCGCTTCACGAAGGGATAGGACACGGTGAGGGCCGCGCCAATCACGGCGAGCTTCACGGTGAAGAGGTTGAGCCGGGTGACCAGCCACAGTGCCGCGGCCCCCAGGACGACGAACAGCACCAGCGCCTCGGTCGGCGAAACGCGGCGCGCAGCGAGCGGCCGCGCGCGAGTGCGTTTCACGTGTGGATCGATATTGCGGTCGGCGAAGTCGTTGATGATGCAGCCCGCGGCGCGCATCACGACCACGCCCAGCGCGAAGACGATCAACACCTTCTGGTCCGGCCGGCCGGCGCCGGCCACCCAGAGCGCCCAGAGCGCGGGCCACAGCAGCAACCAGGTGCCGATCGGACGATCGAAGCGGGCGAGGCGGCCGTATTCTTCGAGGCGGCGGGCGAGGCGATGATAGAGGGGCGCCTCTTTCGGCTTGCCGGCGAGGACGATATCGGTGGTTGTGGCTGTGGTGCTATTCATCCAATTTGCATCCGGTCCCGGAGGCTCGGCAGGGCGCCGCCCTTACCCCACCTTCCCGTACTGTTCCGCGCTCCCGATCCAGCGGGCCGCGAGCGCCGCAATATTATCCGGGTATTGCGCGATCAGCAGCTCCGCGGCCTGCTGGACGCGCGGCAGCAGGTCCGCATCGCGCGTCAGGTCGGCTACGCGCAGTTGCGCCAGCCCGGTCTGGCGGGTGCCGAGGAGCTCGCCGGGACCCCGCAGCTCGAGATCGCGGCGGGCGATCTCGAAGCCGTCATTCGTCTCGCGGATCACCTGCAGGCGCTGGCGCGCCAACGGCGACAGCGGTGCGCTGTAAAGCAGCACGCAGGTGCTGGCCTCCGCTCCGCGGCCCACCCGTCCGCGCAGCTGATGCAGCTGCGCGAGGCCCATGCGCTCGGCGTTCTCGATGACCATGAGGGTTGCGTTCGGGACATCGACGCCGACCTCGATCACGGTGGTCGCGACCAGCAGTTGGATCTTGCACGCCTTGAAGGCGAGCATCGCCGCCTCCTTTTTCGCAGGAGGCATCCGCCCGTGCACCAATCCGACCCGCACCTCGGGCAACGCCTCCGCCAGCACGGCCGCGCTTTCCTCCGCGGCCTGCGAGCGCAGCTCGTCCGACTCCTCGATGAGGGGACAGACCCAGTACACCTGACGGCCGCTGCGGCAGGCTTGTGCGACGCGCGCGACCACCTCCTCGCGCCGCTGCTCCGGCACCACCACCGTGCGCACGGGCGTGCGGCCCGGCGGCAGCTCGTCTATCACCGAGATATCGAGATCAGCGTATGCCGTCATCGCCAGCGTGCGCGGAATGGGCGTCGCGGTCATGATGAGCTGGTGTGGAAAGCGGCCGATCTTGCTGCCCTTCTCCTTCAGGCGCAGCCGCTGCTGGACACCGAAGCGATGCTGCTCGTCGACGATCACCAGGGCGAGGCGCGCGAACTCGATCGCCTCCTGAAACAACGCGTGCGTCCCGACGACCACCCGCACTTCGCCCGAGGCGATCGCCTCGAGCGCGCTGCGGCGGGCGCGGGCCGGCTGACCACTGGTGAGCAGCGCCACCGGCAAGCCGAGCGGCCGCAGCCACTCATCGAGGCTGCGCCAATGCTGCTCCGCCAGCAGCTCCGTCGGCGCCATCAATGCGGCCTGCAGACCGCTGCCGGCGGCCCGTGCCGCCGCGATGGCCGCAACGACCGTTTTACCGCAGCCGACGTCGCCCTGTACGAGCCGCACCATGGGCACGCTCGAGCGCAGGTCCGCCTCGACTTCCGCCAACGCGCGTGCCTGGGCGCGGGTGAGCGAGAAAGGCAGAGCGGCTGTGAGCCGCGCTGCCATCTGCTCGGGGTCATCGAGCGGGCAGGCCGGATCGGTCCTGGCGGCCTGCCGCAACAGCCGCAGGCTTGCCTGATGAGCGAGCAGCTCCTCGAATGCGAGCCGCCGCTGCGCCGGATGACGGCCGGCGGCGAGCTCGGTGAGCTGCGCCTCGCGCGGTGGGCGATGTACATACCGCAGTGCCTCCCGCAGCGACGGCAGATCGATCGAGGCCAGCACCTGTGCCGGAATCCAGTCCCGCACCGATGCCGTGTCGAGCTCGTGCAGCGCTTGCGCGATGAGCGCCCGCAGGCGCCCCTGCGGTACGCCCTCGGTCAGCGGGTAGATGGGCGTGAGGGTCTCCTCCGGCGGCACCTCGCCGCCGCTCACCCGGCGGTATTCCGGGTGGACCATTTCCAGACCCTGGGGACCGCGGCGCACCTCGCCGAAGCAGTGCAGCCGCGTGCCGCGCGCAAGGCCCTGCTGCTGGGATGCCGAGAAATGAAAGAAGCGCAATGTCAGGAAGCCGGACCCGTCCGAGAGGCTGCACTGCAGCTGACGGCGCCGGCGGTAGACGACCTGCGCCAGCTGGACCTCGCCTTCGACGACCGCCCGCATGCCCGGCAGCAAAGAGCCGATCCTGACGACCGTGGTGCGATCCTCGTACCGCGTCGGCAGCACGAAGAGCAGATCCTGCACCTGCGTGACTCCCAGCCGGGTGAGGCGCTGCGCAAGCGCCTCACCGACGCCGCGCAGTGCCGTAACGGGGCGCTGCTCTGGTGAAGCCGTGCCACTGGCCATATGTGGCGGCGGTGCCCCCTGCTCGCCCGGTCCCGGACGGGCGCTCGCCGGAGCGAGGACACGTTGAGTGTCCTCGCTGAAAGACACCGGCTCGCCCACCTGCGGCGGCCGGGCACATCCTTGTGCCTGAGCCATGTCGCGTTTAGCCAAGGTAGAGGACGCACTCGGCCTCGACGCGCGCTCCCCGAGGCAGCGCCGCGACGCCAACAGCGGCCCGTGCCGGATAGGGCTGCGGGAAGTATTGCGCCATCACTTCGTTGACCTTGGCGAAATGGCCGAGGTCGGTAAGGTACACGTTGACCTTGACCGCCTGCGAGAGGCTGCCACCGGCGGCCTCGGCCACCGCCTTGAGATTCTCGAACACGCGGCGGATCTCCGCCTCGATGTCGCCGGTGATCAGCGACTGGGTGGCCGGATCGAAGGGGATCTGGCCGGAGAGGTAGACGGTGTCGCCGGCGCGCACCGCCTGGGAGTAAGTGCCGATCGCCTGCGGGGCGCGCTCGCTATGAATCGCATTACGGCTCATGTGTTTCTCACAGTCGTTCAGGATTGGGACCCGGATCGTCGCCCTCGTCTATCCCTTCGATATCGCCATCGGCGCGATCGCTGCGCGCATGCGCGGCGATGCTGCGGTTGACGCGCGTTACGTCCGGCATGCGGCGGATGACGCGCATGACTCGCGCCAGGTGCTTGCGATCGCGTACCTTGAGCTCGAAGGTGAGGATGGAGGCGTCGCCCTCCTGCTCCTCGATGGAGACGTGATGAATGTTGGTTTCCGTGCTGGCGATGGCCGCGGCCACGGCCGCGAGCACGCCGGTGCGGTTGACCACGTAGATGCGGATCTCGGAGTTGAACAGCCGCTCCGGCGCCGGCCGCCAGCTCACCGGCAGCCACTTCTCCGGGTGTTTGCGGTAATCCTCGACGTTGACGCAGCGCTCGCGATGGATCACCACACCGCGGCCAGCCGAAAGGAAGGCGAACACCGGATCGTGCGGCAGCGGGAAGCAGCAGCGGGCGTAGGACACCAGCAAGCCCTCGGTGCCCGCGATGGCGAGCGGTAACGGCGCGTGCGTGCCTCCACCGTCCGCGGCGGCCGCGGGCAGGAGGCGGCGCGCGACGAGGGGCGCCAGGCGCTCGCCGAGGCCGATCTTCTCGTAGAGGTCGTCGAGATCCTTCATGCCGAACTCCCCGAGCACGGCCTGTTGCACCTCGGGGCTGACGTCATCGAGCGCCAGGCGGAACTCCCCCAGCGCCTGGTTGAGCAGCCGCTGGCCGAGGGCGATGGCCTCGGTACGCCGCAGGCTCTTCAGGTAATGCCGGATGGCATTGCGCGCCTTGGCGGTGACGACGAAGTTGACCCAGGAGGGATTGGGCATCGCGCCCTTGGCGGTGATGATCTCCACCGTCTGCCCGTTGCGCAGCACCGTGCGCAGCGGCGTCAACCGCCGATCCACTTTGGCCGCGACACAGCGGTTGCCGATGTCGGTATGCACCGCGTAGGCGAAGTCCACCACGGTGGCGCCGCTCGGCAGGCGCAGGATCGTGCCCTTCGGCGTGAAGACGTATACCTTGTCGGGAAACAGGTCGACCTTGACGCTCTCGAGGAATTCCTCCGAGGTGCCGTCCTCCTGCAGCTCCACCAGGCTCGACAGCCACTCGCGCGTGCGCTGCTGCTGCATGGGATCGGCATCGCCGCCGCTCTTGTACTTCCAGTGGGCCGCGATGCCGGATTCCGCGACGCGGTGCATGTCCTCGGTGCGGATCTGCGCCTCGATGGGCACGCCGGTGGGACCAAAGAGCGTCGTGTGCAGCGACTGATAGCCGTTGACCCGCGGGATGGCGATGTAGTCCTTGAAGCGCCCGGGCATGGGCTTGAACACCGAATGCACGACGCCGAGCGCGCGATAGCAGGTGTCGGGCTTGTCGGCGATGAGGCGCAGCCCGTAGACATCGACGATCTCCGCCAGCGAGGAGCGCTTGCGCAACATCTTCTTGTAGATGCTGTAGAGATGCTTCTCGCGAGTCTCCACCCGCGCCTGGATCCCGTTCTTCACCAGGGCGCCGGTGAGCTGCTGCTCGAGCTTCTTCAGGAATTCCTTCTGGTTGCCCCGCGCTTTGCGCAGCGCCCGCTCGAGCACCTGGTAGCGGTGCGGGTAGAGCGCCTCGAAACCGAGGTCCTCCAGCTCGAGCTTCATGTTGTAAAGTCCCAGGCGCTCTGCGATGGGGGCGTAGATCTCCAGTGTCTCGCGCGCGACGGCCCGGCGCCGCGGCGCCGGCATGGCCTGGATGGTGCGCATGTTGTGGGTGCGGTCGGCGAGCTTGACGAGGATCACGCGCAAGTCGCGCACCATCGCCAGGAGCATCTTGCGGAAGGATTCCGCCTGCGCTTCCTGGCGGCTCTTGAACTGGATCGCATCGAGCTTCGTCACGCCGTCGACGAGCTCCGCGACGGCGGCGCCGAAGCGCGCCGCCAGCTGATCCTTCGGCGTCGGGGTGTCCTCGATGACGTCGTGCAGGATCGCGGCGACCAACGTGTCCGCATCCAGGTGCAGATCGGCGAGGATGGCGGCCGCCGCTACCGGATGGGCGATGAAGGGCTCGCCGGAAAGGCGCTTCTGGCCTTTGTGGGCGGAGGCGCCGAACTCAGCGGCCTCCTCGATACGCGCAACCTGCTCGGGCGGCAGGTACGTGCCGACGGCGGTCAGCAGCTCCTTGAGTCCCGGGGTGCGCCTTCCGCCGGGGAGCAGTCCCAGGAGCGAAGACGCATAGTCCATAGGAACGCGGGGGAGGCTAGTCCCCCAAACCGAACTGCGGCGCGCGGAAGGTGGACTGGGCCTCGAGCTCGGGGATCGCAGGCTCGGCGGGAAGCTCCGGCTCGCGGAGCATGTCGAGCGTCACATTGCCGGCGGCGATCTCCCGCAGCGCCACCACGGTCGGCTTGTCGTTTTCCCAGCCGATGGTGGGCTCCGCGCCATTGGCGAGCCGGCGGGCGCGCTGCGCCGCCAGGATGACGAGCTGGAAGAGGTTATCGACGTTCTGCAGGCAGTCTTCGACAGTGATGCGGGCCATAGTGCGGTTACAAAAGGATTGAGCGCGACGGGCGCGGAAGGTCTCACACTATATCAGGCCAGCAGGCGCTCCAATAGGGGTGACAGCTCCGGGCGGCCAGCCGCCAATCCCTGCACCCTGGGAAGGTGGGCCGCGCGCGGCGCCGCTTCGCCATGCGCTGCGATGATGGCCATGAGGTCCGCCACCGCCTGCTCGAAGACGTCATTCACGACCACGTAATCGAACTCCCGCCAGTGCGACATGTCGCTCACGGCATCGCGCAGGCGGCGGGCGATCACCTCCGGGGGATCGGTTGCGCGGCTGTAGAGGCGCTTCTCGAGTGCCTCGCGGGAAGGCGGCAGGATGAAGATGGTGACGCAGTCGGGCATCGCCGAGCGCACCTGCCGGGCACCCTGCCAGTCGATCTCCAGCATGAGGTCGCCACCCTGTGCGAGGCGCGTTTCGACAGGGGTGCGAGCCGTGCCGTAGAAATTGTCGAAGACACGGGCATGCTCGAGGAACTGCCCTTCGGCGACCAGCCGCTCGAAGTCCGCCACGCTGATGAAGTAGTACTCGCGTCCGTGCTCCTCGGTTGGGCGTCGGGGCCGCGTGGTATGCGAGACGGACATCCGCAGTGCAGGCATGCGCTCCAGAAGAGCCGTGACCAGTGAAGTCTTGCCGGCGCCGGAAGGTGCAGCCAGCACGAAAAGGCTGCCACGGGTGGCGGGCGCGCGCGGGGTTTCGAGCTCGAGCTCTTCGCGGGCGGCGGCGACCCAGGCGCGCAGCGCCTGAGCGCGATGACTGACTCGATTCTTGGCCGGCGGATCGAGCTCCGCCGCGGTGCGGGGCGCATCCGTTGGCGCTTGCCCCGCGGACTGCGGCAGGCTGGCCGGCAGGAAGATCGGGTCGTAGCCGAACCCGCCGGTGCCCCGGGGCGCGAGCGCGATGCGTCCCTCCCAGGTTCCCTGCGCGACGATCGGTTGCGGGTCGTCGTGCCGGCGCACGAACGCAATCACGCAGTGATAGCGCGCCTGGCGGAACTCCATGGGCACGTCGTGCAGCTCCGCCAGGAGCTTGCGGAGGTTCTCGGCATCGCTCGCCCCCTCGCCGGCGAACCGCGCGGAGCGGACGCCCGGACGGCCATCGAGCGCGTCGACCTCTATGCCGGAGTCGTCTGCGAGCGCAGGTAGACCCGAGACCTGTGCCGCGTACCGGGCCTTGAGCAGCGCGTTCTCCAGGAACGTGCTGCCGGTCTCCGGCGGCGAATGGATGCCGAGGGCGCTCTGGGCGAGGAGCTCGAGACCCAAGGGCTCGAGGATCGCCGTCAGCTCCTTGAGCTTGCCGGCGTTGCCGCTCGCGAGGACGGCCTTCACGTGCCGCGGTCCGCCAGCGCCTGCGTCTGCAGGGCGAAGAGACGGTCGATGCCCTCCGCCGCGAGCGCCAGCATGGCATCGAGCTCGTGCCGGCGGAACGCGTGTCCCTCCGCGGTGCCCTGCAGCTCGATGAACGCGCCGCCGCTGCGCATGACCACGTTCATGTCCGTCTCCGCCTGCGAGTCCTCGGCGTAATCCAGATCCAACACCGGCCGGCCGCCGACGATGCCGACCGAGACGGCGGCGACCTGACCATGAAGCGGGTTGGCGGAGATCGTGCGCCGCGCGACCAGCTTCTCGCAGGCCCGTGCCAGCGCCACGTAGGCGCCGGTGATCGAAGCGGTGCGCGTGCCGCCGTCGGCCTGCAGCACGTCGCAATCCAGCGTGATGGTGCGCGCGCCCAATGCCTTGAGGTCAGTGATCGCGCGCAGCGAGCGACCGATGAGGCGCTGGATCTCCTGCGTGCGGCCGCTCTGCTTGCCGCGCGCCGCTTCGCGGGCCGAGCGGGTGTGGGTGGAGCGCGGCAGCATGCCGTATTCCGCCGTGACCCAGCCCTGCTCCTTGCCGCGCAGGAAGGGCGGCACGGTATCCTCGACGCTGGCCGTACATAACACCTGGGTGTCGCCGACCTCGATCAACACCGCGCCCTCGGCATGCTTGGCGAACCGGCGCATGAAGCTGACCGGGCGCATCTGATCGGGCGCGCGTCCGCTCGGGCGTGTCATGACAGCCAGCGCACTGCGGCCACGGAAGTGTTGTCGCTGGCGGCGCCGGTGCGCGCGATGGCCCTCTGGGCGAGCTCCATCAGCTTCTCGCGCAGCGGCGCGCCCTGGATACCCGGGCTGCCCTGGGGCCCGCCCAGGGTAGCGGCCGGGCTGCCCGCGCTGCCACTCGGACGGCTCGCACCAGCACCTGCGCTCACCGGCGCGGCGAGCTCCGCGGCGATCTCCGCATCCTTCAGGCCGCTCCAGAAGCCATCGGTGCATACGAGCAGCACGTCTCCAGACTCCAGCGGGCGTCTGCGCGCGATCGCCATGTCGGGAAGGATGGGATCGCCGCCGAGACAGCATTCGACATAGTTGCGCATGGGATGGGCCTGGGCTTGCTCCGCGGTGATGAGGCCTTCGCGCAGCAGCACCTCCACATGGCTGTGGTCACGGCTGCGGCCGACGAGGGCGCCGGCGCGCAAATGATAGATCCGGCTGTCGCCGACGTGCGCCCACCAGGAAGCGCCCTGCTGCACGAGGCAGAGGGCGCAGGTGGCGCGCGGCCGCTGCTCGAGCGGCAGCGGTGCGCCGAGCTTGACCACTTCCTCGTGCGCGCGGCCGAGGATCAGGTGGAGGAATCCCATCGGATCGAAAAGCGGATGCGGGGTATGCCCGAAGGCATCGAGCACGATCTCGCGGGCGATCTCCGCGGCGCGTGCACCGTTGGCGTGGCCGCCCATGCCGTCGGCGACGACGAGCAACGCCGCATGCTCCGTCACCGCGACGGCGATCCGGTCCTGGTTCTCCTCGCGCCCGCCCAGGAGGCTGACGTCGGCGTAATCAACCCGCAAGAAGAAATCCGTGCATCTGTTAGACTTTCGATCCCCCTTTATATCACCCCGCGGCGCCGGGAGCGCAGAGTTTAACAATGATCGCCAGCATGACCGGCTTCGCGCGGCGGGAGATCTCCGGGCCCTGGGGGACGCTCATTTGCGAGCTGCGCAGCGTCAACCATCGCTTTCTCGAGGCGGGCTTCCGCCTGCCCGATGAGCTGCGCTCCGCGGAGGGAGAGCTGCGCCAGCACCTCGCCCGCGAGGTGCGCCGCGGCAAAGTCGACTGCACCGTCACGTATCGCCGCGCGCAGGTCTCCGAGGCCGGGCTCGAGATAGACGCCCAGGCGCTCGAGCGGCTGCTCGGACGCCTGCGCGACATCGGACGCTCCTTCCCTACGCATACCGTGAACATCGTCGATGTGCTGCGCTGGCCCGGCGTCCTCAAGGAAGACAGCTCCGCCGGGGAGGAGCTGATGGTCGCCGTCAGGGCGCTCTTCGGCAGCACGCTCGAGGACCTCGCGGCAGCGCGCGCTCGCGAGGGACTGCGGCTGAAGGATATCCTGGAGCTGCGCTGTACCGCGCTCGAAGACCACGTGCGCCAGGTGCGGGAGCGCCTGCCCGAGGTGCAGACCCGACTGCGGGCGCGCCTGGATGAGCGGGTGAAAGAGCTGACCGCCAATGTCGATCAGGACCGCCTGGAGCAGGAGCTCGCAATCCTGCTGCAGCGGCTGGATGTCGACGAGGAGCTCGACCGCCTCACCGGCCACATCCAGGAGATCCGCCGCGTGCTCTCTGCCAACGAGCCCGCCGGCCGCCGCCTCGACTTCCTGATGCAGGAGCTCAACCGCGAGGCGAACACCCTGTCATCGAAGTCCCAGGACCTGGACACCACCCGCAGCGCGGTGGACATGAAGGTCATCATCGAGCAGATGCGGGAGCAGGTGCAGAACGCGGAATAGCATCTAGGCGTGTCGAGGCGCATCCATCGCCGGCCAGAATAACCTGTATTTCTAGTGATTTTGGCCATGAATGGCCACTTCCATCCAACTCTATATCGGCTATCATGTAGCTACGACGGTAGCTGACTTGTAGCTAAGTCCGTGGCTGCTATTCGACGATCAGGGGCGGCTTGCGAGGTGCCGAAACCCTTCGTAAACCGCCCAGATCGAGAGCCACCGGATCGAATCCTTGCGGATGGAGGGCTCGGATGGAGCGCGCGAAACTCACTACGCTCGCCGTTGAGCGGGCGCATCGATCGGGCGAGCGGATGCTGCTCAGTGATGGCGACGGGCTGTATCTGCGCAAGCAGACTCGCGATGGCGCCTCGTGGACGCTGCGCTATCACTTCGCCGGCCGTGAGCACTGGCTGAC
>DASYGA010000219.1:0-27065 GCA_036000265.1 Steroidobacteraceae bacterium | reverse complement strand
TGGGTGGAGGAGGGACGCCTCACCGCGGAGCAGCGTGCCAACCGGGTATGGAAGCGCATGCTGGCGGAATATCAGGACCCCGGCATCGATCCCGCGCGGGACGAAGCGATGCTCGATTTCATCAAGCGCCGCAAGACGCTCTTGACGGACGACATCAGCGACGAGTGAGGCCCGCCCGCATGCCCCGCAATCCTCGCTACGACGTTCTGTTCGAGCCCGTCAGGATCGGCCCGGTGACCGCCCGCAACCGGTTCTATGCCGTGCCCCACGCGAGCGGCATGACCAACTCGATGCCGCGCATGCGCGCCGCCTTCCGCGAGACCAAGGCCGAAGGCGGTTGGGGCGTGGTGTGCACCGGCTACGTATCCATCGACCCCGGCTCCGACGATGCCCCCCTGCCCTACGCCACACTCTGGGACGACGATGACGTGCGCTCCCACGCCCTGATGACGGAAGCGGTTCACCGGCATGGAGCTCTCGCGGGAATCGAGCTCTGGCATGGCGGCGGCTCGGTCATGAACCGGCTCAATCGAGCCCCCTCCATGTCTCCGTCGGGAACTGCATGGATGCCGATGCAGGTGGGCTACATCGGCAACCAGCGTCCGCGGGTCATGGAGCGAGAGGACATTCGCGAGCTGCTCGAGGCGCAGAAGCAGGCGGCGTGCCGGGCGCGCAGCGCCGGATTCGACATCCTTTATGTCTACGCGGGGATGGGTTACCTGCCCTACGAGTTCCTCCTGCCCGAATGGAATCACCGCACCGACGCCTACGGCGGGAGCCTCGGCAACCGGGTGCGCATCGTCCGCGAGCTGCTCGAAGTCACACGAGAGGCCGCCGGCGACCAGTGTGCCGTCGCACTTCGCATCAGCCTGGAAGAACTGCGCGCCCGCCCTGGCGAGCACGCCCCGTCGGAAGCCCACGAGGTCGTGCAGCGGCTCGCGGACCTGGTGGACCTCTGGGACGTGAAGATGGACTCCGAGACCACCGACTGCGCGCCGTCGCGCTTCACGCCCGAAGGCAGCCACGAGCCAGTGATCGCCTTCGTCAAATCGCTCACGGACAAGCCCGTCGTGGGCGTCGGCCGCTTCACCTCGCCGGACGCCATGGTTGGCCAGATTCGCCGCGGAGTGCTCGATCTGATCGGTGCCGCGCGGCCGTCGATCGCCGATCCGTTCCTGCCCGCGAAAATTGACGAAGGACGCGAGGAGGAGATCCGCGAGTGCATCGGCTGCAACATCTGCATCTCGAGCTGGCACGACGCGGTGCCGGTGCGGTGCACCCAGAACCCGACCATCGGCGAGGAATGGCGCCGGCAGTGGCATCCGGAGCGCATTGCGCCCGCGGCCAATCGCGGCACCGCGGTGCTCGTGGTGGGCGCGGGCCCCGCGGGCCTCGAATGCGCGCTGACGCTCGGGCGCCGCGGATACGAGGTTACGCTGGCCGAGGCCGAGGGCGAGCTCGGCGGACGACTGCGGTTCGAGACGCGCCTGCCCGGCCTTGCGGCCTGGTCGCGCGTGCTCGACTGGCGGCGCGCCCAGTTGCAGCGCCTCGGCAACGTCAATGTGTACCGGAGCAATCGCCTCGGTGCGCACGACATCCTCGAATTGCAGCCGGCGCACGTGATGCTCGCCACGGGCGCCCGCTGGACGGCGCTGCTGTACTCGCCGCTCGAGGTACCCGCAGGCACCCTGGACCGCCCCAATGTCTACACACCTGACGATATCGCGGCCGGCGCGCAGCTCGAGGACCCCGTGCTGGTGTTCGACTTCGACAATTACTACATGGGCTCCGTGTTGGCCGAGCATCTGGCGAGAAGCGGTCGAAAAGTCACTTATGTGACGCCGTCCGGATACGTTTCCGCCTGGGCCGCCATGACCAATGAGCAGCCGCAGACCTACCGCGCGCTCTGCGCCGCAGGAGTCGCATTGCACACCCTGGCGCGGGTCGAGTCTTTCGACGGCAGCGCAGTGACGCTCGTGAATGTATTTACCTCCGTGCGGACCCAGCTCCCTTGCCGCGCACTGGTCATCGTCGGCGCACGCCTGCCGAACGACACCCTCTACCACGAGCTGATCGCCAAGCCCGAAGATCTCGCCGCAGCGGGCATCGCGTCGGTCACGCGTATCGGCGATGCCCTCGCCCCGGGTGCAATCGTACACGCCGTCTACAGTGGTCATCGCTACGCACGCGAACTCGAGGCCGGAGAATCCGCGTGCACAGTGCTGCGCGATTCGCCGTTACGCCGCGATAGCCCCGGTCATTCATGAACCGTGCGGCCCTGCAGCGGGGCCTGAATGATGAGAGTTCGCGAACCGACGCGAGTGAGCGTCCGGAGACCCCGAGACATGCGTAAATCGGCAGCAGCCATTCTTTTTCTGGTGTTGTCGGCGAGTCTGGGACAGGCTCAGAGTTATGAGAGCCCGTCTCCCCCGGTCTACGGATTCACCCTGGACCGCACCGTCATCCCCATGCCCGACGGCGTCACACTGGCTGTGACTCTCTACATGCCCAAAGGTGCACCCCACGGCGCCCGCTTCCCCGCTCTGCTCAACTACCTGCCCTATCGCAAGGACGACGACGAAGCCCAGGAGCAATACGGCCTCTTCAGTTACTTCGCCCGCCGCGGATACGTCGGCGCAGCAGTAGACATCCGCGGCTTCGGTGAAAGCGGCGGCACGCCGCCCGATCGCGAGTACTCGGCGCAGGAGCAGGCCGACGGCGAGCAGGTCATCGCCTGGCTCGCCCGACAACCCTGGTCCAATGGAAAAGTGGGAATGCTCGGCATCTCCTGGGGCGGCTTCAATTCCATCCAGTTGGCCATGCGCAATCCGCCCGCGCTGAAGGCGATCGTGGCGGTGGCCGCGACCGAGAAGCTCTTCAAGGAAGACGTGCACTACATCGACGGCGTCGTCCACCTCGATGAATTCGAGCTGACCATGGACCTCGGCCAGGGCCGCAGCGGTGCTCCCGACTACAGTCTGGCACCCGCGGTCATCGGGCCACGCATGAATTCGAAGCCCTGGTCGCTGACCTACCTCGAGCACCAGCGCGATGGCACCTTCTGGCACAGCCCCGAGCGGCCGCTGTCCTCGATCCATGTCCCCTGCTTTCTCATCGGCGGTCTGCACGACGGCTATCGCGACAGCATCCCGCGCATGCTCACGCGGGTCTTCGCGCCGGTAAAGGCATGGATCGGCCCCTGGAATCACGCCTATCCGAACGACAGCGACTACGGCCCGCTCTACGGCTGGCGCCAGCAGGCGGTGCGTTGGTTCGATTACTGGCTGAAGGGACGCGACAGCGGCGTTCTGGCGGATCCAAAGCTGACGATCTACCTGCAGCACGCGTACCCGCCAGGGCCGCAGGATCAGACTCTGCCCGGAGTCTGGCGGGCCTATGGGGCGTGGCCGCCGCAAGGTACGCACCGGCAGCGCCTATACCTGCAGCCGGATCACGCGCTGCGTCCCGAGGCCGGCCAATCCGGCCAGGACGAGCTGCGGTACGTCCCATCGGCAGGCGCCGAGAGCGGCATCTTCTGGTGGGGGGATCTGCATCCCGACATGCGCTCGTTCGATGCATACAGCCTGGTCTACGACACTCAACGGCTGTCGCACGACACCGCCGTCATCGGTTTCCCCCACGTCGAATTCGAGGCCTCCGCCACTGCGCCGCTCGCAGATTGGGTTGCGCGTCTGGAGGATGTCGCCCCGGACGGTCGGGTCACGCTGGTGACCGGTGCGGACCTCAACGGCGCCCAGCGAGACTCGATGACCGATCCGCAGGCTCTCGATCCGGACAAGGTCTACACATTCTCCTTCGACCTGCACCTCGCCTCTTACGTATTCCCGAAAGGACATCGCATCCGGCTCGCGCTTTCCAACGCCATGTGGCCTACCCTCTGGCCGACGCCCTATCCGATGGACACAACGGTCGAGCTGGGCGGCGGTAAGCGGGCATCGTCGATCGAGCTGCCGCTCGTATCTCTCCAAGGCAGAGCCCCGCCCTCATCGCTGCTCCCGCCGCCGAGCGCGGTCGAGAAGCCGCCGGGAATCACCGGCGGAGGCTTCGACTGGCCCGGGTCATACACGGTGCAGCGCGATGAGAACGGCCATGCGCGCGTCATCTGGCAAGGTGGATACGACGTGCATTACCCCTGGGGCCTGTTCCACGATGCGGAAAAGCTCACGTATACGATCGACGATGCACATCCGGCAGAGGCCAGCGACGTTGGCGACATCGTCAACGTACAGCACGTCGGTGCACACACGTTGACCTGGCGCGGCCATCTATCGCTGAGCAGCGATCTGCACGATTTCCATTATGAGTACACGCGCACGCTGCTGCGCGATGGCAAGATCGTCATGACCCGCACGTGGAAAAGGACCATCCCGCGCGATTACCAATAGGCTCAGGATTGGAGAATCACCGCCGCATCCGCCTGCCAGCTCATGTACACCTCATCGCTCCAGTCGATCGACCACTCGGCAGTGCGCCGCTCGTTCTGCGCCTGCACCGTGACGAGCTTGCCGCTCGCCATCTTGATCCGGTAGGTCGAGCGGTTGCCGAGATAGCCGAGCTCCCAGACCACCCCGCGCAGCAGGTTGCAACGGCCGCTATCGGGCGGCTGCTTGCTCAGGCGGATCTTCTCCGGCCGCAGCGCCACCCAGACGCGCTGCCCGGGCGCAAAGCGCCCGAGATCGTCGATCAGCAGATCACACGCCGTCTCGGCGCAGTGCACGGTGACACTGCCGGGCTCGCTGCCCGTGACGGTGCCCTCGAAGAGGTTGGTCGTGCCGACGAAGTCGGCGACGAAGCGGCTTTGCGGGAACTCGTAAATCTCGGACGGCGTGCCCACCTGCAACACCTTGCCTCGATCCATGACCGCGATGCGGGTCGCGAGCGCCATGGCCTCGTCCTGATCGTGGGTCACCACGATGAAGGTGATCCCGACCCGGTATTGCAGATCCATCAGCTCGAACTGCGTCTTCTCCCGCAGCTTCTTGTCGAGAGCGGACAGCGGCTCATCGAGCAGCAGGACCTTGGGTCTGCGGATCAGGGCGCGGGCAAGCGCCACCCGCTGGCGCTGGCCGCCGGAGAGCTGGTGCGGCTTGCGCTTGCCGAGGGAGCCGAGCTGCACCATCTCCAGGGCCTGCTCGATGCGCTGCCGGCGCTCCTCGCGCGGGATCGGCAGCCGGCGCATCCCATAGCCGACGTTGCCCTCCACGGTCATGTGCGGAAAGAGCGCGTACGACTGGAACATCATGTTGACGGGCCGCTCGTGCGGCGGCACCCCGCTCATCTCCACGCCGTCAATGAGGATGCGCCCGCTGCTCTGGCGGGCGAATCCCGCCAGCATGCGCAGCAGCGTCGTCTTGCCGCAGCCGGATGCCCCGACCAATGCGAACATCTCGCCCTGGTAGATGTTGAGGCTGACGTGGTCCACCGCGGTGAACCCGGCGAAGGTCTTGGTGACGCCCTCGATGACGATCTGCGGGCTGGCCTGCGGATCCATCCACGGTCGCTCGCTCACGCTCTTGACCGCGGTGGTGATCAACTCAGAAGTCTCCCGGGGGAGTGGCGCGGCGCCGCGCCGGTGCGAAGAATGGCCGTTCGACCAAGCGCGCGCACCATGCGCCGCTCCCAGGTGAGCTCGCGGTTGAGGTAGATCTCGGTCCAGACCTGCCGGCCGGTCATGAAGTGCGGCGCATCCAGCATGGCGAGCGCGATGTTACGTTTACAGGTCGGCGACCAGGCTGCCGATGAGACGCTGCCGATCTCCCGCCGCCCGCTGCGGTCGGCGTAGACGAGCGCGTTGTGAGCGGGCTTGGTGCCCTCAACATCCAGTCCGGCGAGCCGGCGCCGCGGCGTGCCGCCTTGCTCCTCGAGGAGCGCGCGCCGCCCGGTGAAATGACCTTTGCCGAAATCCACGCACCAGCCGAGTCCCAGCTCCAGAGGCGAGCGCGCGCTGCCGTTGCGCAGCGTGTGCGCGCTCGAGACGAAGTCCACGTTGGGAAGGAGGAAGCCCGCCTCCAGCCGGGCAATGTTGAGCGCGCGCGAGCCCACGGGCCTAACCAGGCGGACCCGGCCCGCCTCCATCAGGGCATCCCACAGGCGCTCGGCGTCCGCCGGGTCGACCCACAGCTCGTAGCCCAGATCGCCGGTGAACCCGGTGCGGGAGACCATCATCGTCGCCGCGCCCGACGGCCCCGCCGCCGCCAGCTGCTGCGGGAGCCTGAAGCCGCGGTGCGCGAAGGGCGCGAGTGTCTCGATGCCCTCCAGCCCAATGGCTTTCAGGATCCAGCAGGAGCAGGGGCCCTGCAGCGCCAGCGCCGCGATGTCGGCGGTGATCTCTTCGATCCGCACATCGAAGCCGACGCTCGAGTCGAGCAGCCAATCGAGCTGCCGCTCGCCCGTGCAGAGCCGGTATTCCTGCTCCGCCATGCGGAATACGGTGCCGTCATCGATCAGGAGGCCGCCATCGTCGCACCAGAGCGCGTAGGCCACCCTGCCGACGGCGAGCTTCGCGATGCTGCGCGTGACCAGCCGATCGAGGAAGCGCGTGGCGTCCGCGCCCGTCACACGGTATTTCACCATCGGCGTCAGGTCGTAAAGCGAGGCGCCGTTGCGGATCGCGAAATACTCCTGCTCCACGGTGCTGAAGACATCGACCGTGCTGTAGCCCGACCACGGGATGAAGCTGTCAACCTGGCTGAAGGCCCGCATGCGCTCGTGGAAAGGCGTGCGCAGCAGCGGCTGCCGATAGTGCGGCTCCGGCATCTCAGGCCGCCTCCGCCAGGATCCGGCGCGCCGCATGGTGGCCCGCCAGTCCCATCACCCCGCCACCCGGATGACAGCCGGCGCCGCAGAGAAAGAGTCCCCGCACCGGCGCACGATACTGCGCCGCGCCCGCAACCGGGCGGACCATGAAGAACTGATCGAGCGCCAGCTCCGCGTGATGCCAGTGGCCGCCGCTGATGCGAAAACGGGACTCGATGTCCTGGGGCGTGAGCAGCTCTGCCGCACACACGGATTCGCGAAGACCCGGCGCGTGTGCTTCGAGCGTCTGCAGGATCGTATCGAGAAACTGCTCACGCTGCCCTTCCCACCCCCCGGCAACTCCATGCGGAGCATACTGCACCACGGCCGAAAGCACATGCCGGCCGGCAGGGGCCAGGCCCGGATCGACGGCGGTGGGCACTATCACCTCCAGCAGCGGAGCCGCCGAGAACCGGCCGTACTTGGCATCGTTGAACGCCCGCTCCACCGCCTGCAGGGAGGGCGCAATGACCAGCCGGCCGGTGGGCGCCAAGGCGGTAAGCGCAGCGAATCGCGGCATTCGATCCAACGCGAGATGCAGCTTCGCGGTCATGCCTTGGCCGCGCAAGTGCGTGATGCGGCGGACGAATCCGGCATCCAGGTGCTCTGGACCGAGCAGTCGCAGGAATGTCGTCCGCGGATCGGCGCTCGAGACCACACATTTGGCCTGCAACCGCTCGCCTGACTCCAGAATCACGCCCGCCGCGCTGTCTTCCGTCACGATCATGCGAGCCACGGGCGCATCGCAGCGAAGCTCAGCTCCCGCGCTGCTTGCCGCGCGTGCGAGAGCCTCGGTGAGCGCGCCGAGACCGCCCACGGGTTGCGCCAGAGAGCCGGCCGACCCGCCCCCCGCCGCCAGGCGATACAACAGCGTGAAGACGGTGCCCGGCGAGCGCGGGCCGAGATTCGTGCCGAGCACCGCATCGAAGGCGAGCGCTCCCTTGAGGAGCGGATTCTCGAAGTGCTCATCGAGGAGGTCCTGCACGCACATGCCGGCGATGCGCAGCAACTCCCGCATGTCGGATCGTCCCAACAGCCGCAGCCTCGCCCCGAGGCCGAGCAGGGTGAGCCGGTCGCGCCAGGCGCGGGAGCCGAGCCGCGGCGGCACCGCCTCCAGGATCGGCCGCAGCGCCCGCGCCAGGCGCCCCATCATGGCCGCATACTCCCGGAACGCGCGCGCGTCGGCTTCGCCCAGATCCCGTGCCGCCGAATCAGGGTAAGGCGGGATCTGCAGTGCCCCCGCCGCCGACAGCGCGAGGGTAGGCATCCGCTCGGCCGCCATCCGCAAGCCGTGGCCTGCGAGTCCCAGCTCCCCGAGCAGCCATCCGGGCATCAGATGCAGCAGATGCGCGCAGCTCGATACCCGAAAGCCGGGCGCGAACTCGTGTGTAGCCGCTGCCCCGCCCGGCGCCTCGGCCGCCTCCAGAACCAGCACCCGCCTCCCGGCGCGCGCCAGATAGGCCGCGCAGGTGAGCCCGTTGTGTCCGGCGCCGATGACGATGCAGTCGTAGCGCGAGGCGCTCACCGCTTCAGGTCCCCGAGGATCGTGCTCGCCGCGTTGGCGCCGGGCGCGCCCATCACCCCGCCGCCGGGATGGGTGCTGGAGCCGCACATATAGAGTCCCCTGATCGGCGAGCGGTATTGCGCATAGCCTGGAATCGGACGGTTGAATAGAAGCTGGTCGAAAGTCAGCTCGCCCTGAAAGATGTTGCCTTCGGTGAGGCCCACCTCGCGCTCGATGTCGGCGGGCGTACGGATTTCCGCGTGCAGGATGAGATCGCGAAATCCGGGACTGTGCTCGGCGATGGAGTCGATGACCGTGCGGCCGAAGCTCGCGCGTTTCTCGTCCGTCCACGGCCCGTCGGCCAGGCGGTAGGGGCAGTATTGCACGAACACGGACATGTAGTGCTTGCCCGGCGGCGCCATGGTCGGATCGATCTGGGTCGGGATCAGCATGTCGAGGTACGGACGCTGCGACCAGCGGCCCTCCTTCCAGTCATCGTAGGCCCGCTCCAGCATGTCGATCGAGTCGGTCACGTGCAGGTCGCCGCGCACACAGGGCGCGCCGGCCGGGATCGCCGGGAAGCGGGGCATGGCATCGAGGGCGATGTTGAGCTTGCCGGAGGAGCCGCGGATCTTGAACTGCCGCACGCGCCGCACGAACTCCTCCGGCAGCTCGGCAGGGTCCATGGTGTCGAGGAACGTCCGGCGCACGTCCATGTTGGAGACGACGAGCCTCGCCGGGATTTCCTCGCCGCTCTCCAGCACGACTCCCGCCGCGCGCCCGTTACGGGTCAGGATGCGCTGCACGGGCGCTTCGCAGCGGATCGAGCCGCCGCTTGCCGCCAGACTGGCGGCGAGCGCCTGCGTGATCGCGCCCATTCCGCCGCGCGCGAAGCCCCATGCGCCGACGGTGCCGTCGATGCTGCCCATGTAATGGTGCAGCAGCACATAGGCCGTGCCGGGCGAGCGCGGACCCAACGCCGTGCCGATGATCGAGCTGCCGGCGAGGTGTGCCTTGACGATCTCGCTCTCGAAGTACTCATCGAGCAGGTCAGCGCAGGAGAGCGTCCAGAAGCGCAGCGTCTCGCACATCCTGTCCTCGCCGAGTCTGCCGAAGTGCCGTCCCAGATACAGCAGCTCGCGCACATCACGCGGCTTGAACGAAGTCGGATCGGGGGGCGCGCGCAGCAGCAGGGGCTTGATGAATTTGCAGTGCCGCAGCATGTCGCGGGTGAACCGATCGTAGGCTTCCGCATCGCGGCTCGAGTGCCGCGCGATCTCGCGCCGCAGCGCATCGTGATTGTCATAGAGCGCGAAGTGCCCGCCGTTACCCATCAGGGTGCAGCCGCCCTCGTATGGAATGATCTGCAGGCCGTGGGCAGGCAGCTCGAGCGCACGGATGATCTCCGTACGCAGCAGGCTGCAGACATAGGAGCAATTGGAGTAAGTGAAACCCTCGTAAAGGCTCCGGCTCACCGCCGCCCCGCCGATGTAGGGATTGCGCTCCAGCACCTGCACGCTCAAGCCCGCGCGGGCGAGAAAGCACGCCGCCACGAGGCCGTTGTGGCCGGCGCCGACCACGATCGCATCCGGCCCGCGGCTGCCGCCGGCGCGCTTTCCGGCCCGCTTCCCCGGGCCGGCGCGGTTCCAGGGCGCGAGCCTCATGCTCACCCGCCGGCCTGCCGCCGCCCGCCGACCGTGCTCAGCGTCTTCTCGATCGCGATCTCAAAGGCCGCGAGTGTCTGTTTCAGACAGGCGTCATCGTGTGCCGCGCACACGAACCAGGGCTCGCGCGAGTCCGGCTCGCAAAGCACGCGCTCATCGTGCAGCACCTTCGCCGCGGCATCGTAGAATGTGTAGTCGCTGCCCTTCCAGTCGCGGTAGTTGCGCGGCGGGTCGTGCGCGAAGTAGAGCCCGCTCATCGAGGGGTGGCCGACGAAGCTGTGCGCGATGCCGCGCGCCTTGAGGATCGCGCTCATTCCCTGACGCAGCGCCGTGCCGTATCCCGCGATTCTCTCGAGCGCATCGGTCTCATCGAGTATCTGCAACGTCCGTTCCGCAGCAGCAAGCGATACGGAGTGTGCGGTGTATGTACCGCCGTGCGCGACACCGCGTCCGAGCTTGCGCATGATCTGCTCGCGCCCGGCGAGCACCGAGATCGGATAGCCGTTGCCCATGGCCTTGGCGAAGGTGCAAAGATCGGCGCTGACCCCGTAGAGCTCCTGCGCGCCGCCGCGCGCGACGCGAAAGCCCGTCTTCACCTCATCGATGACGAGCAGCACGCCGTGGCGGTCACAAAGCTCGCGGGCGGCGCGCAGATAAGCCGGGTCCGCGGAGATTCCCAGACAGTTGCCCATGATGGGCTCGATGAGCAGGCACGCAACCTTGTCCGCATGGCGCTTGAGCACATCCTCGAGCTGGTTGGCATCATTGGCCTGCACGAAATGCGCGAAGCTGCGCGTGCTGAGCGGAATGCCCTCGCTGTACGGGTAGACCACCGGATCGCCAACCTGCGTCCACTTGTCCATGGGCGTGTACCACATGGCGGCATCGAAGAGGCCATGATAGCTGCCCTCCAGGATCACGTAATCGTCCTTGCCGGTGAAGGCACGGGCGAGACGCAGTGCCGCCATCACCGCCTCGGTGCCGGAGTTGGAGAAGCGCACCAGCTCCGCCGCGGGAACCATCTTGGCGATGCGCTGCGCGACGTAGTACTCCCGCTCCGTGGCGAGCGCGAACACGCCGCCGACCTTCATGCCCTCGACGGCCGCCTCATCAACTCTCGGATCGGCGTGGCCGAGGATCGCCGGGCCATACCCCAAGCGATAGTCGATGTACTCGTTATCGTCGATATCGACGATGCGGGCGCCGCGGCCGTACTTCACGTAAACCGTGCGGTCCTCGCCCCAGAAGCGGAAGTTCGAGGCGACCCCCAGCGGCAGCCGGGTGAGCGCCCGGCGATAGTGAGCTTGGCTCTTCGCGAGTATCCGGGACATACCCCCTCCTGCGCTTGCGTGAACGCGTCTGGAGCGCAACGGTAGCATCGCGTCACGCCGCAGTCTATATGTTCATATAAAAATCTGCGGTAGAATTACATGAGTATATAAATTACGCCCCGAGAGTCGCCCATGGCCTCATCCATCGCCGCCCGCCCAGCCGCCCCGCCCGCGCTGCCCCGCGCCCTGCCCGCCTGGGCCTACAGCCACGCCGAGATGACCCGGCTCGAGACCGAGCGGCTCCTCGTGCCGAGCTGGCAGATCGTCTGTCACGTCAATGCCATCCCGCAGCCGGGCGATTTCCTTACCTTCGAGCTGGGAGCCAACGGTGTGGTGGCGTTGCGCGACTCGCAGGGCGGGATCCGCGCTTTTCACAATGTCTGCCGCCACCGCGGCGCGCGGATTCTCGAAGGATCCGGACATTGCCCCGGCGCAGTCACCTGCCCGTATCACGGCTGGTCGTATCGCCTGAGCGGTGAGCTGCGCGGCATCCCCGAGCGCGACAGCTTCCCCGGGCTCGAGCGCTCGCAGTGGGGCTTGAAGCCGGTGCGCTCGCAGGTGGCGTTCGGCTTCGTGTTCGTGTGCCTCGCGGGCGATCCGCCTCCCGTCGAGGAAGTCTGGGGCGAGCTCGCCGCCGAGCTGGCGCCGTACCGGATCGCGGACATGCTGCCCTTGGGTCCCATGTACATCGAGCACTGGAACTGCGACTGGAAGATCGCGATGGACAACTACCTGGAGTCGTATCACGTGCCCATCGGCCATCCCGGGCTCTTTCGCATGTTCACGCCCGATTACGAGGATCAGGTGCTGTTGCCGAGCGGTCTGGCACGCGGCATCAGCCAGCTGCGCGAGCGGCCCTCGAGCCGCTGGAGCGAGCGCTTCTATCAGAGCCTCGTGGTGCCCACCGCCGTCGATCTTCCCGAGGCGCAGCGGCGGCGCTGGAGCTTCTACAGCATGCTGCCCAACATAGGCATCGACGTGTTCCCCGAGCAGATGGACTTCTTCCAGGTGCTGCCGCGGGGCCCGGGCAAGTGCACCATCCGCGGCGGCTGCTTCGCGCATCCGGACTCGCGGCGCGAGATGCGGGTGTTACGTTACCTCGGCTCGCGGATCAACCGCCAGGTGCAGCGGGAGGACGAGTTCCTCTGCACCCGGGTGCAGCGCGGGCTCGGCTCGCGCTCGTATGAGCCGGGGCCGCTCTCGCGGCTCGAGAGCTGCATGCTGCAGTTCCATGATTTGCTGCGCAGCCGCATTCCCGAAGTGCGCGAGCCGCATGCGCCCGCGCAGTTCGCCTAGTTTCATCGAGTGGGCGATCGATTCCGAGCCGTGAAGCGACACGACAGAGCGATTCAGGTACAGGGACGTACCCCGCCGCCGCAGGGCGAGGCGGTGCCTTTCAGCGAAGCACTGCTTCGCCCGCCGAGCGAGCTTTGGGCAAAAACCACGCTTTTTGACCAAAGCAGCGCCGGGCGGGGCAGGAGCCCCGATCCGGCGCTTTACAAGAGCGGTAACAGCGCGGCCACCGAGCGCCTGAATTCCGCCACAGCGGCCGGAACGGCGGTGCCGTCCTGCGCTTGCGGCGAGGAGGTCTGGAGCTGCCGCTGCGCCGATTCCGCAAGCGCTGCCTGGCGAGCGAGCATGCTCGCGCCGCGGCGCGCCGGCCCCGGCCGCCGGGCGGTGTCGCGCGCCGGACTCAGATCGAAGCGCAACAGGCGGCAGCGCTCCGGCGCTTCCGGCACGACCTGCAACAGTTGGGCGCTTCCGGCGGAGAGGTCGAGAAGTTGATTCGGCGGCAGGAAATACCGTCGCGGCGAATCGCTCTCGAGCCATTGCTCGACCAGGATTTTCCAGTTCGCCGCCACCGCGATCTCCTCGACCCGTCCTGCCGTATGCCCCACCACCTGCCGCTCGGGGCGCAGCAGGTGCTCGCGCTCGAGCGCGAGGACGGGCGCGCTCGAGTAGGCCCATGCCGGCAGCGACGCGCCGGGGACCGGCGGCACCCCCACCGTGATGGGCGTCTTCTCGACGGCGGAAAAACTGCCGGGGAATACCGAGCGCAGATAGGCAAGCGAGCGGGCCCGCGCGGCCGGCCGATCGATGCTCTCCTCGCTCTGGAAGGCGAATCCCTGCCACAGCACCTCGAGCACGCCGATCAGCCCGAGCGCCACGCCATCGGCATCGAGGTGGCGCAGACCGGTCTCGGCGATCAACCGCTCCATGAGCTCCCGTACCAGTACCGCGAAGTCCTCGTCCTTCTTGCCGCAGATGTCGAGGTATTCCTGGCGCGAGCTCGCCTCGCCCCAGAACGAGTACCACACCGAGATCTTGCGGGTGCTGGCAATGTCCGCATCGAGGTACAGATCCACCAGAAGCTCGAGCGCGCGCACCGGGGAGCCCTTGATGCGCGACACCGGCACGAGCACCCGCTCCTCGAACTCCGCCGCCAGGTAGCCGAGGGAGGCCACCAGCATGGCGTCCTTGGAGTCGAAGTAGAAGCGCACGATTCCGGGCGACAGATCGGCGATGGCGACCACTTTCTCGACCGTGGTGCGCGAGGGCCCGTAGAGGTGCAGAGCGGCGATGCAGGCATCGATCAGCCGCTGCCGCTGGCGCGAGCCCCGCGCGCGACCGCCACCCGCCTCGGCCCGGGCGGCTGCAGCGGCGGATTTACGTTGGGTTGACACGGTGCCGAGTTTATCCTGCACAATGACGGAAAGGGGCGACGATTAGCACGACCATCCTCAAGCGGTCGCAAACCCAGTGGCGCTGGCTCATCATCCTGCCGCCGCTGCTGTTCCTGCTGGTTTTCTTCCTGGTGCCGTTCTTCTTCACGCTGAAGATCAGCTTCGCCGATTCGGTGATCCGCATCCCGCCGTTCACCGACATCCTCACGCGCACGCCGGACCATCATCTGCGGCTGACGCTCAGCCTCGCGAGCTTCCGCTACCTGTTCACGGATGAGCTCTACGGGCTCGCCTACCTCTTCTCGCTGCGCACCGCCCTCGTCTCGACTTTGATCTGTCTGGCTGTCGGCTACCCGATGGCCTATGCCATCGCGCGGGCGCCGCGCTCGACCCAGAACATCCTGCTGCTCGTCGTCATCCTGCCCTTCTGGACGTCCTTCCTGCTGCGAGTGTATGCGCTCGAGGCCATCATCGACAACGACGGTCTGCTCAACACGGTGTTGCTGCACCTTGGGCTCATCTCCCATCCGCTCCTCATCATGCGCACCAACCTGGCGATCTACATCGGCATCGTCTACTCATACCTGCCCTTCATGGTGCTGCCGCTCTTCGCCACCCTGGAGAAGCTCGACGGTAGCCTGCTCGAGGCCGCCGCCGACCTCGGCAGTCCGCCCTGGCGGGCATTCCTCGACATCACCCTGCCGCTTTCCATGCCCGGGGTGATCGCCGGGTCGCTGCTGGTGTTCATCCCGGCCGTGGGCGAGTTCGTCATCCCCTCGCTCCTCGGCGGCCCCGGCAACCTCATGATCGGCCGCGTGATGTGGGATGAGTTCTTCAACAACCACGACTGGCCGGTCGCCGCCGCGGTGGCCATCGCCTTCCTCGTGCTGCTCGTCGGTCCCATCGCGATCTACCAGCACGTGAGCGGCCGGCGGCTGGAGGCCTGAGCCCGGTGGAACAGCGTTACCCGCCGCTTCTGGTCTCGGTGCTCTGCATCGGCTTCGCGGTACTTTACCTGCCGATCCTGGTGCTCATCGGCTATTCGTTCAACGCCTCGCCGCTCGTCAGCGTGTGGGGAGGCATTTCCACGGAGTGGTACGTGAAGCTCGCGCACAACCGCGAGCTGCTCGATGCAGCCCTGCTTTCGCTCGAAGTAGCGATCACGGCGTCCACGGCCGCGGTGGTCCTTGGCACGCTGGCAGCAATCGCGCTCGTGCGATTCGGCAGGTTCCGCGGCCGGCTGGTGCTCAGCGGCATGGTCACCGCGCCGCTCGTCATGCCCGAGGTCATCACGGGCACCACCCAGCTGCTGCTCTTCGTCTCGCTGCTGCAGACCTTCTCCTGGCCGCATCGGGGCTTCCTCACGATCGTCCTCGCCCACATCACGTTCTGCATCGCATACGTGACGGTCACCGTGCAATCGCGCCTGCAGGGCGCCGATCGCTCGCTCGAGGAGGCCGCTCAGGATCTGGGCGCCGGGCCCACCCGGGCGTTCCTCGAGATCACGCTGCCGCTCATTTCCCCCGCCATCGTCTCGAGCTGGCTGCTGTCGTTCACGCTGTCGCTCGATGATCTGGTCATATCGAGCTTCGTCACCGGTCCGGGGGCCAATACCCTGCCCATGCTCATCTACTCGAAGGTGAAGCTCGGGTTGAGTCCCGACATCAACGCGCTCGCGAGCCTGATCATCGGTGCGGTCGGAAGCTGTGTCATCCTGGCCGGATGGCTCATGCGCCGCAGCGAGCAGCGGCACGAGCTGGAGATGCGCATGGCCGAGCGCTCCGAGGAGAGTCAGGCACCGGCCATGAGGTCCGCCCTGCCGCCGCCCCAGGCGAGGGCGCTCAGATCCCCGTCTTGACCTTCATCCAGATGCGTGTGCGCATGCGTTCCAGGTTCGCGGAGACTTCCTTCGGCCGATAGAGCCTCGCCTCCAGCTGCGGTGTCGGATAGATCGTGGGGTCGTGCAGGATCTTGGGGTCGACATAGGGGTCGGAGGCGATGTTGTCGTTGCCGTAATGAATCTCGTTGGTGATTGCGGCGATGACCTGGGGCTCCATCAGGTAATTGAGCCATTGGAGCGCCGCCTGCGGATGCGGCGCGCCCTCGGGGATCAGCCAGGCATCGAACGAATAATCGGCCCCCTCGCGCGGCACGGTGAACGCGAGATCGACCCGCAGTCCCGCGGCACGCGCGCGTGCCTCCGACACGGCATAGTCGCCCGAATAGGACATGGAAATGCAGAAATCGCCGTTGATGAGTCCGTTCATGTATTCCTCGGAGTCGAAGGCGCGGATGAACGGACGTACGGCAAGGAGCAGCTTCTCGGCCTTCAGGTAATCCTGCGGGCTGGTGGTGTTCGGGTCGAGGTGCAGATAGTTGAGCGCGAGCTGCAGCACGTCCTCCGCGGAGTCGAGGAAGGAGACGCCGCAGCTCGCGAACCGCGAGATCACCTGCGGCTTGAAGAGCATGTCGAGGCTGTTGACCGGTGCATCGGGCATGCGGGCACGGATGGCATCGACGTTGTAGGCGAACCCGTTGACGTGCCGCATATAGGGGACGGCGTAGCGGTTGCCGGGGTCCTCGGGGGCGATCATGGCGAGGACATGTGGGTCGAGGTTCTTCCAGTTGGGAAGCTGGCGGCGGTCGAGGGGCTGGTAGACGCCGGCTTTGATCTGGCGGGCGAAGTAGTCGGCGGAGGTGGTCACGGCATCGTAGCCGGCATCGCCGGCCAGGAGCTTGGCTTCGAGCTCCTCGTCGGAGTCGTAGGTGTCGTAGATGACCCTGATGCCGGTTTTCTTCTCGAAGTTCTGGACGGTGTCTTTGCCGATGTAATCGGCCCAGTTGTAGACGTAGAGAACTTTCTCGGGATGGGAGTGGCTGGAGCTGCAGGCGGTTAGGGCGAAGAGACTGGCAAGTAGGACGGCGGGCGCTCGCGTGGAGAGGCATTTCCCGGACCGCCGTAAATACTTCCCTGTAGGCTGCCGCAAAAACATCCTGTTTTTGAGGCTCCGGGAAATGCCTCTCCACGCGAGCTCCCTTCTAACGAGTGCGAGCATTCTCACCGCTTGCTCTACAGCTTGATCATGATGTGGCGGGCGACCGTGTAGTCGTCGAGCGCGTATACGGAGAGGTCCTTGCCGTAGCCGGAGCGCTTGAAGCCGCCGTGCGGCATCTCGCTGACGGTGGAGAAATGGGTGTTGATCCAGGTCACGCCGTACTGCAGGCGAGACGCCACCTGCATCGCGCGGCCGACGTCGCGGGTCCAGATCGATGAGGCGAGGCCGTATTCGGAGTCATTGGCCCAGCCGATCGCCTCCTCCGCTTCGTTGAAGCGGGTGATGGAGATCACGGGGCCGAATACTTCGCGCTGCACGATCTCATCGTTCTGGCGGGCGCCGGCGACGATGGTCGGCTCGTAGAAGAAGCCGCTACCGGTGCGAGCGCGCCCGCCGGCGGTGATCTCGATGTGGGGAAGGGCTGCAGCACGCTCGACGAAACTGGCGACGCGGTTGCGCTGAGACGCGGAGATCAGGGGACCCATTTCCACGCCCGCCTCACGCTGCGCACCGACCTTGATGCTGCGCACGGCATGCGTGAGGTCGGCAACCAGGCGGTCGTGAATGCGGGCACCGGCGTAGAGACGACAGGCGGCGGTGCAGTCCTGGCCGGCGTTGTAGTAGCCGAAGGTGCGGATGCCGGCGATGACGCTCTCGAGATCGGCGTCGTCGAATACCAAAACCGGCGCTTTGCCGCCGAGCTCGAGGTGGGTGCGCTTGAGGTTGCCGGCGGCAAGCGCGAGCACCTTTTGCCCCGTCGATACATCGCCCGTGAGGGACACCATGCGGACGCGTGGATGTGAGACAAGCGTCCTGCCCACGGGCTCGCCGCGGCCGCAGATCACGTTCACGACTCCCGGTGGCAGCAGCTCTGCCAGCGCTTCGGCGAGCTTCAGTGCCGTGAGCGGCGTCTGCTCGGATGGCTTCAGGACCACGGTGTTACCCGCCGCGATTGCGGGGGCGAGCTTCCAGGCTGCCATCATCAATGGATAGTTCCAGGGCGCGATCGACGCCACGACGCCAACGGGGTCGCGGCGAATGAGGCTGGTGCAGCCCGGCAGGTACTCGCCGGCCAGAGGCCCCACGGGGGTGCGGCACGCGCCGGCATAGAAACGGAATACGTCCGCGATCGCTGGAATTTCATCGGCGAGCATCGCGGCGAGCGGCTTGCCGGTATTCTGCGATTCGAGTGCGGCGTAGCCCGCCGCATCGCTTTCCAGGCGGTCGGCGATGCGCAGTAGGGCGGCGGCACGGTCCTTTGGCGCAGTCGCGGCCCAGCCGGGAAAAGCGCGCTCGGCGGCGGCTACCGCCGCGTTCACCTGCTCGGGAGTGGCCTCCGGCACCACGGCGATTTTCGCCCCCGCGGCAGGGTCCAGGATATCCTCTTGCGCGCCCTGCCCGGCAACGAGCCGGCCATCGATCAACATCTGCGTCTGCATGATCGTCTCCACCCAGCACCCGCGGCCGCCCCCTCTGCACGCTGGCAGTGGCTTGCGGCCGTCGCGGGATTATTTTATTATCATACTCATAATATCAAAACTTGCGCGAGCAGCCACATGAATTCCGACGTCATGATCACGTGTGCGGTCACCGGGGATGATACCAAGGTCACCCGCAACCCCCACTGCCCGATCAGCCCGGCGCAGATCGCCGATTCGGCCCTCGAGGCGGCCCGGGCCGGTGCCGCCATCGTACACATCCACGTACGTGACCCGGAGACGGGCGCCTTCAGCATGGCCACCCGCCACTATCGGGAGGTCGTCAAGCGCATCCGCGAAAGCGGGGTCGACGTCATAGTCAATCTCACCTGCGGCATGGGCGGCTATATCTGCGTCGGCGAGCACGGGCTCGAGGATACTCCGGCGCCCGGCACCGATTTCGTCAGCCAGGAAGAGCGCATGCGCCACGTGATCGAGCTCTGCCAGGAGGGCCTCTACCGTCCCGACATCGCGACGCTCGACTGCGGCAGCCTCAACTTCGGCGACGGCAACCGCGCGTACGTGTCGACGCCAGACTACCTGCGCCGCGGCGCTGGCATCCTGCGCGACCTCGGCGTCAAACCGGAGCTCGAGGTGTTCGATACCGGCAACCTCTGGTTCGTCAGGCAGCTCGTCAAGGAAGGGCTCATTCCGGCGCCGGCGCTCATCCAGCTGTGCACCGGGATACCGTACGGCGTGCCGGCCGATACCGGCCATCTGCTGGCGATGGTGAATACGCTGCCGGCAGACTCCATCTGGACATCCTTCGCCATCGGTCGCATGCAGATGCCGTGGGTCGCCCAGTCCATATTGCTCGGGGGCAATGTCCGCGTCGGGCTGGAGGACAATCTCTACTTGAGCCGCGGTGTCTACGCGAGCAACGCGCAGCTTGTCGAGAAGGCGCGTACGATCGTCGAGGCGATGGGGGCGCGGGTACTCACCCCGGCGCAGGCGCGGGAGCGCCTGCAGCTGAAATAACTGTCCGCCCGGCTCAAACCGCACATAGAGATCGACGGGAGGGCTCGTGACTGGATTGGCGATCTACCGCACGCCGATTGCCCGGGAGTGGATCGACTACAACGGGCATGTCCGCGATGCCTATTACGCGCTGATGGCAAGCCTTGCGGTCGACGCCTTGATGGACCGCATCGGAATCGACGCACATTATCGGGAGCAGTCCGGCTGCACGCTCTACACCGTGGAGATGCACATGCACTATCTGCGGGAAATCGGCGTGAGCGATACCGTGGAGGTGAGAGTCAGGATCCTGGCCACCGACCCGAAGCGGATCCACGCCGCCCTGGAATTGACCTGCGGGGACAGCCAGGAGACGGCTGCCGCGTGCGAGATGATGCTGCTGCATGTTTGTCAGAAACCCACCGTACGCACCGCACCCTTCCCGGATCGAATTGCAGCGGCGATCGCCGAGCTGCAACGCGCGACCGCGGCCCTGCCCGCCTCCGCTCCCGGATCCCGCCGCATGGAACTGATCCGTCGATGACGTATGGCGCATAAAGATCCTGAGAGCGCAGTTACTCTTCCTCTTCAGCGTCTGCTGGTACCGCGGCACATTGCCCTGATCGGCGGTCAGTGGGCGGACGCTGCCGCGGCTGCAACGCAAGCCATCGGTTACCGCGGTGAAGTTTGGCGGGTTCACCCCAGCCGGCCGTCGAGTGCCGAGAGCCGCTACTTTCGCTCCGTCGACGAGCTGCCCGAGGCGCCGGATGCGGCGTTCATCGCCGCTCCCAACCATGAGGTCCCGGCGATCGCGGCCGCTCTGGCGCGCCGCGGCGCGGGCGGCTTCGTGTGCTTTGCCGCCGGCTTCTCGGAGACCGGCACACCCGAGGGCATGCGCCTCGCCTCGGCCCTGGAAAGCGCCGCCGGCGCCCTGCCCTACTTCGGCCCCAACTGCTACGGTTTCGTCAATCTTTTCGATGGCGCAGCGCTCTGGCCCGACCAGATCGTTGGCGGGCGTCCCACACGGGGCGTGGCCCTCATCTGCCAGAGCGGCACCATCGCGCTCAATCTCCTGTTCAACCAGCGCTCGCTGCCCATCGGTTATCTCATCACCACCGGGAATCAGGCACGGATTGCCGTCGAGGACCTGATCGACAGGCTGGTCGATGATCCCCGCGTGAGCGCGTTCGGCCTCTACATCGAAGGCATCAAGGATGCCGCCCGCTTCGCCCTCGCGGCCGAAAAGGCGCGGGCCGCCGGCAAGCCGATCGCGCTGATCAAGGCGGGGCGCACCGAAGCGGCGGCGCGTACCGCTCACAGCCACACGGGCTCCCTCGCCGGCGCGGATGGCGCATTCGACGCCTTCTGCCGGCAAGCAGGGATCGCGCGCTGCGATTCACTCGCCACGCTCTGCGAGACTCTGAAGGTGTTGCATACCGGCGGGCCGCTGTCCGGACGGCGGGTGCTCATCATGGGCGCCTCCGGCGGGGACATGGCGATGACGGCCGATGCGGCGCGGGATCTCGCGCTCGAATTCCCGCCGATTCCACCCACGCCGGCCGCGCGCCTGGGCGAGCTTCTCTCGGACCGGGTGACGATCGCCAACCCGTTCGACTTTCACACCCATGTCTGGTTCGACCGGCCGCGCCTGCACTCGCTCTTTTCCATCGTGCACCACGCGGACTATGACGCGGTCGGCCTCATGGTCGACTGCCCGCCCGAGGGTCAGACGGACCCGGCAAGCTATGTTGCCGTGATCGAGCAGTTCATCGCAGCCCATTCGGGCTCCGCCGGCCGCGCTGCGGTCATCAGCTCGCTGCCGGAATCCCTCTCCGCCACCACCCGGGCCCGATGTCTCGCCGCCGGCGTCATGCCTCTGCAGGGACAACGGGAGGCTTTGGAAGCGCTCGATCACGCCGCGAGGATCGGCGCCGCCTGGGCTCGGGGGGCAAGCGTGGAGCTCTGGCGACCACGTTGGGACGAGTCTTCAACGGCCGCTGCGCGATCCGGCCGGTCTCCCGACAGGACGCTCCCTGAGCACGAAGGCAAGGCGGCCCTCGCCCTCTACGGTATACCGGTTCCACGCTCACGCATTGTGGCGCCCGACGAAGCGGCAAGCGCCGCGCGCGCACTCGGTTTTCCCGTGGTCATGAAGGCGGCCGGGGCATTCGAGCACAAGTCCGACATCGGCGGCGTCATCCTCAACGTGCGCACCACCGCCGAAGCCGCAGCTGCCGCCGCGCGGTTGTCGCGGCTCTCGGGCACTCTTCTAGTCGAGGAGATGGTGACCGATGCGGTCGCGGAAGTCCTGGTCGGCATCACGGTCGACCCACAGCTCGGCGCCCTGCTGGTGCTGGGGGCGGGCGGGGTACTGGCCGAGTTGCTGCGGGATACCGAAACCCTGTTGCCGCCCTTCACCTCCGCCGCGGTTCAGGCGGCCCTCAGCCGGCTCTCGATCGGCAGACTGCTGGGCGGTTACCGCGGCCGGCCGCCCGGAGATCTGCCCTCGCTGGTGCGCACCGTGTTGGCCTGCGCGCGCTACGCGGAGGAGAATCTGGATCGACTGCTCGAGCTCGACCTCAATCCCGTGATCGTCCGCCCCGCCGGCCTCGGTGTCGTGGCCGTCGATGCTCTGGTCCGCCTTGCCGAGGAACCCTGAGAGATACCCATATGACCGAAGTCAGCGAGCGCGCCGGAATCCGTACCCTCGTCACCGGCACCGTCCTCGAGGTGACTCTCGACCGGCCCAAGGCCAACGCCATCGACCTGGCGGCGAGCCGGCGCCTGAACGAGGTCTTCACCGCATTCCGCGATGATCCGGCGCTTCGCATCTGTATCGTCACCGGTGCCGGCGAGCGCTTCTTCTCTCCCGGCTGGGACCTCAAGGCCGCGGCAGCCGGCGAGCGCTCGGACGAGGACTGGGGAAGCGGCGGCTTCGGCGGCCTCAATCATCCGCGCAACCTCGACAAGCCCCTCATCGCCGCCGTCAACGGGATCGCCTGCGGCGGCGGCTTCGAGATCGTGCTCGGCTGCGACATCATCGTGATGGAGGAGCACGCGCGGTTCGCCTTGCCGGAAATCAACGTCGGCGTGCTCGCCGACGCCGGCACGATCAAGTTGCGGCGGCGCATTCCCTACCACGTGGCGGTGGAATTCCTCATGACCGGCCGCTGGATGGATGCAACCGAGGCAAAGCACTGGGGACTCGCCAACCACATCGTGCCGCAGGGTCAGTCCCTGACGAAGGCCCGCGAGATTGCCGCCCAGCTCGCCGCCGGCCCGCCTCTCCTCTTCCCCGCCATCAAACAGCTGCTGCGCCAGTCGGAAATGACGCCCGAGCATCAGGCATTCGAGCTGCACGACAGCCTGGATGCCGTGCAACGCGTCATCCGCTCGGAGGACCTCAAGGAAGGCGCGCGGGCATTTGCGGAGAAGCGCAAGCCGGAATGGAAGGGGCGATAGCTAGCGACTCGGTTTACTCAAGCTGCACGCGGAATCTGCGTCGCTCCGAAACCCATCAGGTCCCGCAATGTCCCATAGGGAACGCTCAGGGAAGCATCCATAACGATATTCAACCGCCTGGCGCCGCCCGGCAGCAGTTCGCCGTTGCGCTTTTGGAAGGCCACATTGATCACTGTCTTGCCGGAATCTTTGAGAATCTGGGCTGCAGGAACATAGTCCTGATCACCAGATACGATGATCGCCGTATCGTAGATGCCCCGTAGCATGATCATGTCGCATGCCAATCTGACGTCGACGCACTTCTCCTGCCCAAATCGTTCCTCGAACAGGTTGTATGAGATGGCTCCTGAGCGTCGGAATTCCACCGCTCGATGTTTCAGGGCAATGCCGTTCTGGACTGTGTTCCACCCCTTGAAGCGGGATTCGATCCGCTGCTGGGATCGTCTCAGGTGTTCGACCTGTTCTCCCATTGCTGTTTCAAGCGCAGTGTCCTTCAGACCCTTCAGCGCGTCTCTGAACGGCTTATGGCGAGAAAGGATAGTTCGCAGCTTGTCGCGATTTTCAGGGCGAACCAGCCTGTTCAGACCATACGGAAAACAATCGATTTCCTGAGTGACGAACCAATACGCCCGAAGGCGATGATGGCTCCCGCCAGTGGCAGCTTCGACCACCCAGTCGAAGAAATCCGACCAATTGGCAGTCGCAGGGAGATAGTCGTTGGTCTCAAGAAGACCTTCTTCCGCGAACGCGCCGAGCAGGGAATGCCGGAGATTTTCTCCGTCTACGAAGACGCAAGCGCTAGATTCCATTACGACCCCCACAAAGTCGAAAGGCGAGGAGCTCAGCCCCTCGCCTTGAGTAGGCCGGAACGCACCCAGCCCATGTCGATAAGCGCCATTAGGCGCTCAATAATGCTGGGGATATGCGCGGCTAAAGTCAAGGCCGCGGTGACATGTCTCGGCAATCGCTGACGCTCCAAACTGCGTCCGGAACGCGTCAACAACCGACGCAATTCATAACCGTCGCCTCTAGAGGTAGCGCTAGCGCGGCCCTGTACTTCGCTCGTGGATGCTCGTTGCGCGCGTCGCGCCAAACAACGAATGCGCATGTGCGCTCTCAGAGACGCGCAAGCCCGAATGGAAGGCGCAAGAGCGTCGTATGTGGTAAGAAGCCACCACATTTGTGGTAGAGCGTTACCACGATCAGGATGCCATCGGAGGCTCTCACGGAAGGCGAGCGCGTGCTCGCGGCGAAACACAATCCCGTACGGACGAGTCGATCGAATCCTCCAGCCGTCGCTCCAGCTCCGAATCAGCCAAAGCGGCCGCATGGCGGTCGGCTTCCAGGTCGATGGAGCGGCAGGCCAGGAGGTAGATGCCGGCCGCCACGGGCAGCCCTACCAGCATGGAGATGTCGATACCGCCCATCGCGCGGGCTGCCGGCCCGGTGTACGCATCGATGCTGAAGAAGGGAATCATCGCCGCGAATCCGGCGCCATACGCGAGCAACCCGCGCCACTGCCAGCGGCCGTACATCCCTCGCGGATTGAAGATCTCGCGAATGGAATAGTGCCCTTTGCGCACCAGATAGAAGTCAACCAGGTTGACCGCCGTCCAGGGCGTGAAGAGATAAAGAAGCAGCGACAGCAGATCGGAGAAATGCGCCAGAAAATGGCTCGAGGAGCGGAGCGCAATCGCAGTCGAAGCGATCAGTGCAAGCACCAGAGTAGCGGCGCGCTTGCCCGGGCCGCTCTTGACCGGCTTGAAGGTATCGAGAACGCTGAGTAAGGTGAGCGAGCTGCCATAGAAGTTGAGTGATGCGATCGTCACGAGCCCCAGCAGCGATCCGATCAGCAGCACCGGCCCGAAGCCCGGCCGGATGGCGTTCGCCGCGTGATAGAGAGCGGCGGGCACGTCGAGCTTCGGGGCGCTCGCCGCCGCGATGCTGCCCACCAGCATCATCCATGATCCGCCGATGAAGGCGCCCAGATAGGTCCAGCAGAACGAGGCGCGGACGCTCACCTCGCGGGGCAGATAGCGCGAGTAATCCGATACATAGATCGACCAGCTCAGCTGGTAGGAGGCGGCAGCGAGCAGCTCGGCGAGGAACGGGGTCGCACGAAAGCCGCCCGGATCCCACGCCGCGGCAGGAAATTCCAGCATGGCCGCGCCCACCGAGAACACCGTCAGCAGTGCGATCATCACGAACGCGACCGTCCGCTGCGCGAGATGAATGACATCATAGCCCACGAGCGCAAGAACGGCGGCAAGCGCCCCGAACCCGATCACCACCGCGCTCATATCCGCGGCCAGCGAGCCGTCCAGCTGGCGGAGCGCCTGCGCGGCCAGCACCTGGTTGAACGCGTTGTAGCCTACGTAGGTGACGAGGGCCACTGCCCAGACCAACAGGGCGCCGACATACCCGAACTGCGGCCGCGACTGGATCATCTGCGGCAGGCCGAGCTGCGGCCCCTGCGCCGAGTGGAAGGCCATGAAGAACGTGCCGATGGCGCAGCCCAGGATTACGGCGACCGCCGTCCAGAGCAGATTTCCGCCGAGCGCGATGCCGAGCACTCCCACCGCGAGCGTAGCGAGATGCGCATCGCCAGCGAACCATACCGGCCAGAGATGCCATACCTTCCCGTGCCGCTCGGCCAGCGGCACGTAGTCGATCGAGCGCTTCTCGAGGAGAATGCCGCGCACCGGCATCAGCGCGAGTCGGCGGCGAGCCGCAGCGAGCCACCTGGCCGCAGTCTCGCGTGCAGCACCCTGCCCGCGTCACTCCTCGATTTCATGGACGCCCTCCGCAGGAAGCGGGCGCCGAGCGCAATGCGGGCTGGGTATACAGACGGCCGTTGCTCACCGAGAGTTGCTGCGCACCGGGTCCCTCGGCGCGGCCCCACCAGTTGGATCTCGCGAACACGTTGTACCCGCTCACTTCCGCGGCCAGAGCCGCTCCGCCGACGATGCAGTTGCGACCCGGGTTGTCGGAGCCTTTGCCCCCGAGATCGATATCCGCGTGCTCTGTGGAGCCGTCCTGGTCGAACGCGATCACGGCCGCACCCTTGGCGCCGCCCAGCCGGCTGCTCTCCACCCTGATCTTCAGATCCGACATCGCGGCGTGATTGGCGAAGTGCATGACGTACTGTCGGGAGCCTTCAATCGAGCTGTTCTCCACTATGATCGAGACGGCGTCCCCCTCGGCGTCGCCGAGATCCATGCTGCCGGGCTTCGCGTTGCCGCCCGTTGGAATGCCGTACGTGTAGGCGCCGCCGGTGACGTCCGAGCCGATCCCATCGCCATAGCAGTCAGAAAAGCGACTGTTGATGATATGGAGATTATTGACGTTCCGGTGGCCCCAGGAATACTGATCCATGCAGCGGCCGAGATTGTCCATGTACTGGACATTGGTGAATTTCGCCTCGGCAGCCAGCGCCCTGGGAAAGAAAGTATGCCTGACCGTAACGTCCTCGAGCGTGAGGCTCATGACGGAGCTGGTTCCGCCGCCATTGTCCTCCTCGATCATATCCCCCGGATCGTACTCGAAGGTGCTGTGGCCGATGTACACATTGGTCGTCGCGATGCCCGTGCCCGTGAAGAACTCCGCCCCGTTGCAGGATCCCCCACCGATGCCATGAGCGAAGGTATTATGATCGATGCTCCACGTCAAAGAGCCCCCGCTCTGATTGGTGAAGAGGCCTTCGCAGTCCGCATTGGGGCTGCCAATGTAGGTTTCTGAATTGTGATCCGAGTCGACCGACAATACGGCCCGATCCTGAGTCTGCAGGCCGATCGCGAGCACGGAGCGCAGCCTGGGGCCTTGCGCCAGCCGGGTCACTGTGTTTTCACTGACGCGCGCCGAGACCCGCGCGTTGCCAGTCGCCCTGATGTCGATGCCGTCGTGGCATTTGCCGTCATGGACATGGTTGTCCTCGATCGACAGCCACGAGGTTCCGCGGTCCTCATCGACCATGATGGCCGCCCAGCCATTTGAGAGGAGAGGCAGCGGGTGTGCCGGGCCCGGGAAGTATACCCACAGCCCGGGCGTGCAGGAGGTATTCGTTCCGGAGAGATCATTGCCGTGGATTCTCGCTCCGCTGACATTCCGCCCATA
>DASYGA010000320.1:0-2185 GCA_036000265.1 Steroidobacteraceae bacterium | reverse complement strand
AAGGAACAGGCCCGCAGCGTCTACGCTCAGGCCCCTGGATTCCGGTGCGCGCTGGCATGCTCGACGCGAAACGCCTCGAGGCAATACTTGTCGGCTGGATTGCCGACGTGGCCGATCGGCTTCAGCCAGCCGGCGGCAACACCCTCGCGAGCGATGCGGCCCCAGCCCCATCTGAGGAAATCGGAGTCGATGACCAGAACGCTCACCCGGTTCCAGAGCGCGCTCTTGACGACTCCCGGGTCCGCTCTGTCGTCGATGATGACCGGAGTACCGCGCTGCGGGACATAGAGCCAGATCGAGGTCGGACCGACAGCCCAGGTCACGCCCGTGCCAGGGAAGGCTTTTGCAAGCAGGCTGCGCACAGCCGCACGGCTGACACCCTGGTCGATTCCCTGGCGCACGTCGAAAGCGGCCTGCGCCGTCCGCAACCCGAGCGCGAGGACCGCCAAAGCGGCAAGCGCCAGCATGCCCTGCTTTGCCGGCACGTGCATGTGCACGCAGGACGGCAGGTGCACGTGTACGCGATCGCCAGCGAGCAACAGAGCCCAGCCCACGCCGGCCATCACGTACCCCATGGCGATGAGCGGGATCAGGTGCGTGGGGACGAAATGCGGATCGGTCGCGGTCAGGATCAGAACCCCGACCATCCACCCGGCCGGAAGCCACAGCCGCTCCGCCAGCTGCGTCCGGCGCTGCCACGCCGCGCGCAAGAGCGCAAACAGTCCGGCCAGGAGGAACAGCAGCTGCGGCAGATTGCCGGGCAGGAAATAACCCGTCCACCGCTCCCGCTCCTGCGCGAGCTTCCACGCCATCCCTCGATGGGCCATGCCGAGAACCATGTCCGGCAGATCGTGCATGCCGGTCTGCTGCAGTGCGGGCGAGACCTTGGTCGGAATGAGGATGTCGAGAATCGGCTGGCGCAGCGCGAAAATGCCGATTGTCGCCACGGCGAGCACGGCGCCCGCGAGTATGTAGGGTCGCGACAAGCGCGCATTCGTCGGAATGAGAGCGCTGACCGCCACGCAGGTCAGCATCATGGCCGCCGGTATGACGCCGGTGGTGTGAATGAGCGGCAGCAGCACGATGAGCACTCCGGCGGCGAGAAAGCTCGGGGGGGAGCGCCGCCTGAGAAAATCGATCAGGAAGAACAGGCTGGCCGTGCCTGCCAGCGCCAAAGGGATGTCTGGCCGCAGATCCGCCAGGCTCTCGTAGACAAGGTTGACGTCGCTCAAGGCCGCCAACGCTGCCGCTCCGGCTGCCCAGCGGTTCCCCGTCGCTCGATCTACGGCCCACCCGACCAGTGCGGCAAGTGCGAGCCACTGGAGCACGCCGAAAGTCACGAGGCTGGCCTCCCCGTGTCCGGCAACACTGAACCAGGCCCAATCGATGCCGGTGAGCAGGAAGGCGCGATTTTCCCACATGAAGAGCGAGCGCACCCCGGGGGTGCCGAGCGGCAGCTGGCTGGCGGGCAGCAGATTCTCATCCGGGTCGCGTCCCTGTGACAGCGCGTAGCCCGGGTAGGAGTACCAGCCGCCGTCCGTGCTGATCACCCGCCAGATCACTCGTCCGGCTGCAAACACGCAGGTAGCGATGATGAGGCCGATCGCGATGGCCAGAACGGCGCGACGCAGCCTGAGCGGCACGGCCGATGCCGCGGCCCATCGCCCCGTTGTGCCCGGGGTCGCCTGCGCGGCGTCCAAGCTCAGCCCTCTTTATCGGCTGATTGCCTCAAACAACCTTCTCCGCGACCTCCACCACTTCCACTACCCGCGCCCCCTCGGCTACCGGCTGGGCGGGATAGCGCACCACTTCCTCGATCTGGTAATCCTTGATGTCGCGCGCATGCGTGAAGATGATGAGCTCGCCGAGGAGCCCGAGCGCGAACAGCTGCATGCCCAGCACGACCAGCAGCGAGGACAGGAGCAGCGCCGGCCGGTCGGCGAGCGGATGGCTGAAGATAAGCTTATCGATCGCAAGCCAGGCGACCAGCGCCGCCCCGATCAGAAAAGTGCTCACACCGACCATGCCGAAGAAGCGCAGCGGCTTATTCGTGAAGCGCACCAGGAAGAACACCGTACAGATATCGAGCGCCCTGCGCATGTACTCGCGCGCCTGATAGCCGCCGTTCAACCGATCGAGCGGCGACTGGTGCAGCTCGACCTCGAGCACCCGGAAGCCATTGCGG
>DASYGA010000197.1:0-9689 GCA_036000265.1 Steroidobacteraceae bacterium | reverse complement strand
CCGGGGCAAACCGAGTTCGAGATGCGCGGTCTCACCTCGACGGGTGGCGAATCGCCGACCGTAGGCGTCTACCTGGATGACGTCATGCTGACACCTGCCGGCATGGCGCAGAACGGCAAGACGGTCATCGATCCGAGCCTCTTTGACCTGAACCGGGTGGAGGTGCTCCGCGGGCCCCAAGGCACTTTGTACGGTGCCGGCTCCATGGGCGGCACGATCAAGTTCGTGACCAACAGCCCGGATCCACACAAGCTTGCGGCGGACGCCGAAGCGATTCTCTCCGATACGGCGAACGGCGGCGGCTTCAATCATACGGAAAATGCGATGCTGAACCTGCCGCTCTCGCAGGACGTGGCGGCATTGCGGTTGGTCGGCACGGATCAGCGGACGGATGGCTGGATCGACAGGGCCGTGATCAATCCCTTCCCGACTGAGGTGAATGACAGCACGGCGCGCGGCGATGTGATGGCTGCGGCGCCGGTGCAGACGATCCAGCATTCGAATACCGAGACACTGCGCGGCGGACGCGCGGAGCTCCTGCTGCAGCCCGGAGAGCGTCTGAAGATTACCGGCGCCGTGATGCATCAGCGCATTGCGCAGGATGGACTCAATACGATAGACAGCCCGCCGCTGACGGAGACACACTACCAGCCCTATGACGTCGCTGAGCCGTTCTCCGACTCCTTCAATCTCTACTCGCTGACGGCGCAGTACGATTTTGACCCTTTCCAGCTCGTCTCCGCAACCGGCTATTGGGATCGCGAGCAGGATCAGACCCAGGATATCTCGGAGGCCATGCAGTACTATATCGGCGGCTTCTTCGGGCCGCCGGCCAGCTTCCCCTTCTCTCCCGATCAGACCGTCACCGAGGGTGGCGCCACCTGGTATGGCTTCGGTCCCGGCTCCATCAGCGAGCATGACGCCACACACCAGTTCAGCGAAGAGCTTCGTCTGACCTCGAAGGGGGGCGGGCCGCTGCGCTGGCTCGCGGGCGCCTACTACAGCAGTTATGGCGCCACCTCGCATGTTTTCTCGTTTTATCCGATCTCGACAGTCGGCTTCGACGGCGATTTCGGCACCAACAATCTTGCCGACAATCAGCGCAAGCTCGATATCGATCAATACGCTCTGTTCGGCCAGGCGACCTACGACCTGCCGCACCATCTACAGGCGACCGCAGGGGCGCGCTATTACTCCTATAGCAGCAACTCGGCGACCAGCGTGAGTGGCGTGTCGGCGAGCGGCACCACGGATGTGCTCTATGGAAAGGCGCGGAACTCCGGCGTGACGCCGAAGGCCACTCTCGCCTACGTTCTCGGCGACCGGCGGACGGTCTATGCCACCATCTCGAAGGGATTCCGGCCCGGCGGCCCGAATTCGCCCATCCCCGTCCCGCCTTGCTCGCCGGCGCCGCAGCAGTTCGGCCCCGACAGCATCTGGAACTATGAGCTCGGCGATAAAGAGCGGCTGCTCGATGACCGGATGGCGCTCTCGGGAGATGTGTATTACGAGAACTGGTCCGACGTGCAACAGCAGGTGGCTCCGGGCTGCGGCTACAAGTTCACCACCAATGCCGGCAAGGCGCGCGTCTACGGAGCCGAGCTCGAGCTCTCCTGGATGGTCCTCCCCGGACTCGTTTTCGCGCAGAACGGCGGCTACACTCATGCGACCAATGGGCAGACGGTTCCGGACGCGGGCGTGATCGCCGGAGAGAGGCTGCTCGATGTGCCCCAGTGGACGGCCGACAGCAGCATTACCTATCGTGTGCCGGTGGGTACAGATCGTAACTTCGTGATGCGCGTCAATAACAGCTACGTCGGCTCGATCCAGGACATCACGTTCGTCCGCAACACGTTGCCGGCTTATGATCTGGTCACGCTGCGGCTCGGGCTCGAGTCCGACCGGTGGTCGGCGTATCTCTTCAGCGATAATCTGACTAACAAGAAGGCATTGCTGAGCGACACCGGCGCACTGTCGGCCAATATTCCGATCCTCAACCGCATCGCGACCAATCAACCGCGCACCGTGGGTGTCGATCTCAACTACCGGTTTTAGAGCGCAAGAGGCGTGGCTGCGCCGGCGGGTGGCATGATCGACGGCGCGGCCGCGACGGGGGAGGAGCGCGACTACCCGGGACGCCTCTACGCGTGGGGGGTCGTCGCGATCCTCGTCGCGACGGCGGTACTCTCGTACACGGACCGTCAGGTGCTCAGCCTTCTCGTCGATCCCATCCGGCGGGACCTCGGCATCGGCGACGTGGAGGTGAGCCTGCTGCTCGGCTCCGCGTTCGCGGTGATCTACGGTGTCGCCGGGATTCCGTTCGGCTGGCTGGCAGATCGCGTTTCGCGCCGCAACCTCATTTTCGCCGGCGTCCTCGTCTGGGGCATCGGCACGATCGCCTGCGGCTATGCGGGTACTTTCCATGAGCTCTTCGCTGCGCGCCTGATCGTCGGGCTGGGCGAGTCGGTGCTGTCGCCGGCCGCGATCTCGCTCATCAGCGACTACTTTCCGCCCGCGCGCCGCGGCTTCGCCGTGGGGGCGTTTCTGAGCGGCATCGCGATCGGCCAGGGCGCCGCCATCTTGATCGGCGGCGCCGCGCTGCACTTCGTGCAGGCGGGCACGCTGGCCGGCACGCCACTCGCCGGGGTGGCACCGTGGAGGCTGGTGCTGCTCGTCATCGGTGCGCCTGCCCTCGTCTGGTCGCTCGCCATCTTCCTGATCCGTGAGCCAGATCGGCGGGGGGCGGTCCCGGGTGTGAAGGAAATCGGCAGCGGGGAGGGCGTGCTCGCGGTGCTGTGGGGGGAGATGACCCCCATCTACATCGTCCTTGCGGCAGGATCGCTCGTCGACAACGCGGTCGGTGCCTGGGCACCAACTCTCCTGATCCGCGACTTTCACCTGAATGCGGCCTATGTCGGGCTCGCGCTCGGCACGAGGCTGGTTATAGGCTTCGGCGCCGGTGTGCTCGCCGGTGGCTGGCTTTCGGATATGGCCGGCCGGGGAGGGCACTTCAGCCGCAAGCTTCTCGTCTGCCTCGCCACCAGCGCGCTCATCCTGCCCGTCTGCTGGGGCATCGACGGATCGAGCGAGAGCCTCGTCATGCTGGCGGTGCCAGCCTACTTCCTGCTCTCGGGAACGGTTACGGCCTGCGGCTTCTCGGCGCTTCTCGATGTGGTGCCAGGCGAGCGCCGGGGCTTGGCCATGGCGGTGAGCTTCTTCCTGAATGTCGCCGTCGGGGCGGGCCTCGGCCCGACGCTGGTCGCCCTCTTCGGCGCTCACGTATTCGGGACTGGGGCGGGCTTAGGCGCCCCGATCGCGCTCACTGCAACGGTGGGCTATGGGCTCGACGCCATCCTGCTCGCTGTGACCGTGGCGGCGCTGCGACGGAGGCCAGTCGCTCCCGTCTGATCGTGGCCTCTCCGCCACACTGGCTCTTCGGGCGGTGCCCATGCTAGAGTCACGCATGCTTTAAGTGTCAACTAGTTGTGCGGGGACCCCCATGGCCACTCGAGTCACACAACTGCGCATCCTGCAGGCCGCCCTCGAGCTCTTTAACGCCGAAGGTACGGCGGCCGTTTCCGCGAATCGCATTGCCGAGCGCTGCGGCATCAGCAAGGGAAATCTCCAGTATCATTTTCCCAACAAGCGCGATGTCATATTCGCGACTTTTCAGCTCGCCATCGCGGAGATGAACGCAGGCTGGTATCGCGACCACCTGGTGGCGAGCCTCGAGCACATGGCGGCCATGTTCGTGCGCCAGCTGCAGCTCATCGTCAAGTACCGCTTCTTCTACCGCGAGCTCGCCGACCTTCTGCGCCAGGATGCTGTGCTGCGGCGGCGCTATGCGGAGAATCGCGAGCGTCGGCTCGAGATCATCGAGAAATTCATGCACGCGCTCGAGGCACGTGGGCTGATGCGCCTGCCGGCCGAGCCGCCCCGGCTGCGCGCCATCGTCGAGGTGACCTGGATTCTCTCCGAGAACTGGGTGAATTACACCGAGTATCAGGACCGGGAGCTCACCGCCGCCGCCATCCAGGAAGGCTACGCGGCGATTCTCGAGGTGTTGCGGCCGTACTTGAGCGCCGATCCGCAGCAGATCACCGAAGCATCCTCCTCCACGATCGCGCAGCTCGTGCCGCAGGAGCCGCGGTCTATCACGCGCCTCGCGTCCTGATGGCTTCCGTTTCGCCGCACCGCGCATTAGGCCCGCCAGCCTAAAGCCCCGCTGTACAAGCGCTGCGGTGCTGTTCGACAGTATCGCTGTCAGTCCAGGCTGTCCAGCCGGTCCGGCCGGCCATCGATAAGGGGGGGCGATGCGACTCGATACACACGGCTCATTCCGACTGTTGGCGGTGCTCGCGCTCACAGGGGCGATCATGGCGCCTGGACCGGCCGCGGCCGCGGCCGCCGGCGGCGCACAACCGTCGCCTGACGGCACCGTCACAACCGGAGCTTCAGCGGGTCAGGCGGTGCAGACCCCTGCCGCGCCGGCATCCTCCGGCAGCGCGAGCCCTTCCGTGCTGCAGGGCGTCGTGGTTACCGGCTCGCGCATCCGTCAGCCAACGCTGACGGGCTCGGCCGCCTTGCAGGTGGTGAGCGACAAGGAGTTCAAGGCCCAGGGCACGCAGAGCGTCGACACCCTGCTCAACAGCCTGCCGGCGGTCGAGGGCAATTTCTCCCTCACTCAGACCTCCAATCCAGGAGGCGCCCGCGGCGTCGCCAGCGTCGATCTGCGCGGACTCGGCCCAGCGCGCACGCTGACGCTCATCGATGGCAAGCGCGTGATGCCGGGCAGCCCCCTCGGCGGGCCGGAGGCGGACCTCAACTTCATTCCGACGGCCCTGGTCGAGCGGGTGGAAGTCCTCACCGGCGGAGCTTCCTCTGTCTACGGTTCGGATGCGATCGCCGGCGTGGTGAACTTCATCATGAAGAAGAATTTCGAGGGCTTCAGCATCAACGCCCAAGGAAACATCACCGGACAGGGTGATGGCGCCAGCTATGACACCTCCTTGATCTGGGGCAGCAACCTCGCCCAGGGCGCCGGCAATGTGACCCTCTACATGGACTACACCCACTACAATGCGGTCACCGATGGGCAGCGTCCCTTCGGCGTATATGCGCTCGCAACCCGAACCAACGGGCTGCCGGCCACCAGCAACTCGCAATGCCAGACGGAATTCGGACCCGACAGCATCGCCGCCTACGGACGCTGCTCCGCCGGCTCTTCGATCATCCCCCAGGGCCGATTTATCAGCAACGACCGGGCCGCCGCCGGTCTGCCGCCCGCGGGCATCGTCGATCCCGCTGGATCGCGCGCCATCATTCCCGACAACGGTGAGCAGTTCAACTTCAATCCCTTCAACTACCTGCGCCTGCCGGACGACCGCTATAACCTGGGGGGGTTCGCACATCGCGAGGTCAACGATCACGTGGAGCTCTACGGTAGTGCGATGTTCATGCAGGACACCAGCACCACTCAGGCCGCGCCCGATGCGATAGCCGATACGTTTAATATCAGTTGCAACAATCCGCTTCTGTCCGCACAGGAGGCGCAGTGGCTGTGCGCTTCCGCAGGCCTGTCGCCGACCGGTACGGCGAACGTCATTTATTTCAAACGTGCGGTCGAGGCAGGCAATCGCGAGGATGACATCCGCCATACCGACTTTCGCGTCGTGGCCGGCGTGCGCGGCACGATTGTCGACGATTTCTCGTACGATCTCTCGCTGCAGCGCGGAGAGTCCATGCTGACGGAGAGCTTTCACGGCAATCTTTCGGAACAGAACCTGCAGCAGGCGATGCTGGCGGAGACTGGCCCCAGCGGGAGTGCCGTCTGTCAGAACCCCTCGGGCGGGTGCGTGCCGGCGGATATCTTTCAGCTCGGCGGGTTGACGCCCGCGCAGCTCACCTATCTTGGCGTCGTAACGCAGGAGCAGGGCAGCACAGTCGAGGAGGTGGGCTCGGCCAGTGTCACGGGTGATCTCACGCCTTACGGCCTCAAGAGCCCATTTGCTCATAACGGCATCGGTGTCGCCGCTGGCCTGGAATATCGCCGGGAATCGCTGAACTTCCTTCCCGATCAGCTGCTGCAAAGCGGTGCGCTCGGTAGCAAGCTGCCGGCGGTCGCGGGGCAATTCAATGTACGCGATTACTTCGGGGAGCTGCAGTTGCCGGTCATCGAGGACCACCCGTTCGCCAAGCTGCTTCAGCTCGACACGGCGTATCGACTCTCGGACTATACCATTCAGGGCCGCAACAGCAGCCTGCTTACGCATGCGTATAAATTCGGCGTCCGATACTCGCCCATCAGCGATTTCACTTTGCGTGCCAGCTGGAACCGGGCTGTCAGGGCACCGGACATCAACGAGCTGTTCTTTCCGGCGTCTGTGGGAGGCACAACGGGCAGTGATCCATGCTCGGGCCCGGTCAATCCGGCGACGGGAGTGGTGTCAGGCGGGGGGACCCTCGCACAGTGCGAGCACACCGGGGTCACGCCGGGACAGTACGGCATCGTTCAGCAATGCCCGGCCGGCCTCTGCAACAATTTCGGCGGCGGCAATCGTGACTTGCAGGCGGAGACGGCGATCACCCGCCAGCTGGGGCTGGTGCTGACGCCGCGAGCCCTGGAGGGATTCTCCGCCACTGTCGACTATTACCAGATTACGATCTCGCAGGAGATCGGCACACTACCGTTCTTTACGATCGTGAGCGGATGCCTCAACCAGGGCCTCTTTTGCAGCGCGATTCACCGCAGCGCGGCGGGTGACCTGTTTGGATCGCCCGATGCTTATGTCTCCATGACCAATGTCAATGTCGGCTACGTGCGCGAGAGCGGCGTGGATGTGGGCTTTAACTACACCCGCAGCCTGAATGACCTGGGGTTGGGGAATTCGGGGATGGTCGCGCTGAGCTTCCAAGGCACAGATCTCGAGTCGGTGAAGGAGCAGCCGGCTCCTGGGGTTGCGGCCTACGATTGTGCGGGGCTCTACGGCTCCACCTGCGGCGAGCCCCGTCCGCGCTGGCGTCACACCATGCGTGCCACGTGGCTGGTGCCGTCAGACTGGCCGATCGCGGGCCTCGGCGTCTCATTGCGCTGGCGGTACCTGAGTTCGGTCGCCCTCGACAAGAATCTCTCCGGCACAGTGCTTGCCCAGGGTCAACCGGACCTGGTCGATGCGACGCTCCCGAGACGGCAATATCTCGATCTCACTCTGACGTATCAGCTCAAGCGTCAGGACGTCTCTTTCCGGCTGGGGGTGAACAACTTGACGGACGTCGACCCGCCGCTCACGTCGACGACGGGCGCGAACTCGTTCGCGAATCCGCAGTACTTCGGCGATGCCAACACGTATCCGGTTCTCTACGATGCGCTCGGGCGCGTGTTTTTCCTCGGAGTCACGGCAAACTTCGATTGATTTGGATCAGGCCGGCGCCTCGCGGGGCGACGGGCATCGCGCGGTGATGCGGCAAGCTCGGGAGATGTAACGATGAGACTCAAGGTCTCGGCGACGACTGGTGGGCTCGGAATCCTGCTCCTGGCGACGAGCGGGCTCTGGGGCGTGGCTCACGCCGCGGGTCACGCTGCGGACAGCGGGAATGCCCCGCAGGATCCGATGAATCCCTCGCTCTTCCAGGCGCTTGAATGGCGGAACATCGGTCCTTCGACCGGCGGCCGCACGACAGCCGTCGCGGGCGTGCCGAAGGAGCTCACGACGTTCTACATTGGCTCATCGGGCGGAGGCGTGTGGAAGACGGTCGATGCCGGCGGATCGTGGCACAACATTTCGGACGGGTACTTCGACGTCGGGGGAATCGGCGCTATCGCCGTTGCAACGTCCGATCCGCGGACGATCTATGTAGGGACGGGAGAGGCCTCGATCCGGGGCCAGACCACCTCCCCGGGCGATGGCATCTACAAGTCGACCGACGGTGGCAAGACCTGGGTGCATCTAGAGGGCCTGCGCGACAGCCGGCACATCGCCGCGATCGTGATCGATTCGCGCAATCCGGATGTCGTCTATGCCGCTGTCCAGGGTAATCCCTGGAAGCCGACTCAGGCTCGCGGCGTCTATCGGTCCCAAGACGGGGGGAAGAGCTGGCAGCGGGTGCTCTTCGTCAACACGACGACCGGCGCTCATGATCTCAGCATTGATCCACGCGACCCGCGGATTCTATACGCCGGAATGTGGGATTACCTCAGGCAGCCCTGGAACATCCGCAGCGGCGGGCCGGGGAGCGGCCTATGGAAGTCGACGGACGGAGGCACAAGCTGGCAAAGGTTGCGCAATGGATTGCCGAGCCTCATGGGGAATACCGGGGTGTCAGTGTCGCCGGCGGACCCGGATCGCATCTATGCGATGATAGAGGCCGTGGATGGTGGGGTTTTCCGCTCCGACGATGCGGGCGCGAGCTGGCAGCGCGTGAACGGCGATGCAGGGATTCGCGATCGGGGCTGGTACTACACACGCATTTACGCTGATCCGGCGAAAAAGGACACGGTGTACGTTCTTGCCAACTCCGTGGTGAAATCTACCGACGGAGGAGGGACGTTCGAGGGAGTGAGGACCCCCCACGGCGATAACCATGATCTGTGGATCAATCCGACCGACGACCGGATCATGGTCGAAGGCAACGATGGCGGCGGTACCGTCACAGTCAACGGCGGCGCGAGCTGGTCGAGCGAGATCAATCAGCTCACTGGCCAGTTTTATCGCGTGGCCGTGGACGATGCCTTTCCCTACCGCATCTATGGGGGCCAGCAGGACCGCAGCACGGTGAGCATCGCGAGCCGCACCCTAGGCCTCGGGATCGGGCCGCGGGACTGGCATGGTGTCGGCGGCGGCGAGAGCGGCCAGATCAGCCTAAATGCGCGCGATCCGAAACTCGTCTATGCCACTGACATCCTCGGCGGGCTCGATGAGTACGATGCGAGCGACGAGCAGGTCCGGCACATCCAACCCTATGAGTACTTCGCGGCGTTCCTGCCGCCGCGCGAGCTAAAATATCGCTCCAACTGGAGCGCGCCGGTGCTGGTGTCGATGCACGATCCGAAGGTGGTCTACTACGGCGCCCAGGTGCTGTTCAAGACCTCCGACCGGGGTTACTCCTGGTCCGTGATCAGTCCCGATCTGACCCGTCACGAGCTCGACAAGGAAGGCAGCGACGGCGGGCCGATCAGCGTCGAGGGTGCGGGCGGCGAGACATATGGCACGCTCACCTACATCGCGGAGTCGCCGCGCTCGGCAGGCACCGTATGGGTGGGATCCGACGACGGCCTGGTGCACCTGACGCGCGATGGTGGGCAGGACTGGACTGATGTCACCCCACCCGGGATTCGACAGGGGCAGATCCAGTCGATCGAGGTCTCTCCTCGCACACCGGGCAAGGCGTACGTCGCGGTGACGCGCTACAAGCTCGGCGACCTCACCCCCATGCTCTATCGCACGACCAACTATGGCCGGACCTGGCGGGAGATTGTCAATGGCCTGCAGCCGAAGTCGTTCGTCCGCGTGGTGCGCGAAGACCCGGCACGGGAGGGGCTGCTGTACGCGGGCACGGAGACGGGGATGTACGTCTCCTTCGACGACGGAGAGAGCTGGCAGCCGTTCCAGCTCAATCTGCCCAAGGTTCCAGTCACCGACCTCAAGGTCGACGATGGCGATTTGATCGCCTCCACCCAGGGCCGCGCCTTC
>DASYGA010000168.1:0-2748 GCA_036000265.1 Steroidobacteraceae bacterium | reverse complement strand
CGCGCTGGCCGCAAACATTGTGCGCCTGCAACAGCGTGGCGGAGCGGTCGACCTTAGAAGATGCGGTGCTCACGCACGGCTCTGCGTCCGGGTGGATCGGAATGCACCGGCCTACGGGGCGGACGCCGACTACCTGATCGTCAAGGGCAATTGAGTCGAGGCCGCTGCAACATGTTTTCTCCAGGGGCGGCATCCGGTCATTTTTTTGGCTTCAGCTCGATCGTCAGGCCTGTCGCCGGGCCGATCGTCGAGGCGGTGCTGGCCATCATGCTGCTCGCCGCCGTCGCATTGTCGCGTCGCGGAGGCGGCCGGGACGCGCACAAGCGCGGCGCGAGAATACTGGATGGCAGGGCGGCGCAGAGACGCACCGCCCGCCTGCAGCTCCTGCGGCCGAAGCGGCTGCTCACGCTTGCGGGCATCGGCATCGCTCCTGGCGATGAGGTCAAGCACTTCAAGCTGATCGGCACCACGGGGACGGGCAAGTCGACTGCGATCCGGGAGCTGCTCGCGGCGGCGCTCGATCGGGGCGACCGCGCCGTCATCACCGATCCGGATGGCGGCTACCTCACGCGCTTTTACGATGCCGGCAGGGGTGATGTCATCCTCAATCCATTCGACTCGCGCTCCGTGCAGTGGAATCCCTTTGCCGAGGTACACGAGCCCTACGATGCCGAGCAGCTTGCCGGCAGCCTGATACCGTCGACCGAGGATCCGTCGGGCCGGGAATGGCGCGGCTACGCGCGGACCTTCCTCACCGCCGTGGTGCGCCGCTGTCACGAGACCGGCCGGCGCGACGCCGCGGAGCTCTGGCGGTTGATCGCCATGGCGCCGAGCCTGGAGCTGCGCCCGATCGTGGCGGGGACCCCCGCGCAGCCGTTTCTCGAGCCGGAGAACGCCCGCATGTTCGGCTCCATCCGTTCCGTCGCCGGATCGGCGGCGGCCGCCCTGGAGCACGTGCAGGCGCAGCGCGCGCGGCCCTTCTCCGTGCGCGAGTGGGTCGGGCGCGGTCGCGGCACGCTCTTCCTGCCGTACCAGGCGAGTCAGATCGCGGCGCTGCGCACCGTCATCGCCACCTGGGTGAGGCTTGCGATCTTCGAGATCATGAGCCGCGAGTCCGAGGAACGGCGCGTCTGGCTGATAGTCGATGAGCTCGACGCGCTCGGCGCGATCGACGGCCTCAAGGACGCGCTGGCCCGCCTGCGAAAATTCGGCGGCAGGTGCGTGTTGGGGTTCCAATCGATTGCGCAGGTCTCCAGCACGTACGGAGCCGGTGAGGCACAGACGATCGTCGAGAACTGCGGCAACACTTTGATCCTGCGCTGCTCGGCGAGCGAGCATGGCGGCACCTCGCAGTTCGCCTCGAAGCTGATCGGCGAGCGGGAGGTCGCCCGCCGGACCACCTCTCGCGGCCGCGACGGCAATGGATTTCCCGGTGGCCGCGGCTGGCGCCGGTCCACCCAGACCGGCGAGCAGCGCATCACGGAAGCCGCCGTGTTGGCTTCGGAGCTGGAGCAGCTGCCGGACCTCACCGGATACCTGAAGGCCGCCTCCTCGGCCGCGTGGCTGAAGGTACACCTGCGACGCCAGTCTCATTGAGCCAGTGTCATTGAGGGGAGGGGAGGTCAGTGGCCATCTTTCATATGCAGATCAAGCCCGTGGCGCGCAGCACCGGCCGGACCGCCACCGGCGCTGCCGCATACCGCGCGGGCGAGAGCATCCGCGATGAGCGCACGGGTGCGCTCTACAACCACGATAAGCGCGATGATGTCCTCCACAAGGAGATCCTTCTTCCTGCGAAGCTCGCGCGGGAAGGTGCCGCGATGGATTGGGCGCGTGACCGCTCGACGCTGTGGAACTCGGCGGAGAAGGCGGAGAGCCGGAGCAACTCCCGCGTGGCGCGCGAGTATCTGGTGGCGTTGCCCCCCGAGCTCTCGGCCGAGCAGCGCACCGCACTGGCGCGCACCTTCTCGAAGGAGATCGCCGACCGATACAACGTGGCGGTGGACCTTGCGATACACGCGCCGCGGCCGCAAGGCGACCCGCGCAATTTTCATGCGCACCTGCTCGCGACCACACGCGAGGTGACGCCCGCAGGCCTGGGCCCGAAAACGGGCGTCGACATGGCGGGTGAGACACGCAGCGAGCTCGGGCTGCCTCCCTCCCGGCAGGAGTTCGTCACGCTGCGCTCCCGCTGGGCGGACCTGGCGAACGATGCCCTCCGCGAAGCCAACAGCGAGGCGCGTATCGATCATCGGACGCTCGAGGCGCAAGGCATCGATCGCGAGCCCACGCCCCGGCTGCCGTGGGGAGCATTGAAGGCGGAAAGAAGTGGCGAGCGAAGCGAGGTGGCCGAGCGGATCAGGGGACGACAGCGGGAGCGATTCGCTGCCAGACGGGAGAAGCTGCAACAAAAGGCGGCGCAGAGTGTGGCGGAAAAGGCGCTAGAGAAGACGCCAGCGAAGACGCTAGAGAAGATGCCGCTGCGGCAGGAGAACGCGCCCGCGCAAGCAGCCGCTCCCGTGCAGTCAGCCGCTCCCGCGCAAGCGAGCGCTCCAGTGCAGGAAGCCGCTCGCGCACAGGGGACGGCTCCGCCGCAGCGGACGGCTCCTCCGCAGGGGATGGAAGCTCGCCGGCAGCAGGCGGTTCGGGACTGGCTGGCGTATCGCTCGCGGCAGCAGCAGGCCGACCGGGGGGAGGGAGAGGCAAGCGCGCGGCCGCTCACCATGGACGAGATCAGGCGACGGGCCG
>DASYGA010000127.1:0-20606 GCA_036000265.1 Steroidobacteraceae bacterium | reverse complement strand
ATGCGCGGCAATCTGGGCGAGCGGAATCCGCTTGAGGTTGAACTGCAGACAGCGCGACAGCACCGTGACCGGTAACTTCTGCGGATCGGTCGTGGCGAGCAGGAACTTCACGTGCGGTGGCGGCTCCTCGAGCGTTTTGAGGAGGGCATTGAAGGAGTGTGTCGACAGCATGTGTACCTCATCGATCAGGTACACCTTGTAGCGGCCGCGGGTGGGCGCGTACTGCACATTGTCGAGCAGCTCGCGCGTGTCATCGACCTTGGTGCGCGAGGCCGCATCGACCTCGATCAGATCCACGAACCGGCCGGTGTCGATCTCCCGGCAGCTGGCGCATTGACCACAGGGAGTGGGAGTGACGCCGGTCTCGCAATTGAGGCACTTGGCAAGAATGCGCGCGATGGTGGTCTTGCCCACGCCGCGGGTGCCGGTGAAGAGAAAAGCGTGATGGACCCGCCCCGTCTCGAGCGCGTTCACGAGCGCACGTCGGACGTGGTCCTGGCCGATCAGCTCGGCAAAGGACCGCGGCCGCCACTTGCGCGCCAGCGCCGTGTAGGTTTCAGTCATCTATGGCCTTGCAATGGAGGCGGCCCGCATCAGCGAGAGCTCCGGCACCCGACATCGCCGCTGCCGCTGCTGCCTTCCGGCCCTGACGGGGTTCACGACTGGTCGTCGCGGAGTAGCCGACACGGGCCACCATAGCCTATGTACCCGGCGCCGCCACGGAAGCCGAGTCCGGCAGCAGGCGGTGTGATATCCCGAAATTCCCGGCCAGGGGCGCCGGTCGCGAATGATAGCAGACGCTCGGGCAGCCGTGGGCGCGGTGCCTGGGCGGCCACACCGGGCTCGGGAAATCATGGACAATCTGCTGATGCTGGAGACCTTTTTCGTCAGCCTGTCGACAGTCGCGGTCGCGGAGATCGGCGATCGGACGCAGCTGCTCTCACTGATGCTCGCGGCGCGATTTCGCCGGCCATGGCCGATCCTGGCGGGCGTTCTATGCGCCACCCTGGCCAATCATGCCATCGCCGCCCTCATCGGCCAGCGGCTCGGCCGCGCGCTCACGCCTCGGATCCTCGATACCGCCGTCGGGCTCAGCATGATCGCGATGGCGTTGTGGACGCTGAAACCAGATACCCTGGGCGAGACAGCGGCAAGCGGCAAGCGCAGGGGCGCGTTCCTGGCGACTCTGCTCACCTTCTTCGTCGCGGAAATCGGCGACAAGACACAGATCGCCACCGTCGCGCTGGCTGCCGCGTATTCCAACCTCTTCACCGTGGTGGCGGGCACGACCGCCGGCATGTTGCTCGCGAACGCGCCGGTAATCTTCTTCGGCAAGGCCTTCTCGGCCCGTCTGCCGCTCACGCCGATCCGCTACGTCGCGAGCGCAATCTTCCTCGCGCTAGGCGTTTTCTTCCTCCTGCGCTAACGGTCGAGACAGCGCCTCGCCCGGGATTCCGGACAAAATGATGTGGCGCTTCAGACAAATGTCCGATGCCCTACAATCGCGCCGCGAGCAGCTCGATCCAGTGCCGGACCGGGCGGTCGGTTCCAGAGGCGAGATGCAGCAGGCAACCGATGTTCGCGGTGGCGATGAGATCGGGCGCACCGGCCTGCAGCGCTGCGAGCTTGTTGGCCTTCAGCTGGCGCGAGATTGCTGGCTGCAGCAGCGAGTAGCTGCCGGCAGAGCCGCAGCAGAGGTGCCCGTCGGCAACGGACGTGAGAGCGTACCCTGCGCCCTCGAGCAGCGGCTCGACAAGGCCGCGGATCTGCAGGCCATGAGATAGCGTGCAAGGGGAGTGGAACGCCACGCGCGGCCGTGCTGTGCCGGTCGGCAAGCGCGCAAGCAACACGTCGGATCCGGCAAGCTCCTGCGCGACGACCTGGCTGACATCGCGCATCAGTTCCGATATTCGTGCGCCTTTGCGCGCGTATTCCGGATCATCGCGCAGAAGAGCGCCATACTCGCGGATCATGGCGCCGCAGCCGCTCGCGGTGACGATCAGGGCTTCGGTGCCGCGCTCGATCTCGGGCCACCAGGCGTCGATGTTGCGGCGCATCTGCTCGCGAGCCCGATCTTCCGCGGACAAGTGATGCGCGAGCGCGCCGCAGCATCCATCGCGCACGGCAATCAGCGAGATGCCGAGGCGATCCAGCACCCGCGCTGCCGCAGCGTTGATGTCGGGTGCGGCGGCAGATTGCACGCAGCCCGTGAGGGCCAACATACGTCGTTGATGGCGCGGAGCTGGCCAGGTGCCTGATGGGCGCTCCGCCGGCACGCTGCGCCGCAGACCCGGCGGCAGCAGCGGTCGCACCATTCTGCCCAGCGCGAGCAGTCTGGCAAATCGCCTCCGATGTGGAACCGTGAGCAGAAGCACACGTCGCAGCAAGCGCTCGCGCAGCCTCCTGGCCACTACCCGCTCTATGTGCCGCCGCCCAATGTCCAGCAGGCGCCCATAGCGCACTCCCGAGGGGCAAGTTGTCTCGCACGCACGACAGGTCAGACATCGATCGAGGTGAAGTTGCGTGGCTCGGGACGGCTCTGTGCCCTCGAGCATCTCCTTGATGAGATAGATGCGCCCGCGCGGACCATCGAGCTCATCCCCCAGCAGCTGATAGGTGGGACAGGTCGCGGTGCAGAAGCCGCAGTGCACACACTTGCGCAGGATGGCATCGGCTTCGCGGCCGTCCGAGGTTTGCAGGAAAGAGGCGCTGAGCCGGGTTTGCATGGCTACAGATCGGGGTGAAGCCGGCCTCGGTTGAGGATGCGGATGGGGTCGAATGCGGCCTTCAACCTCTTGTGCACCATGAGCATCGCCGCAGACAGGGACTGGAACGTGCCTTCAGGCGGCCTCACGGGCGTGCGATACAAGGTAGCATGGCCGCCGAACCGCGCGGCGAGCGCGCGCAGCGCGCTGCCATCCAGCGGACCTTGCAGCCAGCGCAATGAACCGCCCCACTCCATGAAGGCGGGGCCGGCGACAGGCAGAGCAGGCGAATGCGCCGGCAGAGAGACTCGCCAGAGCTCACGTGTCGCGGCAAAGAATTCCAGCCGTTGCTCCGTCACCTCCTCCCAGTATGCGTCTGCGGCGGCAACGAGCTCTCCGCCGAGAGCTTCGTGCGCGGCGCGGACGGCGCTTTCAGCGCCCGACAAGCGCACCGATAGCATGCCTTCGTGCCAGGCGGTTGCAGAAATCGGCAAAGGCCGAGTCGCCCACCGCGTCATCGACTCGAGCGCCGCGGGCTGGTCCATCTCGAATCTCAGAGTGCATTGCGCGCGCGGGCACGGCACGGTCTTCAGGGTGATCTCGGTCAGCAAGCCGAGCGTGCCGAGGCTCCCAGCCATCAGCCGGGAGACATCGAACCCCGCCACATTCTTGATGACCCTGCCGCCAAAGCGCAGCAGCTCGCCCCGCCCATCGATGATCTCGACACCGAGCACGAAATCGCGCAGCGCCCCACAATAGGCGCGGCGCGGCCCGGACAGGCCGCTCGCCACCGTGCCGCCAAGCGTAGCGCGCCCGCCGAAATGTGAGGGCTCGAAGGCCAGCATCTGCTGGTGCGTCGCGAGCTCCCGTGCGAGCTCGGCCAGCGGCGTGCCCGCGCGCGCCGAGATCACGAGCTCGGTGGGCTCGCAATGTGTGATGCCCGAGAGCGCGCGGACCTCCAGCAGCTCGCCCTCGAGCCTGCCGCCGTAGAAGTCCTTGCTGCCACCGCCGCGGATGCGAAGCGGCTGGCGCGCGGCGGCGGCCGCGCGAATTCGCTCCTGGAGGGATTGCAGGTCCGACATCACACGTCCGCCCCGCAGCTCGGAGAAGTCATCGGGTATACCGCAGAGCTCATCTGATTGCGGAGGTCGTCTGAGGCGATCAAAAGCGCGGCAGCTGCGGATGCGGAATCTTGCCGCCGCGCACGTGCAACCGTCCGAATTCCGCGCAACGGTGCAGCGTCGGAACCGCCTTGCCCGGATTGAGCAGCCCGTGCTCATCGAAGGCGCGCTTGACGGCGTGAAACGCCTCGAGCTCGCCGGCGCCGAATTGCACGCACATCTGGTTGATCTTCTCGATCCCGACACCGTGCTCTCCGGTGATGCTGCCGCCCTCGCGCACGCAAAGCTCGAGAATCTCGCTGCCGAATGCCTCTGCCCGCGCGACCTCGTCCGCGATGTTGGAATCGAAAAGGATGAGCGGATGCAAATTGCCGTCGCCGGCATGGAACACGTTGGTGCAGCGCAGCTGGTACTTGCCCTCCAGCTGCCGGATCGCCTGCAGCACGGCGGCGAGCCGCTTGCGCGGGATGGACCCGTCCATGCAGTAGTAATCCGGCGACAGGGCGCCCATCGCCGGAAACGCCGCCTTGCGGCCCGCCCAGAAGCGCAGCCGCTCGCCCTCGTCACGCGAAACCCGACATTCCGTGGCGCCCGCGCCGCGCATCACCGACTCGATGCGCAGGATCTCCTCCTCGACCTCTGCGGGTGCACCATCGGACTCGCACAGCAATATGGCCTCGGCCTCGAGCGGGTAGCCGGCATGGACGAAGGGCTCGACGGCCGCGATGGTCGGGCGGTCCATCATCTCGAGACCGGCGGGGATGATGCCCGCACCGATGACATCGGCCACGGCCTTGCCGGCCTTCGTCAGCTCATCGAAGGCGGCGAGCACCACGCGAGCGCACTGTGGCTTGGGAATCAGGCGCACGGTGACCTCGGTGACGACGCCGAGCAGCCCCTCGGAGCCCGTCAACAGCGCGAGCAGGTCGTAGCCCGGTGAATCCGGCGCCGCGGAGCCAATCTCGAGTACCTCACCCTCGATCGTCACCACGCGCAGCGCCAGCAGGTTGTGCACGGTCAGGCCGTACTTCAAGCAGTGCACGCCGCCGGAATTCTCCGCGACGTTGCCGCCGATCGTGCAGGCGATCTGGCTCGAGGGATCGGGGGCGTAATACAGGCCGTGCGGCGCGGCCGCCTCCGAAATGGCGAGGTTGCGCACTCCAGGCTGAACGCGCGCCGTGCGCGCAAGCGGGTCGAGGCCGATGATGCGATTCAACCGCGCCAGCGACAGCAGCACCGCATCCGGGCGCGGCGTGGCGCCACCCGACAGTCCCGTCCCGGCTCCGCGCGCGATGACGGGAACTTTCGCTTGGTAGCAGAGGTGCAGCACGGCGATCACCTGCGCCTCGTCAGCGGGAAGCGCTACGGCCAGCGGCATCTGGCGATACAGCGTCAGCGCATCGCACTCATAAGGCTTGAGCTCTTCGGGGCGCGACAGCACCGCTCCGGCGGGCAAGGTGCGCCGCAAGCGCTCGATCAGTTCTCCCGGCACGAGCCCCTCTGCCCCATCATCGACGTCTCCACAAGACACTTTGTCTGCGTGCTGAGCGAAAATGCGCTGCAGCGCTATCATACGCAAGTCCGTATAAACGCCGAATATACGCGTTCGCGTATATTCTTCGCATGGCTGACGTCATCCGAACTCCCAAGCAAATTGCCGCGGTCCTGCGGCGCCATAGATTTCAGATATGACCTCACCTGGCTCGCATGGGACAACGCCATTCCGGTTTCCGTTTCCATGCCTCTTCGAGAGGACCGGTACATCGGTGATCCCGTCGTCGCCTGCGGCTCGCCTCCGGCGGCCGATTCCGCCTGACACCGATTTATGACGTGCTGTCAGGAAATCGCCGACACAGGGAAAAGAGAGCATCGACCCTGCCATCGCTGCTCTCCCGGCCGGCTTTCCGGCCGCGATCGCCGATTCCGTCTCGACAGGAGCAAAGCGCAGGCTGGGTCTGCTTTAGCTCGGCCTCGTCCGCTCGCGACGAGCGATGGCCGAAGCGATCTCGACCGGCGTTGCCCACAAGCCACAATCTGAGGGTCCCTCGCTCGCCGGGATCAGCAGCGCATGCGGGGTGAGCTCGCGCGCCCAGTAGCATTCGATGTCGGCGATCAATACCAGTGGGATGCCGATGGGGTCACTATTGACTGTCGTAGCGACTCAATCGGCGGGCGGCAGGTAAATGCCAGCCGTGCTCGATGGCCATGTAGCGCAATGCAAAGCACAGTACCCCGCCGACAATCGCCGTAGCCACAGGCGAAAGCGCCAGCAGATGCCCCCCCACCACTACCGCCGCCCCGGCCAGGGCTGCAAGCGCGTAAAGATCGGCCCGCAGTACCGTAGGTATCTGATTCACGAGCACATCACGCACCATGCCGCCGCCGATGCCGGTCAGCATGCCGAGCAAGGCGGCCATCACCGGATTGAGTCCGTAGACCAGTGCCTTCTGTGCGCCGGCAACTGCGAAGAATGCCAAGCCGATTGCATCGAACCAGAGCACCGGATTGCTGAGCCGCGCGAGGAGTGGGTACCAGAAGAAAACAATGAGCCCGGCGAGCACCGACACTCCGAGGTACTTCCAATCGGCTATTGCCGCAGGCGGCGTTGCACCGATCAGGACATCGCGGGTGATGCCGCCTGCATTGCCGGCGGCGAACGCGAGCACCATGATGCCGAAGATATCCAGCCTGTGCTTTACCGCGGCCACCGCACCGCTGATCGCAAATACGAACGTGCCGCCGAGATCCAGCACCATGGGCAAGACGTGTGTGACGGGCATACTCGATCAACCCCCCTGCTCATCCATTCCGGGCAATATTAGGCCATGATTGCCACTCCTTGCTCTGGTGTCTTCAGCCGGGGAGCCAGGCGAGCGTGGCAACCACAAGCGCTTCGACACCGATTTCGAGAGTTGGATGGACGACAGGCAGAAATCGCGGATTGTGATTGGTCGGGATCTCGTTGATCCGGTTTGCCTCCTTGGCCTTCGCGTAGGTATCAGGATCGATGCCGCCCACGAACCAGAAGACCGAGGGCGCGTGCCACTCGGTGCCGAATGACCCGAAGTCCTCGCTGGCCGTCGCTGGGCCGGTTTCCCGGACGCGGGCGGCGGAAAAGTGCTGCCGAAAGGCAGCCGCGACCCGCTGACTCGCCGCCGGATCATTGACGGCGAGCGGGTAACGATCGAGTGGCGTGATCTCCGGCGGCCGCGGAGCACCGGAGGCGGCCGCCTCGGCATTGACGATCCGTTCGATCGCGGCAAGGACGCGCTTGCGAACATTTTCATCGTAGGTACGTACATTGAGCTTGATGATGGCCTCGTCGGGAATGACATTCTCCTTGACGCCGGCTTGAAGGACGCCGATGGTCACCACGGCAGCCTCGGTGGCGGCCAGCTCGCGCGATACAACGGTCTGCAGCCGCATCACCGTGGCGGCCGCCATCACCACCGGGTCAATGGCGGCCTGGGGCATGGATCCGTGGGCACCACGCCCGAAGAGCCTGATCTGCAGGCTGTCAGCGGCGGAGGTAATGGGTCCACTGCGGCTGGCGACTGTGCCGGCCGGACCTACCATCACGTGCTGGCCCAGCACGACATCGGGCTTGGGGAATCTCTTGAAGAGACCGTCGTCGATCATCGCCTGCGCGCCCTGTGCCGTTTCTTCCGCCGGTTGGAACACGGCGAGCACTGTTCCTCGCCACGAGTTGCGGCTCTGCGCGAGCAGCGTGGTCGCTCCCACCAGCCAGGTGACGTGCATGTCATGGCCGCAGGCGTGCATTACCGGCACGTCATGGCCTTCGGCATCCGTCGCCCTGACCTTGCTTGCGTAGGGGACCCCCGTCGCCTCCTCTACGGGCAAGGCATCCATGTCGGCGCGCAGCATGACAGTCGGTCCATCGCCATTTCGGAGCAGTCCCACGACGCCGGTTTTGCCGACGCCGGTCGTCACCTCGTAGTCGTTGGCGCGCAGTCGCTCCGCAGCCAATGCTGCTGTACGAGTCTCCTGCATCGACAGCTCTGGGTGCGCATGCACATCGGTGTAGACGGACTCCAGATTCGGGAGCAGACGCTTTAGATTCGCCAGCACCGGACCGGAACGATCAGGAGATTCGATGCTCATGAGACTCCTCCAATGCCGGTAAGAGATTTGGCCCCTGGGCGCGAAAGGTGAATGGGCGCAACTCGCTCTGATCGCAACCAGCTTGCGCCTTGACGAGGAGATTCACCAAAAAGGCGAGTACAGTGCCCGGAACTCACCTGAATCGAGCTGAGCAATTCGTGGCACACGTCGCCGTCCTGGGAATCAGCGGCCGGGTCGGCTCGCGCGTCGCGGCCGAGCTGCTGCGCCGCCATCACACCGTTACGGGGCTCGCGCGATCCGTGCAGTCCGTCCCCGCGCAATCGGGATTGACCGTCAAAGCGGTTGACGCTGCCGACCCGGATGCGCTCGCCACCGTAGTGAGCGGGCATGACGCGCTCGTCAGCGCCACCAGGTTCGTCGGTGGAATCATCGCCCCAGCCCTGATCGCGGCTGCGAAGCGCGGCGGCGTCAAGCGGGTCCTGGTCGTCGGCGGCGCCGGCAGCCTTCGCACCGCGCCCGGCGGCGGCGCGCTCGTCGATACGCCGGGGTTTCCCGCGTCCTACCAAGCTGAGGCTCGCGCCGGCCTCGCCTTTCTCGAGACGCTGCGCGGCGAACGGGAACTCGAGTGGACGTTCCTCTCGCCATCGGCGGAATTTGCGCCCGGCCCGCGAACCACCCGTTTCCGCCTGGGCACCGACGAGCTGCTGATCGACGCGCAAGGCAAGAGCCATATCTCGATGGAGGATTACGCGATCGCGATGGTCGACGAAATCGAGAAACCCCGGCACATCAGGCGGCGCTTCACAGTCGGGTACTGACAGTCTGTGGACGCACCGGCGGCGTCAGCGGGAGAATTGACGCGGATCAATGTTGCGAAGGAATAGCACGCGGATCAGGATCGAGGTATTCACGGCCTGCCGGCATTCCATGGTCGTCCACGGAACGCGAGAGCCGCCGGATCCATGTCCACCCGTGAGCCCCGAGGCTCACGTGGGCGCGAGTGACATCTCCGCCAGGATGGTCTCATAGGGAGCCGTCAGGCGGCCCTTATTGCGCTCCAGGAGCCCGGCTGCCGTGAGCCTCTCCACATCATCGTAAACGTTCTTGTAGTCGCGATGCAGCCGTTCGGCGAGTTCACGCACCGATACAGCATCTTCCCCCGGACTTCCTTCAACAGCCGGAGCCGCTCATCCGACAGGGTGCCGAGCATCTGCTTGAAGTCCACGAACGTAAGGTGCTCCTCACGCACGCTCTCGCCGCTCGCGGCCCGCTGCCACGCGTCCACGCCGAACACACCTGCCAGCGAGAACGACCCGGCAAGCACGGAGCTTGGCGCATATCGGTTCGATTCTCAAGGGATTTCCTGTTTCCAGGCGGAAGCAGATGCCCCCGTTGGAGCCCCCATGTTATGAGGACTGCTCGTATTGAAGGAGCCGTGTGTCTCCGATCTCCTAACGCCAACGCTCAGAGCATCTTTCGGTAGTCATACAGATCCATGCAATTGAAACCCCGGTCGGAAAGCGCCGCGCGCTGGTCTTCGCTGAACTGGGGAGCGAACAGGACTTTCTCGTGCCGCCAGTCTCGAAGCCGCCGATGCTGCTGAGCCTGCAGGAAGACTTCGACATGTCCTTCGAAGGTCGTGGTTGCTGTCCTGTCGTGTGCCAAGGCGCTGCGCTTGCAGGAGCCGAACCGGACGCGCCGGTTGCCTTCATCCAACGCGACGAGATCTATCTCGACACTCCTCGCAGCGTCCCGCGGCCTGTTCCAGTAGCCGAGCTGGAGCGTCGACAGCTCGAAATCGCCCTTGCCTTTTCGGGACATCTCGACGTGCAGATTGCGAATGAGCCTCTCGAATGCAGTGCCTTCAAGCGTCTCGAGCCTGCGTAGCGCGGGCTCGAGAACCCTATCGAGCGGTTTCAAGCGCGCCGCTTCCCGTGCGGGCTTGGCAACGGCGAGCCACGCCTTGAGAAAGTTGTCGGTGATGTAATAGCGCGCATTGCGGCTCTTGCTGTCCGAGAATACCGGGTGCAGCCTGTCCACCATCCCGTAGCGATTGACCAGACGAGTGATGTGGGTTCCGAGCGGGGTCCTATCGTGCGGATCGTTGAGCGCGTGGACAAGTTCCGCGTGATTGCAACCTGGATGATCAGCTAGATAATGGAGGATCGAGACCGCCCGTCCTCTCAGCTCGCGCAGGAACCAAGTGTCGGCCTCCTCGGAAAGCGGACTCGAGCCGCGCAGGAACATCCGCACGAGAAGCTCCCGCGCCATTTCCTGAGGCGGCACATCAAAGAGGCGCTGCTCGAAGGCGTCGTGGTAGAACTTCGGCACCCCCTCGAAGAAGGTCCAGAGCGTGAGCCATTGAGCGGTGCTTTCTATTCCTTGGCTGCGGAAGACACTCATGAGGTCCTCGAACTCCCAATGATCGAGTCTCAGTTGCGCCGTGATGCGCCCGTACAGCGGCGCAGCCTTGTCTTCGAGTAAGGCACTCATGTCCGAGTGCAACGACCCGAGCACGAATATTCCTCCTTTCGTGAGTGCGGCACTACGCAGCTTGTCTACCTCGGCCTGAAGGAAGGAGTTGAAGTGGCGCAGCGCCGATCGCGTGAAATACTGGAACTCATCAAGCACGACGACCAGCCCTGCTCGGCAGAGTTCGCCAATGGCCGCCGCCATGGTGGGGAAATCGACGACCGAACTTGCGAGCGCTCGCGCTTCGTTCCGATCCGATTCGTCGAGACTGCGACGGAGTGTCGCCGCGACATCCCGCTCGTCGGAATCGGGCGTTTGCATGTAGATGAGCTTCGAGCCAAAGTCATCACTTTGGCGTGCGAGCTGCCCGAGGAGTGTGGTTTTGCCTATTCGGCGCCTGCCCTCGATCCGGCAAAAAAACCAGCGTCCGGCCTCGGCTATTCGGCGTAGCTCCCGTAGCGGCTCCGCGCGACCATAAAATCCCCACTCCGCCATCGGCTATCTCCTTAAGATACTTTTTTGTATGCTAAGCGAAACTTGAGGTTAAGTCCATGATCGTAAGGACTATTCTCGTGCACGCCCACTACCAAGGGCGAGGCTCGCGCGATGCGCTCCGGCAGTACATGGGGACCGTCAGCGGGTGGCCACTCTGTGCGAGTTCGCAACCCGGGAGGGCAGCCGCCCTTTTGAGCGAGGATCGAGTTGGGTCGGTTCTACATTCTGTGCGAGAGCGTCCGACCGAATAAGGGATTCGGGAAGAGCCGACGCGCCCGCATCTATCGCCAGTGCCGCTGCCTGCCGCGGGATCAGCAAGATGTCCTGCTGCCTGAGCGTGAGATCGTCGGTTAGTTATCAGCGGGCCGATCGAGCATCCGGACCAGCCTTCCAAAGCCATCCACGGCTCTCAGTGGCCCTGCATGGACTGGCGGAGAGGGTGGGATTCGAACCCACGAAACCCCGTGAAGAGTTTACTGGAATTCCAGTCCAGCGCCTTCGACCGCTCGGCCACCTCTCCGCACCAGATCCTGTTCAACACGGCGCACTGGCCATCCCAGTCCGGCCCGTCCGGAGCCGCGCGCGCCGGCGCGCATGATACTACGCCCGGCCGATCAAAGGCCCGGCGGACGCGCGGCAGTCACTCCCCCGGCCTGGCGTTCGGCTGCGGCACATCGAAGGACGGCGGCGCGCTCAGGCACGGGTCACTCAGACCGCGCGGCGGCGGCGCGGGCGCGTCGAGCTTCGGGACATCCAGAGCATGGCTGGTGTCCGGAGAACTCAGGCCCTGAGGGATCGTGAGCGGCGGAATGCTGCCCGCCCGCTGATACGGCTGCGGCTTGTTGCAGCTGTCATCGTGGGTGAGGTGGTGGATCGTCTTGCAGCCGCTGAGCGCGAGCAGCACGGCGGCGGAAAGCGCCCATACGGGCTTGCCGGAGAAATTCAGCTGGCCGAGGCGGGTCTCAGAGAGTTTCATGTAATCCCGATTAGTATTTACTGTAACGCCGTCGCTTGCCGCAGCGCCGCGAGAACCGCCGGCTGGTGGGCTGCGGACAGCTCCGTCAGCGGCAGGCGGATGCCGCGCCCCATTCTGCCGGCCTGCGCCAGCGCCCATTTGACCGGTATCGGATTCGCCTCGATGAAAAGGTCCCGGTGCAGCGCCGCGAGCGCCGCGTCCAGCCGGGCCGCGGAATCTGCGTCGCCGCGCACTGCAGCTGCCACCATTGCGGCCATGGCACCCGGCGCCACATTGGCGGTGACCGAGATCACCCCCCGCGCGCCCGCGAGAATCGCTTCCCGCGCGGTCGCATCGTCACCGCTCAGCACCGTAAATCCCGGCCGGCAGGCGGCGAGCAGCTCGCGTACGCGCTGCGGACCGGGTACCGCCTCTTTGACCGCACTGATGCGCTCGAGTTGCGACAGGCGTGCGATGGTGGCCGGCAGCATGTCCACTGCCGTGCGCGACGGCACGTTGTAGAGGATCACCGGCTTGCCGGAGACCTCCGCGACCGCCGCGAAATGCCGGTAGAGACCTTCCTGAGTGGGCCGGTTGTACGCGGGCGTGACGACCAGGATTGCCTCGATCGCCAGCTGCGAGAGCCGGCGTGCACGCTCGACGGTGGCAGCCGTGCTGCTGGAGCCCACGCCCACGATGATCGCGATGCGATGCCGGGCCCGCTCGCAGGCGCGCTCGGCGAGCTCCCACAGCTCCGGATCGGTCAGCGTGGCCGACTCTCCCGTCGTGCCGCCGACTACCAGGCCCGTGGTGCCGCTCTCGATGTGCCAGTCGATGAGGCGGTCCCAGGCACCGTGATCAATGGAGCCATCGGCCTGCATGGGCGTGACGATCGCGACGAGACTGCCTGAGAACATCGAAGCTCTGCGTGAGACCGGCATGGGACGGGTAAGCCGCCAAGTATAAGGGGCAATACGCCCGAGACGAAGTCCATGAACCGAAGACCATTCGCTTCGCGAGCATCGCCAGCGAACCGCTCACCCGGTACACTCCCTCGCAGCACCTTGGAACGCACCCATTATTGACCCGATGAAGCAGCACCTGGCCGTCTCGGCGATCGGCAGCGACCGCACCGGCATGGTGCACGAGCTCACCCGGGTGATCAGCGAGTCCGGCGGCAATATCACCGAAAGCCGGATGGCGACGCTCGGCACGGAGTTCGCCATGCTGCTGCTCGTCTCCGGCAACTGGCACGCCCTGGCCAAGCTCGAAACAGAGCTGAAGCGTCTCGCCGAGACAACCAGCCTGAGCGTTCACCTCAAGCGTACGGAACCGCGCGCCGGTCGCACGGATATGCTGCCGTACTCGATAGACGTCGTCTGTCTCGATCAGACGGGCATCGTCTCCGGGCTTTCGGGCTTCTTCTCGAGCCGCAGCATCGATATCGCGGAGGTCTCGACGCGCAGCTATCCGGCTGCCCACACGGGCGCGCCCATGTTTTCCGTGCAGATGATCGTCAACGTGCCGAGCCGCATTCAGGTGGCACATCTGCGCGAGGAGTTCATGGAATTCTGCGATTCTCTCAATCTCGATGCCATCCTGGAACCGGTGAAATCCTGACCGATGCCTAAAGTCGAGCCCGGGGCCAAAGTGCCCCCACTCTCCCTGCCCGCGACCGGCGGGGAAACCTGGCGCCTGAAGGACGCGGCCGGTCGCGCCCTGGTGATCTATTTTTATCCGAAGGACATGACCTCCGGATGCACGCGCGAGTCGCAGGATTTCCGCGACCTGCATGCCGCCTTCCGCAAGGCCGGCGCGGAGATCGTTGGCATCTCCCGCGACAGCATCGCCAGCCACGATAAATTCAAAGCCAAGGAGGCGCTGCCCTTCACCCTGCTGTCGGACGAGAAGGAAGAGGCTTGCAAGCTGTTTGACGTCATCCGCGAAAAAAGCCTCTACGGCAGGAAGTATCTCGGCATCGAGCGCAGCACCTTTCTCATCGATCCGAAGGGGGTGCTGCGGCGGGAATGGCGTAAGGTGAAGGTCCCGGGACACGCGGAGGAAGTTCTTGAAGCAGCGAAGTCTCTCTGATTCCGGTCCGGCCAGCGCGCGCGCCCCAGCCTCGCCCGCACTCGCAAACGCCACCTCTGCCTCGGCTCGATCGCAACGGGCGGAGCCGCGGGCGCGGCCCCGCGACGGCCTGCGGCTCTTCGTGCTCGATACCAACGTGTTGATGCACGACCCCGCCGCGATCTTCCGGTTCGAGGAGCACGACGTCTATCTGCCCATGGTCGTGCTCGAGGAGCTCGACGCGCACAAGAAGGGCCTCTCGGAGGCCTCGCGCAACGTGCGCCAGGTGAGCCGCTTCCTCGACGACATGATGCGGGATGCGACCAAGGAGCAGATCGATCTGGGCCTGAAGCTGCCGAGCAGCTACTCCGGCAATCACGGCAAGAAGCCCTCCTCCGGCCGGCTTTTCTTCCAGACGCGCCAGCTGTCGAGCACTCTGCCGCAGAGCCTTCCGGGACAGGGCAACGACAACGCCATCCTGGCGCATACCCTCGCACTGCAGAACGAGCGGACCGACGCGCGCGTGATTCTGGTTTCCAAGGACATCAATCTGCGCATCAAGGCCGCGGTGGTCGGCGTGCACGCGGAGGATTACTACAGCGACAAGACGCTGGAGGACTCGGACATCCTCTACAGCGGCATGACCGCGCTGGCCCCGGACTTCTGGGAGCGGCACGGCCAGGGCATGCGCTCCTGGAAGGAAGGCGAGCGCACGTTCTACGAGGTGGCCGGTCCCGCGGTGCGCGATTGGCAGCCAAACGAGGGTGTGTACGAGGACAGCCCCGAGGGGATCGAAGGCATCGTGCGCCGCCTGAGCGGCGAGAGCGCCGTGATCGAGCTGATCCGGGATCATCGCAACGAGCGCCACAATGTATGGGGCATCACCGCGCGCAACCGGGAGCAGAACTTCGCGCTCAATCTGCTGATGGACCCGGAGATCGACTTCGTGACGGTGTTGGGACCGGCGGGCACCGGCAAGACCCTGCTGGCGCTCGCCGCCGGTCTGATGCAGACGCTCGAGAGCAGTCGCTTCGCCGAGATCATCATGACCCGCGTCACCATCCCGCTCGGCGAGGACATCGGTTTCCTGCCGGGTACGGAGGAGGAGAAGATGGAGCCCTGGATGGGGGCCCTGATGGACAATCTCGAGGTACTGACCGGTGGCCAGGAGGGCGGTAACTGGGGCCGAGCCGCAACCAACGACCTGCTGCGCAACCGCATCAAGATCCGCTCGCTCAACTTCATGCGCGGGCGCACGTTCCTCAATCGCTTCCTCATTCTCGATGAGGCGCAGAACCTGACGCCGAAGCAGATGAAGGCCCTGATCACCCGCGCCGGCCCGGGCACCAAGCTCGCCTGCTTGGGGAACGTGGCGCAGATCGACACCCCCTACCTCACGGAGACGACCTCCGGGCTCACCTATGCGGTGAACCGGTTCCGGGGGTGGCCGCATTCCGGGCACGTGACGCTGGTCCGGGGGGAGCGCTCGCGCTTGGCGGATTTCGCCTCTGATATCCTGTAAGCTGTCCGCGAAAGGTCATCGGCTCGCCAGCTCGGCAGCCGCCCCATTTTGTAAGCTTCTGTTAACGCAGGGAAACCGGCCGCCTCGGCCGCGGTCGAACACAAGATGCGCGCGTTCGTCCTGATCATCCTCGCCGCCTTCCTCAATGCCACGACCGTGGCCATGGCGGCACAGCCGTTCAATCCGATCACCACCACGGATCTACCCTCGGCCATCAACTCGCAGCTGCCGGATCTCAGCAGTCCGGCGAGCGGCCTCCTCGACAAGCAAGGACAGTACGAGCTCGGCTACTCCGTAATGATGCAGATGCGCCAGCAGAACGCGCTCTTCAACGACCCGGAGACCTCGGAGTACATACAGGAGATCGGGCAGCGCCTCGCCTCACAGAGCACCGACGGCGGCGGCAATTTTCATTACGTCGTCCTCAGGAGCGACGAGCTCAACTCCTTCGCGGTGACCGGCGGCTGGGTGTTCGTGTTCACCAGCATGATCACCTTCACCCACTCGGAGTCCGAGCTTGCTTCTGTGATGGCGCACGAGACCGCGCACATCGTTCAGAATCACGTCCTGCGCGGGATCGAGGACCAGAAGAATGCCACCATGATCTCGCTGGCGGGGATGCTGGCCGCCATCCTTCTCGGCGCTCTCGGCGGCGGCGGCGGCAATGCGATCGAGGGCGGCATCGTCGCCTCCCAGGGTCTCGCCGCGCAGCATGAGATCAACTTCACGCGCAGTGAAGAAGAGGAAGCCGACCGGATCGGCATCCAGTATCTGGCGGCCGCAGGATTCGACCCGGAGGCAATGGGCGACATCTGGGTGCGGATGATGCAGGCGCAGAGCCTGCAGAACAGCTGGGTACCCGCGATGCTGCAGGATCACCCGGTGGACTCCATCCGCATTGCCGATGCGCGTGATCGCGCGGCGCAATACCCACCGGTACCGGACACGAGCTCCTCGGATTACTACCTGATCCGGGAGCGGGTGCGCGTGCTCACCGCGCCCGGCGATCAGGATATCCAGCGCCTGTATGCCCAGAAGATTGCCCACGGTGACCACAGCCTCGCCACTATGTACGGCGATGCGCTGGCACTGATGCAGGACAACAAGGCGTCCCAGGCCGTACCCATCCTGAAGAGGCTGATCGCCGAGCATGGCGATCTGCACCTGCTCTACTCCGCTCTCGGCCAGGCGCAGGCGAAGGCCGGCGAGATGCCACAGGCGCTCGCGACCTTCCAGCTGGCAGAGGAGCTTTTCCCACGTAACGTACCCGTGACGATACGGTACGCACAGACATTGATGGGCGACGGCAAGGCTGCACAGGCGCACGATGTACTGCTCGATCTTTTCAACAACATCGAGCCGACACCGGACCAGATCGAGCTGACCGCGCGTGCCGCCGGCGCCGCAGGCGATCTCGGCGACGCTTATTACTACATGGGCGAATACCAGATCGCCGACGGCAATCTGCCTCTGGCCGCCCAGCAGTACCAACTCGCGCTGCGTACTCCGCATCTGAGCAACGTGCAGCGCCAGCGCATCAGTGCCCGCCTGCGGGAAGTGCGTGAATACCTCGCGAGCGCGCACCAGCAGCAGCACCAGAGCGAGTGAGGCCACGGGGGTGCGCGGCTGCTACAATGCCGGCTGGGACCCTGCTCGGACCTCTCATGCCAACAAGAATCCGCCCGGCGATCCTCCGGATCGCCATCGCATCGCTTTTGACCCTGGCCCTGGTCGGCTGCGCCACGGTGCCCCCGTCGGAACGCAACCCGCGCGACCCCTGGCAGCGGGTCAACCGCGGGGTCTATAAGTTCAACGACGCCTTTGATCGCGCCATTGCGCAGCCCGTGTCCAGGACGTACCTGCGCGCCCTGCCGCAGACGGTCCGCACCGGGATCGGAAACTTCTTCAACAATGTGACCTATCCCGATGTCATCGTGAATGCACTGCTGCAGGGGCAGTTCAAGCCGTTCGCGCGCGATACCGGGCGGTTTGTGGTCAACAGTACGATCGGTATCGGCGGTCTGCTCGATCCGGCAACGCGCATGGGGCTGGCATACGAGGACCGCGACTTCGGACAGACCTTTGGCAAATGGGGAATCCCGTCCGGGCCGTTCCTGGTTCTGCCTTTCCTCGGACCCTCCGATGTCAGAGACGGCCTCGGTCGCGTGCCGGACTCGTACGCGGAGCCTTGGGCTTACATCCAGAACCCATACTGGGACTACGGCACCTTACTCATCTATGAGGTGAGGAATCGGGCCGACCTTCTGCCGCTGACCGACATGGCGAAGCAGACTTTCGATCCCTATGCCTTCGAGCGCAACGCTTTCCTGCAGGCGCGCGACTTCATGGTGAAGGGTCCGCAGGCGCAGAACGGCGCGGAAGATGAATTGAAGCAGTTGCAGCAGGACTCCGGCGAAGCGCCGCCGCAGTAAACCTAGACGCCCTTCTGCAGCATCTCCTCGACGCCGCTGATCCGCGCGACGGCGAGCAGGCCGGACGGCAGGTTGGCGAAGCAGAGCGGCCGCCCTTCCCGCTTCATGAGCGCCATCCAGTCGAGCAGCACGGCGAGTCCGGCGCTGTCGGAGTGGGTGATCCCGCCGCAGTCCACCTCCAGGTCGCGCGCGCTCGAGGTGCGCAGCGCATGCAGACCTTCGCTGCGCGCGGCCCGGGCATTGCCAAAGGTCAGGACTCCGCGCGCGGCAAACTTGCCGGGCGACGTGACCACGATTTCGAACGACGCAGGCACCGGGCCGCCGCCGCCCGCAACGCCGGCCGCCGTTCCGCTCACGAGCCGCTGCCGGTCGTCTTGCCGACTGCGGCCGGCTTCTCGCCCCGCTCCAGGCGGTTGATCACCGCATCGATGCCCTGCTGCGCGATCTGCGAGCCGAAGTCCTGCCGATAGCTCATGACGTAGCTGACACCCTGGATGACCACATCCCAGGCCTTCCAGCCCTCAGGCGTCATGTGCATGTAGTAGTTGACGGAAATCGGGCCGCCGTTGCTGCGCGACATCTCGGTACGTACGGTGGCATTCTGGTCGCCGGGCTTCACGCGGCTGGGGAACACCTTGAGGGTGTTCGCCGTGAACTCCACGATGGCGGCGCCATAGTTGTTCAGCATCGAGTGATAGAAGGCGTTGACGAAGCGCTGTCGCTGCTGGGGAGTGGCCGTTCTCCAGTACTTCCCGAGGACGAGCTCGGCCGCGAACTGCGTGTCGACATGCGGCAGGATGTACTTGTCGACCAGCGCCTGCACCTTGGCCGGATCGTTGCGGTAGGCCTGGCGGTTGGCGTCGAGCGCCTTCAGCAAGCCGTCGGCGGCGGTCTGGATCACCTGGGCCGGAGACTCCGCGGCAGCGCTCTGGGCGGCGGCTGCGGGCGCTGCCGCGGCCGGTACGGGCACTGCAATCAGCCATCCCGCGGCGACCAGGCCTGCCGCGGCAATCAATGAACGTAAGGCTCTCATGGATGGGGCTCCTGGGGCTTCTGGCCCTGATTCGGGGTCTTGCCGTTGCCGCTGTTGCCGGTCGCGCCGCCGTTGCTGCTGCTGCCGCTGGAGAAATTGGCGAAGAACTTGTTGATGAGGCTCTCGAGCACGATGGCGGACTGGGTCTGCAGGATCTGGCTGCCGTTCTTCAGATACGTGGTGAGGCCGCCCGGGCTGATGCCGACGTACTGTCCGCCGAGCAGCCCTTCGGTCTCGATGCTGGCGTAGCTATCTTGCGGAATCTCGCTGAACTGCGGATAAATGTGCAGGTGCACGTCCGCGCGGTAGCTCTGGTTGTCCAGACCGATGCCGGTCACATCGCCGATTCTCACTCCCGCCATCCTAACGGGCGCGCCGACCTTGAGGTCCCCGATGTTGTCGAATTCGGCGGTCACATCATAGCCGGGCGTCGTGCCGAAGCTCAGCTTGATCCCGCCGGAGGGCAGCTGGGTGGTGAGAAAAAAGAGCGCGGCGAGGCCCAGAATCACGAACAGGCCCGTGCCGATCTCGAGGGAGCGAGTTGCGCGCATGGCGGTGGCGATCCTCTTACAGGAAAACGGCGGTCAGCATATAGTCAAAGAGCAGCGTCAGGACGGACGAAGCCACCACGGTGCGCGTCGTCGCCAGCCCGACCCCCTCCGCCGTCGGCTCGGCGTGATAGCCCTCGTTCACGGCGATGAGACTCACGACCGCGCCGAACACCAGGCTCTTGACGATTCCCTCGGTCACGTCGTGCAGTCCGACCGAGCTTTGCATCTGTGACCAGTAGACGCCGCGATCTATCCCTAAGAGCTGTACGCCGACGAGCTGCGCGCCGTAAAGACCGATGACGCTGAAGATCGCAGCGAGCAACGGCATGGCGATGAGCCCGCCGAGGAAGCGCGGCGCGGCGACATAGCTCATCGGATCCACCGCCATCACCTCCATCGCGGTGAGCTGATCCGTCGCCCGCATCAGGCCGATCTCCGAAGTCAGCGCAGTGCCCGCCCGACCGGCGAAGAGCAGTGATGTGAGTACCGGTCCGAGCTCCTTCAGAAGGCCGAGTGCCGCGAGCGTACCCAGCGCCGTCTCCGCGCCGAAGCGCTGCAGCACGTCCTGTCCGAGGAGGCCGATCACCATCCCCGTGAACAGGCCCGAGAGCATGATGATGATGAGCGAGCGGCCGCCGGCATTGAAGATCTGGGCCACGATGAGCCGCGGCCGCGCCAGCGCCGGCACGCAGGCGGCCAGCAGCCGCACAAAGAACAGGCTGGTGACGCCGAACCTGCGCACCCCGTCGAAAAGCGTGCCGTGCCGGGCTGCGGTACTCATCCTTTATCGGCTCCAAGAAGCTGACTGGCGTAATCCGGTGCCGGATAGTGGAAGCGCACCGGCCCTTCGGCGCTGCCGGTCATGAACTGGTGCACGGTCTCGGAGTCGCTGTGTGCCAGCTCCTGCGGCGTGCCGGAAGCCACCACACAGCCCCCGGAAAGAAGATAGCTCTGGTCGGCAATGGTGGCGAGCTCCTGCACATCGTGGGAGACGACGATGCTCGTGATGCCGAGCGCCTGGTTCATCTGCTTGACGAGGCGCAGGATCACACCAAGCGAGATGGGATCGAGGCCGACGAAGGGCTCATCGTAGAGCAGCACTTCCGGATCCATCACGATGGCGCGCGCCAGCGCCACGCGCCGCGCCATGCCGCCGGAGAGCTCCGC
>DASYGA010000082.1:0-4293 GCA_036000265.1 Steroidobacteraceae bacterium | reverse complement strand
GACTCGATGAGCCGACGAAGCAACCCAAAGATATTCGGACCGCCGCCTATTCAAGCGGAGCTACCCATGCCCATGCTCGCTCGGCAGCCCTCCCTTCCGCCCACAACGGAGCTCGTCACCAAAGCCCAGCTCGTTGCACGTCACCCGCATTTGCTCAGCGTCAGTCGTGTCACATGGGCGCTCCGACGCCGCACGGTGAACGGATTATCGGCCGCGGTCTTCGAACCGTCCTTCCTGGCTTGGTTCCTTGGCCTCAGCGGCCGTGCCAAGCCGCGCGCCGGGCGCAGGGCGGGGCGCCGGCTGCGCGGTCCGACGGACATCGGGAACAATCGTGGTGGGCCCCGCTGAAGAAGCCAGGATCTCCGCTCCGCACTGCAGCTTGCGACTATACGCAACTTGCGTATAATACTCACCGTCATGCAGGCGGTCTTCGTCGAATTGCCGGCTTTCGAGCGAAGCCGAGAGAGCTACCTGGATGACGGTGGCTTCGGCCGCCTTCAGGAAGCCTTGATGGCGAACCCGGAGGCGGGCGAGGTGATCCCGGGTACGGGCGGCTTGCGTAAGGTGCGATTCAGCGACGCGCGCCGTTCCAAGGGGAAGCGCGGCGGTCTGCGGGTGATCTATTACTACTGGACGGGTGGCCCGGAGTTCTGGCTGTTCACACTGTACGACAAAGACGAGATGGCGGATTTGACGCCCAAGCAACGGGAGGCGTTGAAGGAGCGCATCAAAGACGAGCTGAAAGCGAGGCGCAAGACATGAGAAAGAAGCGCAACCTGTTCGATGAGCTGATGGAAGGGCTTGACGCTCTGGCGGATCAGCGTGCCGGTAAACGAACGCTTCGGACGCATGCTGTGAAATCGAAGCCCGTGCCGGAAATCAGCGCCGGCGAACTCACGAAAGTTCGGGAGAACATGAAGCTCTCCCGCAGCCTCTTTGCACGATACCTGCGCACCAACGTACGCACGCTGGAGAACTGGGAGCAGGGCCGGGCCAAGCCAAATGCACAAGCGGCACTGCTCATTCGCCTCGTGCAGCGCTATCCCGATACAGTACGGCGTCTCGCGGAGATCTAAAGACGTCTCACTACGCGCCATGCTGCTGGTCTGCGTCTGGCGTTCCGTAGCGTGGGGGCGCGCCGTGCTGTGTTGACACTGCGCTGTACGCAATGCGTTCGGGCTCGGCTCCACTTGCCAGAACGGCTCCCGGAAGCCCCCGCATCGACTGGTGCCCTCGGGGACTGGTACGTTCATCTCGTGCGATTTGGACGCCCCGAATTCGCCATCGCGACAAGTGAGCGCTGTCTGCTCACGATGCTGCTCCCGGCGCGCGAACTGCGCACGAGGCTGGTACCCAATCTCCACGCGGCGCTGCGGAGCCTGCTCGAGCGGCTCGACGTTCCGCAGGCGTGCATCAGCCGCGAGCTCGCTGCCATGCAGCCGGTCAGCTTCGGTCGGGCGACGAATCGGCGCGTGCTCGGCTCAATGAACGATTTCGCCTTTCAGGCGAGCCATCATCTGACCCGCGGTGATGATCTGGCAGCGATCGCGGTGCGACTTTCGCATACACCCATGTCCGCCATCGGTGAAAGGCCGGGGCATTTGGGCTTTCCCGATATGCTCGCCCGCGCTCTGCTTGCGGGCGGCGTTGTTTGACGCGACCCACGGCTTTAGACCGCGCGGAGCGGGCCTACGAGGACGATTACGGCGCTGAGGAGCTATTTGCGCGGGTGCGGAGCCTGCTCAACGCGACCACCGAGCGCTGACGGCTCAGTGCAAATTCAGTGCAGTGAGGTACTCGTCGATACTCGTCAGCACCCTTCTCGGCGCTCGCCGCGGCTCCGCGATATGTCTACTACTTGCCAGGTGCCCGATAGCGCGCGCTTGAGCCGCAGGGAGCACCCCCTACGACTCATAATCTCTTGGTCGTAGGTTCGATCCCTACACGGCCCACCATTATTACCTTCGGAATTTCCAGCAATCTCCTCGGTTGGATCTAACTCGGTAGTCGGCGCCCTTTTGGCTCATCACGATGAGATGCGACGCCGGCGCTGGACGCGAGGGCGCGGAGAATGTTCGGGACGGAGATCTGCAAGTATTCCCGCGTCGAGCACCTCGAATGTGACGTTCGCAAATCTTTTGGAGATGCTGGATCGGCGCCACTTCTCCTCGAGCTGCTTGACAATCCTGCTGCGGTCGGCGGCGCTCAGCCGCTTCCACTTCACTTCGGACACGATCATGTGGTGAGCTTCGCTAGGGCGTGGGTCGGCACGCACCATGTCGAATTCCAGGTCGCCTTCCCAGTAGCGAGCAGTATCGGGATATAGGCCGCGGCAATAGTCTTCGAAAACCGTCGAGGCATGCTCGTGGATCAGTCTGCGCTTCTCTTCGATCGCGTATGTATTCCATCGGCTCCGGTGGGGTGAAAAGACTCGGAACCAGAATCGCAACGCCGGGTCCCGTATTCGATACAGGATGCGCTTGGTCGAGCGGACGCTCTCACCGAATGGAAGGATCCGCTCGAGAATGGAGGCGTCGAGAAGCTGCTGGAGCAGGCGGGAAAGGTTGGTTTGAGCCGTGGCGAGGCGCGCAGCCATTTCGGATGGCTTCTCTGCTCCGCGACCGACGGCCTCGAGGAGCGAGAGCGCGTTCAGCCCGGAGATTCCCTCGTCACGTAGGATCCGGACTGGCTCCTGGTCGAGGTAGGGGGCGAAGCCGAAGAAGAGCGCCTCTGCCAGGTCCACGACGGTTTCCTCTGGGGCGACGAACTCCCAGTACTTCGGGATACCGCCGACGATGGAGAAGCGAGAGAAGCACTCCGGGTCAGCGGGATTCAGGCGGCACGCTCCGCAGAAGGCGGCATAGCTCATCGGCTCGATGTGCAGGAGCTTCCGTGCTCGCCCATAAAGCGGAGCGGAGCGATTGAGGAACATGTCGTTCATCATTCGGGTGCTGGAACCGGAAAGAACGAGCAGGCTCCCGGCCGGTTGCAGATGGTCGGCCCGGAGCCGATTTGCGGAACGCTCAGTGAGCTGTAGACTCCCGGAACTATGGCTCGACAATGAATCGCCGCCGGTACAGTGCACAGGATAGCGGCAGATGTTCGCGAAGCGATCGAGTCTGAGGCAATTGTCACGGATGTGTGGGCGAGTATTACGGCGCCCACCATGCTGTTGGCCAGGATGCCTCATCGTTGAAATAATTCGCTTCCGCGGGTCACCACGAAGAACTTTCCTATGATGTTGAATCGTCGCACGATTTTTTCCGCAATACCGGCACTGGTCGCGTGGCCAGCCCTCGCCCGCGTGGCGCCGGACGCATTAGTGGCTTATGAGCGTGATACCGGTGGACGAATTGGGCTCTATGCCGAAAATCTGACGACGGGTCTCAGGATCTCTTGGCGCGCGAACGAGCGCTTCGTTATGTGCAGCACGTTCAAGGCCTCGCTTGCCGCTATGATCCTGGCGCGTGTCGATCATGGCCAGGACCAGCTGGCACAAATGATTTCCTATAGGCCGGAGGACGTGCCCAACTGGTACGCGCCTGTGGCCAAGAAGAACCTGGCCAAGGGTGTAATGTCGGTGGCCGACATGTGCGAAGCGGCGGTAGAGTACAGCGACAACACTTGCGCAAATCTGTTACTAGCGAGGGTCGGCGGTCCCTCCGCGCTGACCGCCTTCTGGCGCTCGATCGGCGATGCGGTCACGCGTCTGGACCACAACGAGCCGATTCTGAACCGCTCGCCTCCGGGCGACCCGCATGACACGACCACGCCCGCCGCCATGGCGGCCAACCTGCGCCGCCTTCTCCTAGGAAAAGCTCTGTCGGCGAGTTCGCGCGAACGCCTCACCGGCTGGATGCTGGACTGCAAGACGGGGGAGGAACGGCTGCGTGCGGGTATTCCCAAGACTTGGAGGATCGCGGACAAGACGGGCAACAACGGCAAAGACGCGGCCGGTGACATCGCGGTGGCGTGGCCTAAGCCAGACGCTCCCGTCTTGATCTGCGCCTATACCCAGGGCGGTTTACCCACTGCCCCCAGGCTGGCGAGGGTTTTCGCTGACATCGGTCGGATGGTCGGCCAGCAACTCGGTTGACCTTCGGTCTCGCGCAGCAGGGTGCAGCGATCGCGACTTTCACGAACGGCGGCTATTGAGTCCCTTGGGCACCGCCACGATCGTCCCCGTTTAGCCGGTCGGCGACTCTCGCATTCCGCAGCGACTCATGCCGGCTTGCGCATTGCGTCCACGGCTGCGCGGGCGATAAACCCGGATCGGGTCTCACCTTGCTTTCT
>DASYGA010000069.1:0-4132 GCA_036000265.1 Steroidobacteraceae bacterium | reverse complement strand
CTCGATCCGCGCGACATCAGCGGCGGCTGGCAGCACCTGCGCTTCACCGGCATGTTCGGGCCGCTGGCCGCGATCGCCATCGGTGTGGGTGCGTTCTGGTGGGCCGTCGTGTTGTACGCCGACGCCTTCGTCTCGCCTCTTGGGACGGCGTTCATCTATGTCACGGCCAGTCCGCGCATCATCATGGCTGCCGGCGAGATGGGCAGTGCCCCGGAGCAGGTCGTACGCCTGAACCGCCACGGGGTGCCGTGGGTCGGGCTTGTCGTCACCTATGCCGTTGGCGTCGTCTTCTTCTTCCCGTTCCCCTCATGGCAGAAGCTCGTATCCGCCGATTCCCTCATCATGGTCCTGGCATACGCCATGGCGCCCGTGACCCTGCTCCACCTGCGCGCGACTCTGCCGCATGCTTCGCGCCCATTTCGCCTGCGCGCGGCAGGATTGCTCGCACCAGTAACGTTCATCACGTCCAACTGGATCATCTACTGGACCGGGTATGAGGTGGTCAGGTGGATGTTAGGCGCGGTGCTCGCCTACGCAGTCGTGTATCTCTCGTGGTATTTCCTCGTGGGCCGCCGGCCGGCACGGGAGCTGCAGTGGGAGCAGGCCTGGTGGATCGCGCCCTATCTGGCGGGTCTATGGGCAGTGAGCTATCTCGGTCCGGCAGGAACGATGGGTGGCCAGGGGAAATTCGGTTTTTTCACCGGAATGGGGATTCTTGCGGCCTTCAGCCTCGTCATTCTGCGCCTGGCCCTGAAGGCGGGGCGGAGCGCAGCCGCCGCACAGGCATGCGCAGATCGCGTGCGGTCGCTGGCATCGAGCGGTTTCGACCCGCTGGCCGGCATCGAGGAGGCGCAGACCGCATCCTGAGAGTGCTCAATGAAGACTCTCGCTGAGCTCGCCCGCTCTCTTGCAGCCGGTACGACCACGAGTCGCCAGCTGGTCGAGGAATGTCTGGCCCGGATTGCCGACCCCAAAGGCGAGGGGCCGCGCACTTTTCTGCAGGTGCATGCCGAGGCGGCGCGCGCCGCGGCGGAATATCACGATCGATTGCACGCCCACGGAGTGACACTCAGCCCCTGGGCGGGTATTCCCGTATCGATCAAAGATCTGTTTGACATGGCGGGCGAGGTCACCACGGCAGGCTCCAAAGTATTGCGCGGGCAGCCGCCGGCCAGCACGGACTGCACCGCCGTGGCGCGCTTGCGCGCGGCAGGCTTCATTCCCATCGGGCGCACGAACATGACGGAGTTCGCCTATTCGGGGCTGGGACTGAACCCGCACTACGGCACGCCGCTCAGTCCTTTCGAGAGGCTGCGCAGACGAGCACCGGGGGGCTCATCATCGGGGGCTGCGGTTTCGATCGTGGAGCAGATGTCGTATGGAGCGTTAGGCACCGATACCGGCGGCTCGTGCAGGATACCCGCGGCGTTTTGCGGCATCGTGGGATTCAAGCCCACGGCTCGCAGGATTCCTCTGACCGGGGTGTTTCCTCTGTCCCGGACTCTGGACTCCGTGGGGCCGCTGGCCGCGAGTGTCGCCTGCTGCGCCGTGCTCGATGCAGTGCTGGCGGCGGAGCCGAGCGCCGGGCTCGATGTGCTGGCGTTGCGCGGCCGGCGATTTGCGGTCCCGACGCACTATGCTCTCGACTCGCTCGACACGCAGGTGGCGAGCAGCTTCGAGCGGGCGGTCCGCGAGGTGAGCAGCGCCGGGGCGGAGGTCAACGAGATACCGCTGGCGGAGCTCGATGAGCTGCCGCGGATCAATCGTCACGGCGGCTTTTCCGGCCCGGAGGCTTTCGCGTTGCATCGCGAGCGCCTCGAGTCCCAGGGAGCGCTATACGATCCTCGGGTGTTGATCCGCCTGCAGCGCGGCCGGGAGCAGAGCGCGGTGGACTATCTCGATCTGATACGCGCGCGGGCCGATCTGCAGCGTCGGGTCGACAGATCGCTGGCGGAATTCGATGCGCTTCTCTTGCCGACGGCTCCGATCATTGCGCCACTGCTGCAGGATCTGGAATCGGACGAAGCCTACTTGCGGACCAACCAGCTGGCGCTGCGCAATACCTCAGTAGCAAACTTTCTGGACCGCTGCGCCGTCTCGATACCCTGCCACGAGCGCGGCACGGCGCCCGTCGGTCTGATGCTCATGGGCAGCCATGGCGGTGATCGCCGCATGTTGGCGATCGCCGCTGCCGTCGAAGCTTGCGTCAACGTCGACACGGATCCCCCCGCATGAGCACGAATTGCGACGCGATCTTCATCGCGTGCAGGCAAGCAGGCCCCGCCGGTGGCCGATCAGACGGCTGCGGATGCAGCTGGCGTGGTGAACGGGCAGTAATCCTCCCGGTCGACCAGATCGAGGACGAAGGAGAGCTTTGCCATGCCGCAGACCACGGCCATCACGGCGCCGAGCTCGAGGATCTCGGGGTCGGCGAAATGGCTGCGCAGCCGCGCATACAGCGCCGGCGACAGACGCCCCTCCATGTTGGTCAGTGAGACCTCCGCGGCGTAATCGATGACGGCGCGCTCGGCAGCCGTGAACGACGTATCCTCGCCCGCGATCAAAGCGTCGATTTGCGCGCGGGTGAAGCCCGCCGCAAGCGCGCCCGGCACGTTCTGCCGGTTGCAGGTCTGACAGCCATGAGCGAGCGACAGCTTCAGGCGCGCCAGCTGCTTGTACCGCTGTGCGACCGAGCCGCCGAAGAAAAGGCGGTTGTAGAACTTGTCGAGCACGAAATCGAGTACCTCCGGCGCCTGAGCGAAGACTTCCACGAAGGTCGCAGACCCCGTGAGTCCATTCAGTGTGTCCCATGCTTGACGCCAGCGCGGGTCGAGCTGCTGCCGCGGGATGCGCGTGAGGAGGGTGTCGGACATGGACGTACTCCGAAGCGGTGGATTCACCCCGCTCAGCATATCAAAAACAGTCATGCTTGTTTTTAATTATCCCCCGTTTTTCGTCAGGCTCGACGCAGCAGGCACCTGCGCTCATTCGTCCCGTGTCGCGAGGCGCGTGGCCAGATAGTCGATGAGCGCCCGCACGGACGGCAGTAAGCCACGGCGAGACGGGAACACGGCATGCACGAGCCCGCTCTTCGGCGACCAATCCGGCAGGAGCTGGACCAGCGTGCCGGCCTTGAGCTCTGCGCTCACGATCATGGTCGGTAGTGGCGTGATGCCCACCCCGCGCACCGCCGCCGCCCGCAGCGCGATCATGTCGTCGGTGACCAGTCGCGGCTCATGACGGACGGAGCTGTGCGCGTGCGAGGGGCCGTCCAGTTCCCACGTGTGGACCCCGGATGAGGGATTCATGTCGAGGGTCGGGAAGCGGTGCAGGTCGGCCGGCACGGCTGGCGCGCCGAGCGCCGCGATCAGCGACGGACTGGCCAGCATTTTCCAGCTCCGCTCGGAGAGCACCCGCAGGGCAAGGCCGCTGTCCTCGAGCGGCGGCGGACGCGCCCGGATTGCCACGTCCACTCCCTCACCAATCACATCGACGCGACGGTTCGTACTCTCCAGCAGCACACTGACTTTCGGACAGTCCACCATGAAATCCGCGAGGATCGCGCCCACCCGGGCGTGTACCAGGGCGACCGGGCAGGTGATGCGCACCAGCCCTCGAGGCTCGGCCCGGCGCAGCTCGATCGCCTCGTGTGCGGCGTCCGCTTCGACCAGCATTGCGCGGCAATGCCGGTAGAACTCGTCGCCGAGATCGGTGACGGAAAAGTGGCGCGATGAGCGCTGCAGCAGGCGCACCCCGAGCTGTGCTTCCAGCAGCGCGACGCGCCGGCTGAGCTTGGACTTGGGAATGTGCAAGGCCCGGCTGGCCGGCGCAAAGCCGCCGTGCTCGACCACCAGAGCGAAGTAGTACAGGTCGTTGAGATCGTACATCGGTGTACCATCGTTCCATTGGCAGAACGAAGAGGATAAATCCCGCCGGCTACCCCCGCCAACGTTCTGGGTCTAAGGTGCTTCCATCGATGAAGATCATTGAGCCCACTTTTCGGAGATCACCATGAGGAAAATTCTCGGCACCTATAGCGCCCCGGAAGGTCATTGGGTCGGCGATGGCTTCCCGGTCCGCTCGATCTTCAGCTATGGCAGCCACGGCAAGCACCTGAGCCCGTTCCTGTTGC
>DASYGA010000033.1:0-16514 GCA_036000265.1 Steroidobacteraceae bacterium | reverse complement strand
CGGGACAACCCGGGGCGAGAGCGCGTGAGGTGTTTGAGCGGGGAGTAGAGGCGGGGCTGCTGTTGCGCTTCACTGGCGACACGATCGCGGTTGCGCCGCCCTTCATCTCCACGGAGGCGGAGATTCGCGACATGGTCGAGGCCTTGCGAACCGTGCTGCGCCGCGTCGCGTAACGTGGCATCGGCTCGCAGATTCCTGCCGGTTGCGCGGGCAACTGGCGGCGTGCTACAACCAGAGCGCGATCCGGTGCGGGGCAGGAGTTGAAGGCGGCCGAGCCCATCCATGAGCTGGCCGGGTGGCGGCGCGAGTTCTTTCATTGGGGCAGGCGCATGTCTTGGAAAGTCTCTTCCGCGATCTCGCGCTGCGTGATAGCGGCCGTTCTTGCATGCAGTGCGCCCGGCTTCGCGCATGCGGCGCCCGCCGGTCAATCGCCGGTGGGACTGGTTGCACTGCGCACGCACTGCGGCGAGTGCCACCGCGAGGTTTCCCCCGGCTCCTTCGATCGGATCAGCCAGGAACGCAAGACTCCCGAAGGGTGGGCGATGACGATCTTCCGGATGCGGCAGGTGCACGGAGTTCAGCTCACGTCAGAGGCCGAAGGTGCGATCATCCAGTACCTGAGTGACGCACAGGGCCTCGCACCCTCCGAAGTCCATGCCGGGCGTTACGCCCTGGAGCGTCGCCCCAACGTGCCGGACCTGAAGCTGCCCGGTGACCTGAATGCGATGTGCGGCCGGTGCCATAGCCTGGCGCGTGTCGCGCTGCAGCGGCGCACCGCAGCCGAATGGGAGAAGCTCGCCGACTTTCATGTCGGGGAATGGCCCTACCTGGAGTATGAGGACGGCAGCCGCGACCTCGACTGGTTTGGGATAGCCACCACGCAGTTGCCCGCCAAGCTCGCCCACCTCTTTCCGCTGCAGACCCCCGCGTGGCAGGAGTGGAAAGACCGCCCGCACGCGAGCCTCGCCGGGCAGTGGATCGTCCATGGCGAGATGCCGGGGCGCGGAGCGTATTACGGCGTGGCGCACATCACACGAACTGCGCCGGATCGCTATCGCACTCGTTATCAACTTCAGTATGCGGATGGTGCTCCATTCAACGGCTCATCTGACGCCATCCTGTATACGGGCTTTGAGTGGCGCGGCACCGGCACGCTGGGCGCGAAATCGCTGCACGAGGTGTACTTCGCCTCCGCGGACGGCACACAGATCGACGGCCGGTGGTTCCTGAGCGATCACTCCGAGATCGGAGGCGACTGGGCCGCGAACCGCTCGACCGGGACGGCGAGCGTCCTGGCGGTCATCCCGAGCGCGCTGAAGGCGGGCACGACGCAACGAGTGATCGTGATCGGCAGAGCGCTGCGCGGGACTGTTGACCTGGGGACCGGAACCCGATCGAGAGTCGTGGCACGCAAGCCATACGGATTGATACTCGCGGTGAGCGTCGAGCCCCAAGCCGCGCCCGGATACCGCACGGTGCATATCGGCGGAGCGTCGAGAAGCGAACTGCTGGCCGTTTACCGGCACGTGGATCGCCTGGAGGTCGAGCCGGTCCTGGCGATTGCCCGCGTGGGCGGCGGCGCGCTCGCGCCTGTGGAGGCGCAATTCCGCGCCATTGGCTACATGGATCTGACTGGCGCAAACGGAAAAGTCACGCCGGTGCGTCTCGGCGCGATGCCGGTCACCTGGAGCGTGGCGCCGTTCGATGCCGCCGCCGCCAAACGGGGCGATGTCCGGTTCGCCGGCACCCTCGATCAGGATGGGCTGTTCCGGCCGGCCGGAGGCGGGCCGGATCCCGAACGTGAATTCTCCGATAATAACACCGGCGATCTGTTTGTGACTGCGACTCCAAAGGCAGGCCAGGGTACCGTCGCGGGCAAAGCGCACCTGGTGGTGACCATACAGCGCTGGGTCACCCCCGCAATCTACTGACGGAGCGGCCCCCATGATCTTCGATGCCACCAACGCCCATCTCGTTCCGCTCGCCGGGCGCACGATGTTGCTGCATGTGCCGACGACGGCGCTGTTCGAGCTCGACGAGGTCGGTCTCGCAGTGCTGAGCCTCGTGCAGGCCGAGGCCGGTCTGGATGCCGAGCAGATCCGGGGGAGACTCGCGGACGGTTTCGCAGGCGAGACGGTCGGTGAATGCATCGACAAGCTCATCCAGCTGCAAATTCTCCGACCCGAAGGTGCAAGCCGGCCGATCAATCCCGCGGGCATCCACGTCGAAGCGTTTCCACTGAGCACCATCGTTCTCAACGTCAACACCGGATGCAATCTGGCCTGCCGCTATTGCTACAAGGAGGACCTCGCCGTTCCCTCGCAGGGCAAGCGCATGGGAATGGACGTCGCGGCCCGCAGCGTGGATCTGCTGCTGTCACAGGCAGACTCGCGCCCTGCGGTGAGCATCGTATTCTTCGGCGGGGAGCCTCTCACCAACATGCCGCTGATCCGCCAGGTGGTGGATTACGCCAAGGGACGCGCGCAGGAGCTCGGCAAGAAGGTGGACTTCTCGCTCACGACCAATGCCACACTGCTCACCGAGGAACTCATCGGCTACTTCGACGCGCACCGTTTCGGGCTCTCGATCAGTATGGATGGGCCCCAGGTCGTGCACGACCGCAACCGTCGCACCGTCGGCGGGCGCGGTACATATGACGTGGTGGCGCGCAAAGCGCGCATGCTGCTCGCGCGGTACCGCTCAAAGCCGATCGGCGCACGAGTGACCCTGACCGCCGGCACCACCGAGGTCGAGGCCATCCACGAGCATCTGCGGGACGGCCTCGGGTTCCACGAGGTCGGCTACGCGCCCGTCACCGCGGGGGAGAAAGCCGGCCATGCGCTCTCCGAGGCGGAGCTGGCAGAAGTGTATGAGGGGTTCGAGCGCCTCGGCAATCAGTATCTGGCGGCGGCGTTGGCTGGCCGGAACAATGGCTTTTCCAACATGCATCAACTCATGACCGACTTGCACGAAGGAAGGCGCAAGGCGCTACCGTGCGGCGCCGGAGTTGGGTTGCTCGCCGTCGATCATCAAGGCGGGCTCAATCTCTGCCACCGGTTCACCGGTTCCGAGCTGCCGACCTTCGGAGACACCGAGCACGGCATCGCCACGGAACGGCTCGGAGCGTTTCTCGACCGCGCCGCCGATCGCAGCGGCACGCATTGCGAGACCTGCCGCATCCGCAACCTGTGCGCGGGCGGTTGCTATCACGAATCCTGGGTGCGCTACGGCGATCCGCACCACCGCACCTATCACTACTGCAACCTGCTGCGGCGCTGGGTCGACTTCGGCATCCGCGTGTACGCCGAGATCAGTACCCGCAACCCGGATTTCTTCAGGACTCATCTTGAGCCGAGGAGGGCCGCGTGAGCGGACTCAAATCCATCAATCAGAAGGCCGAGCTACTGCTCGAGGCGGCCGAATCGGGTCACGTCGAGGAGGTCAGCGCCATGGAAACCGTCGCCGGGTGTGCCACCACGTTCGATCCGGGCTGGGAGGTCGATCCGTTTGGCGGGCTCGCTTCTCTCTGCCATCCGATGGAGGCGGACCTCTACGGGTGCTCCGACCCGTGTTGGTGGCCAGCGCAGGTGCCCGACGCCATCACCTACCCCTCATGGACTGAGAACAAGCCCTCCGCGCAGCACGACTGGCGGGAGCTCGACCCGGTAGGGCCGAGCGGCGATGCGGTGTTTCCAAAGAAATGAGGCGACGACCGCCGAGAGCTGAAATGAGCGTGAAACTCCTGTTGCCGGCGGTGCTCGCCGGCCTGCTGGCGGGCTGCGGTACCGGTACCGCCGCACCGCAGCGCGCGACGCATGATTTCATCATCACTGCCGCCAAGCCGGGTCATCTTTTCGTACTCGATCCGCGCACCGCGAAGGTCGTGTCGGATTTCACGATACCCGACGCGCACAACTATGCCGGCACGATCGTGCCGTCGCCGGACGGGAACGTCGCCTACGTACTCGTCGACAGAGCAACGAGCATCGCCGGCATCGATCTGCGAACCGGCAAGGAGGTCTTCCGGGCCAACCTGAGCACGCCGGGTGAGCGCGTGCAAAGCATGGCTTTCGACGTCACCCCGGATGGCAAGGAGCTGATCGTTTACGAGTTGCCGACTCGGTTCGGCATTGACGCCTACAAGGTCGAGCCGCCGCAATTCGCCATATTCAGCACCGCGGGCGGACTCTATGCGCTGCCGCAGCGAAAGTTTCCCGCGCCGCGGCGGGTTCAGGCGGTTCTGGCGAGCAAGGACGGCCGCAGCTTCTATGCGGTTTGGCCCGAGGTCGACCACTTCGACCTGAAAACGGGACGCCTGCTCGATCAGCGCGGCCTGCTGGACTGGGGACGACCCAATCACTCCACCACGGATGTGAGCATCAACTCGCCGGCGAGTGAGCCGACTGGAATCTACGCTCTTCCCCTCTATTCGACCCTGACCGGTCCAGGGCTGCCGGCGGACGGGGTGCGGGCGACCTCCTTGATGACCCTGGATCTGCATACGGGCAAGCTGGAGTATCACGACATCAGTCGAACAGCCCCGAACATCTTCTCGACGAGCATCAGTCCGGACCGGCACTGGGCGTTCGGCGTATTCGGCGCGCTGTTCAAGATCGATCTCGAGCACTGGTCCATCGTCGGGCAGGTGCCGGTGGCGCACTCTTATTATATGGTCAATGTGTCCTCGGATGGCCGGGAGCTGTACCTGGGAGGAAATATGTGCGACATCGCCATCTATGACGCCCGCTCACTGCGGGAGAAGGCCGACATCAAGCTTCCCGGATGCGGTGATCAAGCGCTCGTGAGCTCACGCGTCATACAGCGCTGAAAGCGCACGCGGGCCTCGCCGGCCAGACGTCGATGAGACAACCCATGAGCTTCCGCTGGCTATGGCCTTACGTACGTCGTCAATGGGGTGCGATCCTCGCGGTGATGGCGCTCGCGGCCCTTACCTCGGCGCTGGCGGCTGCGCAGCCGTACCTGTCCAAGCTCATCATCGACGGTGGGCTCATCGGCAGGCACTTCCAGCTCCTCGTTGAGCTGTGCGGGGCCGTCGTCGCGCTTGCGGCCTGCGGCTTTGCGCTCGGGGCGCTGAACCGGCTGCTCTACGTTCGGCTGTCCAGCAGGGTCCTCTTCGCCATCCGCGAGGACGTCTACTCTCACATCCTGACACTTCCACCCCGTTTCTTTCGCGTCCGACCGGTTGGGGATCTCGTAGCCCGGCTCGACGGCGATGTCGCGGAGATCCAACGCTTCAGCACCGACTCCATGCTGGCGCTGGTCAACGGCGTGCTGCTGCTCCTCTTCTCGGCCGCCATCATGGTAGCGATGAGTCCGGCGCTGACGCTGGTTGCGGCCGGCACGCTGCCGTTGCATCTGCTGGTCCGGCATCGCGCTCGCCGGCAGGTCGCGGACAGCACGCGCGAGGTCCGGGAATGGCGGGGCGCGATCACGGATTTCCTGGTCGAGACCCTCGGGGCGGCCAAAGCGGTGCAGAGCTCGGGCGCCGAGCATTTCGAGCGCGAACGTCTCGAGAAGCTCAACCAGGGATTGCTGCACCGGGTGATCCGCCAGCAGCTCGTCGGGTACGCCGTCGGCGCGTTCACGAGCTTGCTGTCCCATATGACGACCGCCATCGTGTTCATCGCCGGCGGCTGGGAAGTGATCCACGGCGCGCTGACGGTCGGCACTCTCGTTGCCTTCACGGCCTACCTTACACGCGGCACGGGCTCGGCCGCCTCGCTGATGGGGTTGTACACAGCCTACCAACGCGCCGGGGTGAGTCTGAAGCGCGTGCAGGAATTGAGAGATGCCGAGCCGATGCACGCTCACGTTCACGGTGTCCGGGCTCTGGCGGGGCGCGCCGGTGCGATCTGTCTACAGCATCTGAGCTTCCGTTACCCGGAGGGTGCTCGAGCCGTGCTCGAGGACCTCACGCTGGAGATCGAGGCCGGCTCGAAAGTGGTGCTGTTCGGCGACTCCGGGGCCGGTAAATCCACCCTGGTGGACCTGCTGCGCGGCTTCGCCGAGCCCGGGGCGGGCCGGATCATGCTCGACGGACTGGATTTGCGCGAATATGACATCCGTTCCGTCCGGCGGCGCATCCCGGTACTCGAGACCGATCCGGTGCTCTTTCGCGGCACCATCATGGAGAATCTACGCTACGGCAACTTCGACGTCCCGTCCGAGCAGGTGCTGGAGGCGGCGAGGCACACGGACGTCGAGCGCTTCGTGCTGGCGTTGCCGCAGGAATACGCCACCGAGCTCGGAGCGCGCGGGGCGGGACTGTCCACCGGACAGCGCCAGCGGATCGCCGTGGCCCGCGCGCTGCTCGGAGCACCGTTTGCGCTGGTGCTCGATGAGGCGACCAGCAACCTGGATGCGGTCGCGGTCCGCAGCATGCACGAGTTGATCGATCGGACCTTCGAGCGCTGCGCGCGCATCGTGATCACCCATTCCCCGCAGGCCGTGCCCCGGGCCGACCGGGTGCTGCAGTTGTGCGATGGCCGGATCATCGAGCGGCAGCTGGCGTGTGCCCATGCCTGAGCGCCCCTGGCGAGTCGCGGTCCTCGACAGCGGGATCGGGCCGTTAGCGCCGCCGTCGCCCGCCATACGGGCGAGACGGTTCGTGGATGAGGCAGATCAGGTCCTCGAGCTGCCAACGATCGAAGATCCCGTCGGTCATGGGACGGCCGTGGCCGGCATCATTGCCAGTGCGCCGCGGCCAGTGGAGCTGTTGATCGCTCAGGTGCTGAATGAGCGCGCCCGCTGCACCGCGGCCGTGCTCGCCGCCGCGATCGCTTGGGGCCTGGCAGAGGGGGCCGAGCTGCTGCATTTCAGTCTCGGACTGCCGCATGACCGTGCGGTTCTCCAGGCCGCGATTGCCGCAGCGACGGCTGCCGGCGTGCTCCTGGTGGCCGCGGCGCCCGCGCGGGGCTCGATAACCTACCCGGCGTCCTACCCCGGGGTGATCCGCGCGACGGGCGATGCCCGCTGCAGCGGCGAGCAGATCGCGTTTCTCGATAGCGCGGCGGCAGACTTTGGCGCCTGCCCCGTGCATCGACACCCGTCGGGCACAGTCTCGCGCGGGGCGAGCATGGGAGCGGCACATCTTTCCCGTTATATCGTGACCCACATGGCGGCTGGACTTGCGGCCGGGCAGGTGTACGAGACCCTGGTACGGCGAGCCTCGTTTCTTGGGCCGGAGCGGCATCATCCCGATGCAATCCAGAGCTGACATCGCCATATTGGGGGCTGGGCCTGCTGCCGTGGCGACGGGCTGCGGATTGCGCCGGCTCGGTCACGATTGCGTGCTGATCGGCGCACCCCGCAATACTGCCGTGGAGGGGATGTCCGAACGGACGCAGTCATTGCTGCGGCAGGCCGGTCTCGTGGCCGCAGCGGCGACACTGCGCGGCCCGACTGAGCGTACGGGCACCTGGGCCGGCGAGCCGCTACCCGGGGGCGGGGAATGTGTCGTGCACCGCGCCGAGCTCGACGCTGCGCTGCTCATCGATGCCGTTTCCAGCGGCATGACCGTTCGTAAGGAGCGTGCGCTGGGCTACGAGCGCCACGGGTCCCTCTGGCGGGTGCGGACCGAGCATGGTGAGCTGCTCTGCCGCGTGCTGGTCGATGCGCGCGGCCGACGTGCGCAACGTGCCATGTTGAGGGGGCCTGAGCTGATTGCCGTCTGCCAGCGTTTCCACTACCGGCACGCCGGCCACTCATTCACGCGGATCGAGGCGGCCCCGCAGGGCTGGTGTTGGCTGGCCGTGAGTCGCGGCATTGGCTGGCTGCAGGTGACTTCGTCACGCAAGGAGCCGTCGCTGCGCCGGGGACTCGAGCAGCATATCGGCCGCTTCATCGCCGCCGTGCCGCCCATGGCCGCGGCCTTGGCCGACGCGGCGCCGCTTGGCGCGCCGCTCGCGCGGGCGGCGACTGCAACGCTCTCGGCGGATCCGCAGATGGCCGGCATGCTGCGTGTCGGCGATGCGGCTCTGGCGCTCGATCCTCTGTCCGGCCAAGGGATATATGAAGCCCTGCGAGGGGCCGACATCACGACGGCAGCGGCGCACACTTTCCTCGCCACAGGACAGTGGGAGCCGATCGAGCAGTTCCTGGCTGAGCGAGCGCGCGAGCTGTGGCAACGAAGAAATGCCACGGCGGCCGTGCATTATCTACGGCAGGCGCAGAGCACACCGACCCTCTTCTGGAGCCAGTCTGCCGCGCATTACCAGTCCATCCGCGCGCCGCGTGGCTCCGCTGCGCGAGTCCCTCGAATCGAGAGGCGCCCCGTGCTCAATGGCATGCGGATTGAAGTTCGACGTGTGGTCGTGACACCGCAGTGTCCGCGAGGCGTCTGGCAGGTCGAGGCGGTCGATCTGCCTGAGCTGATGGATGTCATGGAGGCCCGGAATGCCCCCGATGCCCCCGATGCCAAGCGCGGCGATGTCGAGCGCGCCGCAGGGTATCTACGCCGTCCGCCGCGCGCGATTGCGCACGCGCTGCAATGGCTGCACGCGCAGGGACTGTATGGCGCATCGGAGCCGGCTCATGCCGGCCTGAGCTCCTCCACGGCGCGCCAAGCTTGATCGATCGCCTCATGCAGGTAGGCGTTCCAACCCGCGTCGCTGTTCGCAATCGTCACGTTGCCGTAGCGGCGGCGCGCGACGACGTAGGGCATCGGATCGGTGCTCTTGTCAGACAGCGTGTCGAAAGTGTACGCATATCCGTGAGGCCAGCGATTGACCGTGATGCCGGCGATATCGCGCGCGGCATCGAAGCCGCCGGCGCCGAGCATGCGCGTGAGCTGGTCGACGATCTCGGTCTCGTATTCCGCGAACGTCGCCGTGAGTAGCTCGTAGCGGCCGACCTTGTATTGCTCGACGTCCGAGAGCCCCTGGTTCGGCGCCAGCGGGACGCGCAGCATGTGTATCAGGATCGGCTCGTCCGGTGAGCGCGGATTCCGATAACCTCCCATCGCGACGGGATAGTCGAGCTTGACGTCGCTGAAATAGGCGTGCGGACTGTTGATCCTCTCGACGCCGAGCCTCACGAAGGGACGCCAATTCCGCAGTGCGACATTGACGTAGACCAGCGGCTGCTTCACGGATTTTCCGAGCGCCTGCTGCTGCACCGGCGGCAACTGCGGCATGATGTGCGGGATCATCCGGTTCCAGCACGCGAGCACACAATGCCGCGCGCGCACTCGCCGCAGCTGGCCAGCCCGCACGTAACCTACATCGACGCCGCCGGCGAAGTCGACTACCTTGACGGCCGTGGCGTTCAGTCGCAGCCGCACGGGACGGCCGGAGTCGTCCAGCTTCGCGTAGTCGAAGGTGGAGAGAACGATATCCTCCATGGTGTGCCCCGGGGCGGCCGCGGGAATGAGGTCCCGCACCAGAAGTCGCACGATGGACGCGTTGCCGTCCGGAAAATGATAGATGTACGGCTCGCGGTAGGCGGGATCGATCTGATCGTCGAGCCCGAGCCCCGCAAACCCCGGATAGCGGCTGGTCAGGGCATCGTAAGCGGGCACTATGTCCGGACCCATGCCCCAGAAGTCGTTGGTGGAGCCGTCGAAGAACTTCACCGCTTCGGTACCGAGGCCGGCTTCGTGGATGAGATAGTCGCGGTAGCTCACCCGGCGCAGGTGGGCGATCTTGTCGGCCTTCGATTTGCCGGTCAGGTGGTCGCGTGGATGGGCATAGAGGTCGATGAGCCGGTCTCGCGCCAGCGCTGACATCGGAAACTCGGCCACGGCCGTCTCGATCGGGCGCGGCGGACGCAGCTCGTTCGCCCAGGAATCGGCACCCGTCACCGTTGGGGTACCGACGATCAGTCGGTCGGCGCCGAAGGTAGCCCGATCGAAGAATGTCGCGTTGGTCAGCCCCAGCGACCCGTAGAGATTACGGTCGAAGTAGCGGTCCCAGCGGGACTCGCTGAGGCTCACTCCAAGCTTCCCGAGCAGCCGGCGCACGATCGGGCTAAAGAGATGTTGTGGTGACTGCAGCGACTCGCTGCCACCGTAGCCGATCAGGCGGCGGCCGTCGACCAGGAACTCGTTGCGCCTGGCATGGCCGCCGAAGTCGTCGTGGTTCTCCAATATCAGGATGCGTGAGGCGGCGCCGTGCTGCTCGCGATAGAACCAGGCCGCGGCAAGGCCGCTCGCGCCGCCGCCGATGACGACGAGGTCATACTGCTCATCGACTGGCAGGCCAGCGATGTCGAACGACCGTCCTTCGCGGGCGACCTGATGCGCGATCTCGAAGCAGCCCGGCTCATCGCCGCGGATGCCTTCCAGCTGCGGTGGGCAGCGGCGCTCGGAGGCCCCCCGGGCAGAGCCAAGAGACGCGACAGACCCGATCGGCGCGAGACCACCCGCGATGACGAGCGCGACGCCGTTCAGCAGGTCGCGCCGGGTGATCTTGTCGCTCATTTATGAGCGGCGGCGCATGGCCATCGCTTCCTGAATGGCACGATACGCTTGATCGATGGCGACATTGGTATAGGCCTGTCCATCGGAATCGGAGTTGGCGATCAGGATGCGGCCGAAGGGCTTGCGGCCGATCACGCAGGGTCTTTCGGATTCGGGACGGTCCAGCGGCTCGAAGAGGTCGTTGTACTCGTACGCATAGCCATGCGGCCAGCGGTTGACGGTTATGCCCAGAATGTCGCGGGCCGGGTCGAACCCGCCGCCGCCCAGAATACGGCCCAGCAAGTCGCGGACGTTCTCTTCGAAGGTGGCAAAGGGAGTGCGGAACAGATCCCACCGGCCTGCCTTGTATTGCTCTTTGCAGGGCAGGCCCGGCTGGCAAGGCGTCCGCAGCAGATGCAGGATGCAGGAGTCCTCCGGCGAGCTCGGGAACCGGTACTCGCCGATCGAGACCGGATAGTCGAGGTCGACATTGCTGAAGTAGCCGCCGGGGCAGTAGACGGAGTTGATGCCCAGCTTCCGGAATGGCTGCCAATTCCGGAGCTGGACGTTGGTGTAGATGAGCGGCTCCTTGACGGCATAAGACAGCGCGTCCTTCTGCGTGGCAGGCATTTCCGGGCAGAGGAAGGGAACGACGCGGTTGAAGCAGCCCATCACGCAGAAGCTGCCGCGTACCTTGTGCAGCTTGCCCTGCCTGAAATAAGCAACCTCGACCTCTTTGGCGCTGTCGGGATCACCGCGACGGTTACCCAGGTTGCGCGCGCGAACCCCGGTGCTGTTCAAGCGGATGCGGACGCGGTTCTCGGGCCGGTCGAGGCGCCCGTAGTCCATTCCGGCGGTGACGATATCCTCCATCGTGTGGCCCGGCGCCGAGCCAGGCACCAGCGAACGGACCAGAAGGCGCGCGATGGACGCGTTGCCGTCGGGAAAGTGGAAGATGTAAGGCTCCTCCTTCTCGTCAGGCGCGGGGGGCAACGGGATGCCTTTGAAACCTGGATATCCCATGCCGCGGCAGTTGAGCGCCGAGACCGCATCGATGCCGACGCAATAGAGATCGTGCGGCGCCTGTTGGAAGAGCTTGACGAGGTCGGGGTGAGCCTTGGCGTACTGGAGGAGAAAATCCCTGTAGCTGGTCTTGATGAGCTTGTCGCGCAGCGCCTTGCCGGTGAGGCCCGGCAGATAATTGATCTTCTCGTGTTGCAGGCGGAGCAGGTCGCGCTTCGCCGCGGGCGCGATGGGCATCTGGCCGACCAGGAGCTCTGGAATCGGCTCCGTATCGTCCGACTTGGATACGGCGGCGCCCGCGAGCAGGCGATCGACGCCGAAGGTCTCGCGGTCGAAGAAGACGGCAGGCCGCAGGCCCATGGAAGAGTACAGGGTGCGATCGAAGTCGCGATAGAAGCGGTTGACGTCGATACCCAGATCCCGCAGGAGGCCGATGGCCTGTGGACTGTAATCACCTGGAGACTCGATCGACTGCGTGCCGGCGTAGCCGAGCAGGAGCCTGCCGTCGGGAGCGTGGAACTCGTTGCGCTTGGCGTCGCCGCCGAAGTCGTCCTGATTGTCGAGAATCAGAATGCGCGCGTCCCGGCCGGCGTGCTGGCGGAAGAAATGCGCCGCGGCCAGACCGCTGATGCCGCCGCCGATGACCACCAGGTCGTAGCGCTCGCCCGTATCGGTCATGCTGCCGGCATGGCTCCAGAATTCGCGGTCGCGCAGCAGGTGCATGGCCTCGAACGATCCCGGGTTCTCCCCGCGGATCATGTTTTCCAGACCGGGCGGATAGTATCGCGGGTCCTCTTCGGTGATTCCCCTCGAGAGGAAATGCTCCTCGGTGCTGGAATCGGCGCCTTTCTCCGAGCTCAGGGCGGCGGCCATCCCATCGGGGCCGGATCCGGCCGCCATCGCCGCCTTGTCGCCGACCAAGGCCGCGCCGACGCTGACGGCGACGCCGCTCAGAAAGTCACGGCGTCCGATGGGACAACCGACGCCTGAATCAACATCGTCTTTTTGTTGGCTCATGATTTCAATCTGCGGTGGCCGCAGCGGCTGTTGCCGCCGCATTGCTGTCTTCGAGCATCAGCAGCTCATTGATCGCGCGGTACGCCTGATTGATGGCTTGATCGGTGTAGGCAGCCGCCGCGGCATCGGAATTGGCGATGGCGATGCGCCCGAAGCGCTTGCGGCCGATCTCGCAGGGCTGCTGTCCCTTGGGCCACGCGGGGTCCCACAGCGGTGTGTACTCGTAGGCATAGCCATGCGACCAACGGTTGACGGTGATGGCCGCGATGTCGCGGGCCGGATCGAAGCCCCCGCCGCCCAGCACGCGACCCAACTGCTCGCGGATGTTGCGCTCGAACGTGACGAAGGGTGTCCCGAAAAGCTCATAGCGGCCCGCCTCCTGCTGGTCGCGGGCGGAAAGGCCGGGCTTGCAAGGCGTGCGCAGCATGTGCAGCAGCATGGGCTCCTCGGGCGTCCTGGGACTTCGGTAGTCGCCGATGTCGACCACGGAATTGAGGCCTATGCTGTTGTGATACATGCCCGGACAGTCGATTTGCTGAACGCCCAGCTTCTCGAACGCTCTCCAGTTCCGCAGCGCCACGGTCGTATAGATCAAGGGCACCTTGGTGCCATACCCTAAGGCCTGCTTCTGCTTGGAAGGCAGTTCCGAGCACAAATAAGGAATGATCGTGTTGTAGCAAGCCATGACGACGAGCTTTCCGCGAACGGAATGGACACCGCCCTGTCCGTCCTGGCGGGTGTAGGCCACCTCCACTTCTTTCGCCGTCGCAGGATCGCCCACGTGCCGTGCCCGGACGACGGGGCTGTTCAGGCGGATGCGCACCTGGTTTCCCGGACGATCCAGGCGGCTGTAATCGAATCTTGCGGTGACGATGTCCTCGGCAGTGGAACCAGGCGCCGAGCCCGGCACCAGCGCCCGTGTCAGCAAGCGAGCGATGGAGGCGTTGCCATCGGGGTAATGGAAATCGTAGGGCTTTTCCGGTACGACTCCGCCGGCGGCCGTGAAGCTCAGCAGAAAGTGGCCCTCGGGCTTTTGTTTCAGTCCCAGCCCCACGAATCCGGGATACCCCTGAGCCCACAGATCGAGTGCGGATACGGCATCGATGCCCACTCCGTACAGACCCCACGTGCTGGTCTGATAATAGGGAATCACGTCCGGATGAGCCCCTATGAGCTTCAGGAGGTAGTCCTTGTAGCTCATGTGGGCCAACCGCTCCTTCTTTTCCAGCTCGGCCAGGCCCGGCAGGTAATCGGCGGTGCCGGTCTCGATGCGAATGATGTCGTGCTGTGCCGTGGGAGAAAGAGGCGTCTTGCGCAAAAAGGCCTCCCAGTCCTTGCGGGTGCTGGCCGTGCGGCTGAAATATCCTCCGGGATTCCCTACCACCAGCCGGTCGACGCCGAAGGTCTCCTTGTCGAAGAAGACGGCCGGCTTCAGGCCGAGCGAATGGTAGAAGTCCCGCTTGGCGCACTTTGCCTCCAGTGCGGGCGGGTCGATGCCCAGCTCGCTCAACAGTCCCGCGGCCTCGGGGCTGTAATCGAACGGGGACTCGATGCTCATCGTTCCGCCATTCATGAGGAGCATCCGCCCGTCGATGTGAAACTCGTTGCGCTTGGCGTGGCCGCCGAAATCGTCGTGGTTGTCCAGGATCAGAGTTCGTGCCGATGGCCCGGTGCGGGCTCTGAAGAAATGAGCGGCCGCCAGGCCGCTGATTCCCCCGCCGACCACGATGAGATCATAGCTTTCGCCGGTCGGTTGCGGCTTGCCTGCGCCGCTCCAGAAATCTCCGTCCCGCGTGGCATGGGGAATCTCGAACGATCCGGGGTGATTGCCGCGCATCTGCGACAAGACGGGAGGATAGTACCCCGCATCGTCCTGAGTGATCCCGCGCCCGAGCAGCACTTCCTGCGCCGATTCGTCCGGCCCCTTGCCGAGGCCGGGGATCGATGGAACGGTCAGCCCTTCGTCTTTTGGCAGCGCCGAGGCCAGCGCATTTCCGGCGCCGAGCATTCCCGTGGTGACGGCAACGCCATTCAGGAAATCCCGCCTGCTGATCGGAGGCTTCGTGCGCAAGTCGGAGCTCTCGTGTCTTTCCCCGGCGTGAGCGAATGGACACTTCATCGGCTCACTCCGATCGTTCTGGTCTTTGCTCTCGTCTTCGATGGACATGGCTACTCCCGCTGGCCCGATGCATGATACTACCGCGATGCTCCGAGGCTGAGCGCTCATCGGGCGTATCGTGCATCGGACCAGTACAGTCAGGCCCGTTATCTGCATGAGTGTAGCTCGATGAGCGGGCAGGCACCGCTCATATCATAATGCCTTCTACATGAAGACCCTCCCATGGCTTTGATGGTTAGATCGCTCTTTGTCGATGGTGCGTGGCGCCCGGCTGCGCGCGGCGGGGTGATGGATGTGGTGGATCCTTCCTCCGCAACGACTTTCGAACAGGTAGCCGCTGCAACGGCGGAAGATGTGGATGCCGCCGTGGCGGCGGCTCGCCGGGCGTTCGATCTCGGACCGTGGCCGCGATGGACTCCCGTCGAGCGCGGCGCGGTGCTGCGGCGAATGGCCGCGCACATTCGCGAGCATCAACAGGAGCTTGCCGTCCTCGAGGTGCGCGACAACGGCAAGCCGCTGGCCGAAGCGGTGTTGGATATCGCGGATGCGGCCGGCTGCTTCGACTTCTACGCTGAGCTTGCCGAGCAGCATTCGTCGCAACAACCCGAGCCCCTGACCGTGGCGGATCCCCGCTTCACCATCACAGTGGCTCACGAGCCGGTGGGCGTGGTGGGCGCGATCATCCCGTGGAACTATCCGTTGCTGATGGCAGCTTGGAAGGTGGCACCGGCGCTGGCTGCGGGATGCACCGTGGTGCTCAAGCCGTCGGAGCTTACGCCTCTGACAGCCCTGTCGTTGGGGGATACGGCGCTGGCGGCAGGACTGCCAGCCGGCGTCTTGAACATCATCACCGGCGACGGCCCGGCGGCCGGGCAGCCGCTGATCGATCATCCAGGGGTGGACAAGCTCGCCTTCACCGGCAGCCTGGCCACGGGCTCGAAGGTCATGCAGGCAGCGGCACGCGACATCAAGCGCATCAGCCTGGAGCTCGGTGGCAAGTCGCCATTCATCGTGTTCGCCGACAGCGATGTCGAGAAAGCGGTGGAATGGGCGATGTTCGGCATCTTCTGGAACCAGGGCCAGGTCTGCTCGGCGACCTCCCGCATCCTGGTCGAGCGCCCGCTGTACGAGAATTTCCTGCGACGCCTGGTCGAGGCCGCGCAGGCCATTCCCATGGGCAGTGGTCTCACGCCCGGCGTCCAGCTGGGGCCGCTGGTATCGGCGGCCCAACATCGCAAGGTGTGCGCAATCATCGAGCGTGGTGTTCGTGAAGGCGCCCGCATGCTGTGTGGCGGCCCGGCTGAGGAGGGTAAACCGGGATACTTCGTACGCCCCACCGTCTTCGCCGATATGGCGCGCGACAGCTTTCTGTGGCGCGAGGAGATCTTTGGTCCAGTGGTGTGTGTTGCGCCCTTCGACAGCGAGGCGCAAGCAGTGCTCGAGGCCAACGACAGTCCGTACGGCCTTGCCGCCGCCGTGATGTCGGGGGATGAAGACCGCTGCGAGCGGGTGGCTGCCGCGCTGCGCGCCGGCATCGTGTGGATCAACTGCTCGCAACCGACCTTCACCGAGGCGCCGTGGGGCGGTTTCAAGAAGTCGGGCATCGGGCGCGAGCTCGGACGCTGGGGTTTCGAGAATTACCTGGAAACCAAGCAGATTACGCGTTACGTCGGTGAAGCGCCGTGGGGCTGGTACCTCAAAGGGCAGAACGATGCCTGAGCGTCCACGACCCGTGCCGGATTGGTCTCAACGACAAAGAGAAAGTGGGCCTGCCGCAACCGCCATGAGCGACATCATCGATCCGACCACCGCCGCGGGCGATCCCGAGGCCAAGAGCATCCAGCGTCTGAAGCCCAATGCCGTGGGGCTCGTCGGCGTGCTCTTCATGGCCGTAGCCACCGCCGCACCGATCACGGCAATGGTCGGCAACGTGCCGAT
>DASYGA010000430.1:0-4158 GCA_036000265.1 Steroidobacteraceae bacterium | reverse complement strand
TCACGACTTCCTCCAAAAGCCGTTCAAGGACGAGGATCTGATCGAGCGTGTCCGGCGCGCGCTCGCCAGGGACGCCAAGACGCGCGCCGCGCTCGAGGAGCACAAGAGCATTCGCACCCGGCTGCAGTCGCTGACTCCTCGCGAACGGGAAGTCCTCGCTTTGATGGCGCAGGGCAAGCCCAACAAGATCATGGCGCACGAGCTCGGGGTGAGCCAGCGCACCGTCGAGATTCACCGCGCGCGCGTGATGGAAAAGAGCGGAGCCTCCTCGCTCGCGGAGCTCGTCCGGATGGTCATGGACGTGGAGCCGGAGCTCGCGCCGACGCCTCAGGCCGATTGATCGGTTTGCCCGGACCAGACCGCACTCCGTGATGCACCTCACACCACCCGCGCGGCCTCCCAGCGCTCTCACCGCTGGTGAGGTGCGTGTCCCGGCCGCTGTCGCCCAGGCGATCGTGCAGCTTCGCGGGGAGATCGTCGGCTCGCTCCTGCGGCATGATTTCGCCCGCGGCTGGACCAAGGCCTACAGCCTGGATCCCGCGAGCGCCGCCCAGACGGCGGATTTCCTGATCTACTCATCCCTCACCACCGTGGCGCACCGACCCGGCAGCAATATCTCCTGGACGCAGAACTGGCCCTACGAGCCGCTGGTCGGCAACACGCCCACCGCCAGCACTTTCCGCTGGACCTGGATCAGCTTCTGCTTCACGTTCTTCGCCTTCGGCGCGGTGCTCTACGTCTACGAGAGTTACCTCAACGTGGACGATGAGGCGCCATTGGACCCTGTCTTCGCGCACTTCCGGCCGCTCACCGCCAGCCAGCGCCGGATCGGCAAGTACTTCGTGGTCGTCGCGGGCATACTGCTGCTGCAGATCCTGGTCGGCTCGATCATGGCCCATTACTATTCCGATCGAGCGAGCTTTTACGGTATCCCCGTCGACCGCTGGCTGCCTTTCAACTTCCTGCGCGACGTGCACACGCAGTCGCCCATCGTCTGGATAGGGCTCTCCTGGATCGGCGCGGCGCTCTTCCTGGCGCCCGCGATCAGTCGCGCCGAGGCCAAAGGACAGGCGGTGCTGGTCGATATTCTCTTCTGGGTCACGCTCGCCATCGTCGTGGGGGCGCTCGCCGGGAATTACTTCGACATCATGGGGTATCTGCAGGGCGCCCACCTGCGTAATGGCTGGTTTTGGTTCGGCAACCAGGGGCTCTCCTACATCCAGTTGGGTCGCGCCTGGCAGATCGGCTTCTTCGCGGGCCTCGCGATCTGGAGCGTTCTCGTGTTCCGGGCCCTGTGGCCGGATAGCGGCGCGCTCCTCAAGGCGAGCAAGGAATTCTGGACCGGCCGCATTCGGCTCGAGCACCTGCTCTGGGCCTCGACGGTCAACATTGCACTCCTTTATCTCTGCGGCATGGTGCCGCTCACCGGGATCGAGAAGTCCTTCACGATCTCCGACTTCTGGCGCTGGTGGGTGGTACACCTCTGGGTCGAGCAGTCGTTCGAGTTCTTCGCAGCGGCGGTGAGCGCATATCTGCTCATGGCGCTGGGGCTCGTCTCGCGCCAGCTCGCGGAGCGCTCCGTGTATTTCGAGCTCATCCTCATCTTCCTCGGCGGCGTGCTTGGCACCGGACATCACCTCTACTGGGCCGGCGAGCCGGGCATGTGGGTGCCGCTCGGCACGATGTTCTCCTTCATCGAGGTGCTGCCGCTCGTGCTGCTGGTCATCGAGGCGATCCAGCATCACCGCGCCATCAAGTCGAACGAGGACTTCAAGTACGGCCTCGCCTACCTCTACATCCTGGGAGCGGCGTTCTGGAACTTCGTGGGCGCCGGGGTATTCGGCGGCGGCACTCTCAATGCGCCGCTCATCAACTACTACGAGCACGCGACCTTCCTCACCCTGAATCACGCCCATACGGCCCTCTTCGGGGCCTTCGGCCTCCTTGGCATCGGTCTCATCTACTTCTGCCTTCGCTATGCGGCGGCCGAGGAGTACCGGTTCAGCGAAGCCTCGGGCCGTTGGGCGTTCTGGCTTTACAACGCCGGCCTTGTACTCTGGATCGTGTTCAACTTCTTCCCCATCGGTTGGGCGCAGCTCGATGCGGTCTATGCTCACGGTCTTGCGTACGCCCGCAGCCAGCAGTTCTACGACACGACGCTCTTCTGGCAGTGGATGCGCATGCCGGGAGACATCGTCTTCGCGGCCGGCGCGCTCCTCATGGCATGGGACTTCCTCGTGAAGCTACGCCCGCTCGTGTCGCGCTCGGCATCGGGTGGAACGTCTGGAGCGAAGCTGCAAGTATTGACCGGCAAGAAGGCTTCGTAAGGAGCTGCCAGGATCATCGCGACCAGCAACCGTAATCGCCCGCGCAACAAACCGAGCCCGCACTCATGCCGCTGCATCCGACTTGGGAAGACATCGCCCTGCGTCTGGTCCTGACGCTGATCGCGGCGGCGGTGATCGGCTTCAATCGGGAGATGCGCGGTCACGCCGCCGGCATGCGGACAACCATTCTGGTCGGCTTGGCGGCCGCGGTGGCCATGATCCAGGCCAATATGCTGCTGACGATCGGCGGCAGGACCGCCGACTCGTTCGGCGTGATGGACCTGATGCGCCTGCCGCTCGGGATCCTCACCGGCGTCGGCTTCATCGGCGCCGGCGCAATTCTGAGGAGACACGACCTCATCACCGGCGTGACCACCGCCGCAACTTTGTGGATCGTGACGGTCATCGGCTTGTGCTTCGGCGGCGGCCAACTCGGGTTGGGAGTCGGAGTCACCGTGCTCACGGTGCTCACGCTATGGGCCCTGGTGGCCTTCGATCTACGCATCCGCAGGGATCATCGCGGCCTGCTCGTCATCAGCGCCGATCCCGGATCTGCCGCCACCTCGAGACTGCAGGAGCTGGTCGCGCCGCTCGGCTGCAAGGCCATTCTGCGCAAGCAGAGCGCCGCCGCGGGCTCCCGCGAGGCGCACCTGTCCTTCGAGATCTGCTGGCGGCGAGCGGAGCGCGCCGGGCCGCCGCTCGAGCTCCTCGAGCTCTTGAACAGGCATTTCGGCATCGTATCCTTCGACCTGACATCCGATACGCACAGCTGACGATCCCGGAACGGCGGCTGAAAGGTACGGAAACTGCGTATCGACCCTACGCGGGCACGGGCTCACTCTCGCTGTCGCAATCGATCGTTCCGGCGCCGAGAGAGGATGCTGATATGAACGTAGCGGAAACACGACTCGCACGAGCCTCCACCATCCTGACGGAGCCGGCGGCCCGCTATGACAATTTCAGCATTCTGCTGCACTGGGCGACTGCGGCGCTCATCATCCTGCTCTGGGTCATCGCACAGGTCATCGATGACTTCGCTCGCGGTGCGCCGCGCATGATGGTGCGCTCCGTCCATATCGCCCTGGGGGTGACGCTCGCGGTCGTCATCGCGGCTCGCCTTGCATGGCGGGCAAGCCCCCGTCGACGTGCCCCGCTCGCGGAGGCCGGCCTGCTCGGCACGGCCGCGCGGATCATGCACTACGGCCTTTACGTGCTCGTGATCGCCACCATCGCCCTCGGGATCGCCAACGTCTGGACACGCGGCGATACCATCTTCGGGTTATTCACGGTTCCGAAGCTCTCGCCGGGTAATACCGGATTGAAGGAAGCAGTGGAGGAAGTGCATGAATGGTTCGGCAACGCGCTTCTGATCGTCGCCGCACTGCATGCCGCTGCGGGACTCTTCCACCGTTTCGTGCTCAAGGATGAAGTGCTGCAGCGCATGCTCCCGTTGAGGGTCCGCCGGTAGGTTCCGTGCCTGTGCCTGATCAGGGGGTCCGGCAACGCTCGTCGAAGGTAGCGAGCGACGGGGTCCGGCAGGTCGAGCACAGTACCGCGGATCAGTGGCGCAACGACGCGTCGTCGCGCCGGGCATTGCGACGCGCAGCCATCGGTGGCGCCGGGGTATCCGTCTCCTGCGACTGCGCCGGGGCATCGTAGCGAAACCAGTCCACACAACCGTAGGCAAGAGTGGGGTCGGATTCCTTGCCCGCCCGCTCGAGCGCCAAGCGCAGCGCCGCGGCGCGCATGCCACGCGCGGCTCGTTTCGCAACTTTTCGCTCCGTCTCGTTTGTCATGTTCGTACTCCCAACAGCAGTCCCCTGAAGCGCGC
>DASYGA010000361.1:0-4322 GCA_036000265.1 Steroidobacteraceae bacterium | reverse complement strand
CGCGCGCACCATGATGACGATCGAGTCGGTAGAGGCCTGCCCGACCTGCTCGCTGTTGTAGGTGAGCCGGGAGAGGAGCGTACCGGTGGAGGTGCGGTCGAAATAGGCGGCGGGTAGATCGAGAACGCTGCCGAAGACTTCCCCCCGCAGGCGCTTGACAATGCTGCGGCCGACGTAGCCCATGCAATAGGTCTGCGTGAAGTTGCCGATGCCGCGGCCGATGAAGATGACCACGAGCGCGATCGGGATCAGATAGACCATGCGCGGATCGGGATGGGTGAAGGTTCCGTCGCCGAAGCGCTTGGCCAGCCATGCGAAGCTCGCCGTCGATGCGGAGTAGATCGTGCCGCCCAGGATGCCGAGGGCGAAGGCGCCCTTGTGGGGCTTGAGGTAACCGAGCAGCCGCCGATAAGTCACCGACACGCGCACCGGCTCTTCCGCCGGCCGGCGGCAGGGCCGGTCGGACCCGGACCGCGCCACCTCGTTCAAGGGGCGCCCGCCCGCTGGTCCTTGATGGTCGCGATGTTGAGCCGGACGAAGCCGAGCTGTCCGAGCACATCCATCGCCGTCACGACCGACTGCTGAGTGGCGCGGCCGTCGGCGCGAATCGTCACAGTGGTGTCGCGATTGCCGCCGGCCTGCTTGAGCAGCGCCTCGCGCAGCGTATCGGCGCTCGAGTTGATGAGCTCCCGCCCGTTGATCAGATAGCTTCCGGCCTCCGTCACCGACACCACGAGCGGCTCGCTGCGCGCGGCGGCAGGCGGCACGGCGCCCGCCTGCGGCAGCTGCACGTGCAGGCGCCCCTCATCCGTGAACTTGCTCGACAGCATGAAGAACACGACGAGGAGCAGCACCACGTCGATCAGCGAGACGACGTTGATCTCCGGCTCCTCGTGGCGGCGCGGCTTCAGGTTCACGACCGGGTGCCGCCTGTCAGGCGGCTGCCGAGCGCCCGGCGCGGGCGCCGGCTGCCTCGACCACATCGGCCATGCGCATGGCCTGCTTCTCCATCTCCACCACGATGCGCTCCACCTTGCCGCGAAGATAGCGGTAGGCGAAGAGCGAGGGGATGGCGACGCAGAGGCCGGCAGCGGTGGCGATCAGCGCCTCGGCGATGCCGCCGGAGAGCACTCGCGGATCGCCCATGCCCCCCGCCTGAATGGCATTGAATGCCCGGATGATACCGGTCACGGTGCCGAGCAGCCCCAGGAGCGGCGACACGCCCGCGATGGTGCCGAGAGTGTTGAGGAAACGCTCGAGCTCGTAGACCACGTGGCGGCCCGTATCCTCCAGGCGCTCCATCAGGATCTCACGCGGCCGGTGCCGGTTGGCGAGACCCGCGGCCAGGAGCCGCCCGAGCGGTGAATTCTGCTCCAGCGCTGCGATGACCTTATCGTTGATCTGGTTGGCCTCGATCAGCTGCCAGACCTTCTGCGGCAGCTCCCGAGGCATCACCCGCCGGTCCTGCAGCGTCCACATGCGCTCGAGCACGATCGCCGCGGCGGTGATCGAGCAAAGAATGATCGGCCACATGAGCGGGCCGCCGGCCCGCACGATTTCCCACATCCAGACGACCCCGGGGACGGAACCCAAGAAAACGGCGACGGCGCATGATACCCGAGAGCGATACTTGCTCAAGGTGTGTTGTCACAGGCTGCTCGCTGGGCCGCAGCCCCTGCGCGGGCTGGGCAGGAGGAACTGCGACCCGCCCGACGCCTTACCGTCGCCAATCTGGTACAGTCCGGACCCCGATGCCCCGCCGCTTGCTGAAGAAGCTCCTTCCCTCCCCCCGCCAGCTGCAAGGGCACTGGCTGCTGCGGCATTTCGGCGATCACCTGCTCGAGCCCAGGCTTTGGGCGCTGCATCGCCGCGGCATCACCGCAGGTTTCGGGGCCGGCATCGCCATCTGCTTCATCCCGCTGCCGGTGCACTCCGTGATCGCCATCCTGATCGCGATCATATGGCGGCTCAACGTGCCGGCGATCTACGGGACCACTCTGCTCGTCAATCCCCTCACCATGGTGCCGATCTATTACCTCGCGTACCGGGTCGGGGCGGCGCTGCTAGGCATCTCGCCGGACCGATTCTCGTTCCATCTCAGCTGGGATTGGCTGGCGAGCGGTCTCGGGCCCATGTGGCAGCCCTTCCTCGTCGGCTGCCTCGCCTGCGCCCTGGTTCTGGGCCTCCTCGGCTGGGCCTGTCTCGAGCTTCTCTGGCGCTGGCGGGTCACGTCCCGGTATAGGGCTCGTCACGTCGCAACTGCGGCGTGACCCTGGCCGACAGTCTCCCCTTCTCGATCTCGTAGATCCGCTCCATCCGATTCGCCAGCCGGTTGTCGTGCGTCACCACCACGAGGCTGGTGCCACGCTCGCGGTTGAGCTCCAGCATCAGCGCGAATACCGACTCCGCGTTCGCTCCATCGAGGTTGCCGGTAGGCTCATCGGCCAGAACGATCTTCGGCTGAGTCACGAGGGCACGCGCCACCGCCGCACGCTGGCGCTCCCCGCCCGAGAGCTGATGCGGCCGGTGATCGAGTCGCTGGCCCAGCCCGACACGCTCCAGGAGCTCGCGGGCTGCTGCGCGCGCCTCGGCCACCGCGACGCGGCGCACGAGGAGCGGCATGGCGACATTCTCCAGGGCGGAGAACTCGGGCAGCAGGTGATGGAACTGGTAGACGAACCCGAGCGCGCGGTTACGCAGCTCCCCGCGCTCCTTCTCGCTGAGCCGGTGGATCTCGCGCCCGTCGACCAGCACCTGCCCGCTGCTGGGGGGATCGAGGCCGCCCAGGATCTGTAGCAGCGTCGTCTTGCCGGAGCCCGAGGCGCCGACGATCGCCAGACGCTCTCCAGCGGCTACCGAGAGCACGGCGCCGCGCAGCACCTCCAGCGTCACTGGCCCCTGGCGAAAGCTCTTGGACACATCGCGTGCCTCGAGCACTGGGTTGGCTCCCGGCAACTTATCACTCATGCCGCAGCGCCTGCGCCGGAGCGGTGCGGCCGGCGCGCCAGGCCGGATAGACGGTCGCCAACGCGCAGAGGATGAACGCCACGCCGCATACGCGCAGCACGTCCAACCATTCGACGTAGGCCGGAAGATCACTCATGTAATACACCCGCGGGTCCAGGAACTGGGTATGCAGCAGCCGCTCGAGACCACCGACGAGCGCCTGCAGGTTATATGAGACCAGAGCCCCGAGTGCCGCCCCGAGCAGCGTCCCGGCGAGCCCGATGATGACGCCCTGAATGGTGAAGATCGCGAGCACGTTGCGCGGCTGCGCGCCGATGGTCCGCAGAATCGCGATATCGGTCTGCTTCTCCTTGACGATCATCACCAGTGTGGCGACGATGTTGAAGGCCGCCACCGCGACGATCATCGAGAGCATGACGAACATCATCGACTTGGTGGTCTCGATGGAACGGAAGAAATTGGCGTGGTTGTCCGTCCAGTCGCTGACGTAATAGCCTGGCCCGCCGAGGTCGTAGGCGACTCGCCGCACCACCTTTGGCGCCTGCCACGGATCATCGAGCGACAGGCGCAGCCCGGTGATCTCGCCCGGCGCGAGGCCGAAGAGCCGCGCCGCATCCGCAAGACTCACCAGCGCGAGCCCGCGATCGTATTCGTACATGCCGGAATGGAACAGGCCTGTCACCTGGAACCGGCGCATGCGCGGCATCACCCCCGTCGGAGTCGCCACCCCTTGCGGCGCGATCAGCACCACGGAGTCGCCAACACGCACGTGCAGCGCCTGTGCGAGCGCATCGCCCAGGATCACCCGATATCGGCCGGGCTGCAGGTCGCCCAGGCTGCCGGCGGTGAGCCGCTGTGCGAGGCCGGTGGCGCGCCGCTCCTCCTCGGGCAGCACACCGCGCACTGACGCGCCGGTGATCTGCTGACCATGCGTCAGCATGGACTGCTCCTCCACATACGGTACCGCGATGCGCACCCCGGGCTCATGCTCGACGCGCCTCTGCACGGCCTGCCAGTCCGCGATCGTGCCATGCAGTCCCATGAGAGTGGCGTCCGAAGTGACGCTCAGAATGCGAGTCCGCAGCTCGCGACCGAAGCCATTCATCACGGAAAGCACGACGATCAGCGTGGCCACGCCCAGCGCGAGGCCGCAGACCGACATGAGCGAGACGAACGAAACGAAACCACGCCGATGGGTGGAGCGCAGATAGCGCGTGCCGACCAGCCATTCATAGAGAGAGCTCATGGCGGGCTACTCGTAGCGCAGCGCTTCGGCGGGAGCCGTGCGCGCGGCGCGCACCGCCGGGTAGATGGTCGCAGCGCCCGTGAGGAGGAGCGCTGCAACGCTGATCGCT
>DASYGA010000291.1:0-3080 GCA_036000265.1 Steroidobacteraceae bacterium | reverse complement strand
CGGGCGGCTCCGCGGTCGGCGAAACCTCCACCAGATCGAGTTCCGAGGCTGCTGCCATCTGCAGCGCCTCGGAGCGGGACATTACTCCGGCCTGCGACCCGTCGGCCGCGATCACTCGCAGTTGGGGCGCGCTGATGTCCTCATTGCGCCGGACCCGCTTTGTTGCACTGGCGATGCGTCAATCCTCCAACGTACGGCGCCCGCGGCTCGAGAGCTCGATGCGGAAGCGTTCCATGAACGCCTCCAGGGTCATCGTGCCCAGGTCCTTGCCGCTTCGGGTGCGCACTGATAATAACTGTGCGGCGACTTCCCTTTCGCCCGCAACCAAGAGATATGGAACACGCTGCAGCGTGTGCTCGCGAATCTTAAAGCCCACCTTCTCGTTGCGCAAGTCGGACACGGCCAGAACACCCTGATTTTTCAGGGATTCCGTGACCGAGCGGACGTACTCGTCCTGGCGGTCCGTGATGCTCATCACCACCGCCTGGACGGGCGCCAGCCAGGCCGGGAGCCTGCCGGCGTGATGCTCGAGCAAAATGGCGAAAAACCGCTCCAGCGAGCCGAACATGGCGCGGTGCAGCATGACCGGCGTGCGCTTGCGACTGTGCTCGTCGATGTAGTAGGCCCCAAGCCGTCCCGGCATGTTGAAGTCCACCTGCAGCGTGCCGCACTGCCAGTCGCGGCCTATGGCGTCGCGCAGGACGAACTCGAGCTTCGGGCCGTAGAAGGCGCCCTCGCCCGGATTGGGGGTGAAGTCGATGCCGGCGGCGCGGCAGGCCACCTTCAGCGCCTCCTCGGCGCGATCCCAGACCTCATCGCTGCCGACGCGCTGAGGCGGCCGGTCGGCGTACTTGATGCGCACGTCCTCGAAGCCGAAGTCGCGATAGATGTCGAGGATGAGCCGGGTGATGGCCACCGACTCCGCCGTGATCTGATCTTCCGTGACGAACACGTGCCCGTCGTCCTGCGTGAAGGCGCGCACGCGCATGAGGCCATGGAGCGCGCCCGAGGGCTCGTAGCGATGGACCTTGCCGAACTCCGCGAAGCGCACGGGCAGCTCGCGGTAGCTGCGCAGCCCATGCTTGAAGATCTGCACGTGCCCGGGGCAGTTCATCGGTTTGATGGCGTAGACGCGCTGATCGGGCGTCTCGGTGAGAAACATGTTCTCGCCGAACTTCTCCCGGTGGCCGGACGCCTCCCAGAGAGTGATGTCCATGAGCTCCGGCGCGTTGACTTCCTCGTAGCCCGCGGCGCGCTGGCGCTCGCGCATGTAGCCGATCAGAGTCTGGAAGACGCTCCAGCCCTTGGGATGCCAGAACACGGCGCCCGGTGCCTCTTCCTGCAGGTGAAAGAGATCGAGCTCGCGGCCGATGCGCCGATGATCGCGCTTCTCCGCCTCCTCGAGCCGGTGCAGGTACTCATCCAGCTGCTTCTTGTCCGGCCAGGCGGTGCCGTAGATGCGCTGCAGCATCTCGTTGCGCGAGTCGCCACGCCAGTAGGCGCCGGCCAGCTTGGTCAGCTTGAAGGCCTTGAGCTTGCCCGTCGAGGGCACGTGCGGCCCGCGGCAAAGATCGACCCAGTCGCTCTTGCCATCTCCCTGGCCGTAGAGGCTGATCTGCTCCCCGGCCGGGATGCTGCCGATGATTTGCGCCTTGTAGTGCTCGCCCAGGCTCTCGAAGAACGCAACCGCCTCATCGCGTCCCATGACCCGGCGGGTGACCTTCTCGTCAGCCTTGGCGAGCTGCGCCATGCGGGCCTCGATCGCCGCCAGATCCTCCGGCGTGAACGGCCGCTGATAAGCGAAGTCGTAGTAGAACCCGTCCTCGATCACCGGGCCGATGGTGACCTGCGCCTCCGGAAAGAGCTGCTTCACCGCCTGCGCGAGCAAATGTGCGGTCGAGTGGCGGATGACCTCGAGGCCGGCCGGATCCTTGTCGGTGACAATGGCGACGCTGGCATCGCCGTCGATCGTGAAGGAGGTATCGACCAGCTTGCCGTCGACCCGTCCGGCGAGCGCCGCTTTGCGCAGCCCCGCGCCAATGTCGCCCGCCACCTCATCGACCGTGACCGGTCGCTCGAAGCGGCGTTGACTGCCGTCAGGCAGGGTAACGACTGGCATGTCGCGGGCTCTCTCGGACCGAACAAAGCGCACCCTGCCTCATCGCGAGGGAGTGCAGCACTGAATGAATGGTAGGCGCGAGTGGGATCGAACCACCGACCACCACCATGTCAAGGTGGTGCTCTACCACTGAGCTACGCGCCTATGCTTTAGCCGCTCAGTATAGCAAGCGATCAGGAGCCGTGAACGACCTTGGGAGGCTCTTTGCTGCGGGTGGGGCCGGGAGTGAAGCGTAGCCGCTCGATCGCCTCCACGCAGTTCCCGACGCGGGTCTCGAGCAGGGTCACGCCGGCACTCTCGAGCCTCTGCCCGGCGCGTTCGAGGTCGCGGTCGAGCCCCCACAGCCCGACGACGACGGCCAGGCCCGACGCCCGGGCGCGGATGCGTTTCACGACGGCGCGTGCCGGTGGAACAGCCTCCGGCGGCAGCGCGGAGACGACCACGGCCTGCAGCCCCGAGGCGAGACCGGTCTCGAGCTCCTCCTCCAGCCGCTCGAGCGAAGCCACCCGGGCACCGATACCCCGATTGAGCAGCACCGCGGCAAGGAGCGTCGCGACGATGCCATCCGCCTGGTCCTCGGCCGCGACACACAGCACCGCCGGCGATTGCCAGGCGAGCGCCCCGCGGGCATTCGGGCGCTGCAGTCCCTCGAAGAGCTCATCCACCCACTGCTGGATCTGCTCGAGCACCGCGCGACGTCTGCCGGGCTTCAAGGCCCCACGGGCGAAGTCCGCCTCGAGCAGCCGCAGAGCCGGCACGATGGCGATGTCGCAGACCTCGCGCAGCGAGTGCTCGCGCACCGCCTCCTCGAGGAGCGTGTCCGCTTCGTCACGGTTGCTGGTGAGCAGGCGCTGATAGAGCTGCTGGTAGGGCTCGAGCGCCGGCTCATCGCCGAGCAGCACTTCCAGGAACTCGAGCTGCGGGACGTACTTGCCCATGACGACCAGGCACACCGTGATGG
>DASYGA010000252.1:0-3847 GCA_036000265.1 Steroidobacteraceae bacterium | reverse complement strand
CGACCTCGAGCAGGCGTTCGCAGCAGTGTAAGGCGCAGCGCGAGCGCCATGTACTCGGTCCTGCAGCCGCCTCTGCTACGGCTGCTGAGCTGCGAATACCCGATCATGCTCGCCGGCATGGGCGGGGTCGCGCGCAGCCGGCTGGCCGCGGCAGTGGCATTGGCCGGCGGCTTTCCCGTCATGGGTATGGTCCGCGAGCCGGTGGCGCTGATCGAGAAGGAAGTAGCCGCCCTGCGCGCCGCCACCCGCAACGATCTGCATTTCGCGATCAACCTGATTCCCGCCTCGTGCGAGCGCGCCCTGCTCGATCAGCAGGTGGCTGCCTGCCTGCGACTGAAGGTGCCCGCCGTGGTGCTCTTCTGGGACGTGGACGCGGCCCTGATCCGGCAGTTGAAGGACCAAGGTGTGCAGGTCATCCATCAGGTAGGCAGCCGCCGCGACGCGGAGCAAGCGCTGCGGGCGGGCTGCGACGTGCTGATTGCGCAGGGACTCGAGGCCGGCGGCCACGTGCGCGGCGAGGTATCGACGCTTGCCCTGCTGCCTGAAATAGTCGGCATGAGCGACGTGCCGGTGGCGGCCTCCGGTGGTATCGCCTCGGGCGCCGGGCTCATCTCGGCTCTCGCGCTGGGCGCCCAGGCAGTGAGCCTGGGCAGCGCCTTCGTCGCCACCACCGAGGCTTTCGCACATCCCCATCACCGTCAGCGGCTGGTGGAGGCGCATGCGGAGGATACGGTGCACACCACCGCCTTCGCCCGTAACTGGACGGTCACCGCCCCGGTACGCGTGCTGCAGAACGCAGTGACTCGCGGCGACTTCGACCAGCTCGCAGATGAGGAGAAGAGCCGCCCCATCGCCTGGCAGGACGGGCGCCAGCCGGTGTTCCTCTTTTCCACCGACTCTCCGGCCATCGACGCGGAAGGCCGCCTGGATGATATGGCCCTGTATGCCGGACAGTCCGTCGGGCAGATACACGATGTCGTGAGCGCCGGGGAACGCATCCGCCGCTTGATGCGGGACGCGGAGGCGACGCTCGAGCGGCTGGTGACCAAGGTGTGAGGATGGCGCTTGGATCAGCCAAGCGCAGGGCAAGCCGGCGGAGAGATTCAGGCCAGAGCACCTCCCGGACCGGACACGCGGATCTCGCGCAGCCGCACCCGCGAGGCGGCAAAGGCCAGCAGAAAGCAGGCCGCGATGCACCATCCGGCCAGCCAGAGCATCTGCTTCGGCAGCGAGATGCCCCTGTCGATGAGAGCTCCGGAAAGACCGGGTCCTATCGCGGTCGAGAACACCATGGCCGAGACGATGATCGCCCTGATGCCACCGAGATTCGCCAGTCCATACACCTCCGGCCAAAGAGCGCCGAGCAGCGTGGATGTAAAGCCATTGCTGATGCCGAGCAGAAGCATGAAGAGGTAGACGCCCCACATGGGTGTTATCAGACCGATAGCCGCCGCAGCGATGGCCAGCGGCAAGAGAAAGTACGGCAACAGCCGCAGAGAGCCGAGGCGGTCGATCAGATGGCCACAGAGCAGACCGAAGAGCACTGTCGTAACGGACATCAAAGGATAGGCGGCTGCAAAGGCCAACCGGTCGTAACCGCGCAGATCGATGAGGTAATCCTGCTCGAAGAAGACAATGGTCGACAGCGCCGACGGCGCCAGGATTCCAAGGAGCAGTACGTAGAGAATCGGATCGCGTATCACCTGCGCGCGGGTCCAGTCGCGCGCCGTGTGCCGGCCGCTGGTCTTCGCCTCTTTGGACCTGGGCACTCGCTCCACCTTCATCAACTGGATGATGGCCGGCAAGCCGGCGAGCACGATCAGCGCAGCCGCGGCGATCCAGGCCGTGCGCCAGCCGGCGGTGGCCCTGTCGATCAGCACGACACCAATCGGCAGGATCGCGACTCCCACCTGCTGGCCGGGTACGATCAGCGCCATGGCCCGCCCCCGGTTGGCGACGTACCATCGCCCGATCTCGGTGAATGCGGTCTCGGTCATCATGCCCAGGCCAAACAGGCGCAAGAGGTAAAGCGCCACGGTGAGCACCGCTACGTTCGGCGCAATGGCAATCAGCACGCAAGCCACGGCCAGGGCCGGCATGGTGAATCGAACGACCTTCCAGCCGGGCATCAGATCGAGCGTGCGCCCAAGCCATGGCAGCGTGATGGCGCTCGCCATGGTCGCCAGCATGTACAACCCGCCAAAGGTGCCGCCCGAAAGATGGAACGTGGCGCGCAGATCGTCGCCGGACAGGCCGATGAAAAAGCTCTGTCCGAAGGACGAGAACAGCATGAGAAGGAACCCGCCCCCCAGCCAACGGACGTTCTCGCGCAAGAATTGAAAGGTATCGCGTCCGAAGGCGAGCATGGGCCCCGTGCAGGTCTATCTGGATCCGGAAGTATACGGTCTGGTCATCGCGGTCATGGAGAGTCACGGCGATGTTGAGAGGTCCGCCTCAAACCGGCATTCTGCACAGGAGGAATCCTGCTTCGCGACCTCGACGGCTTTGTTGCGGCGCTTGCCGGCGCTGTATCACACGCTCACATTGAGCTGCGCAGCCAGCCGGGCGAGCTGTGCGCTGTTCCTCGCGCCGAGTTTCTCGCGGATGGCCGATTGATGGTTGGCGACGGTCTTCTCCGAGAGGGCCAGCTTGTCGCTGATGCTCCTCACCGTCTCGCCTTGCACGAGCAGGCGCAGGACTTCGAACTCGCGCGGCGTCAGCGCCTCGAGACCCGGCGTGCCGGGCTGCACGGCCGATCGCGCCATATTGGTCGCCACGTCGGCACTCAGGTAGCGCTCTCCCCTGGCGACCGCATGGATCGCCCGCACCAGCACTTCCGGCGCACTCGACTTGCTCAGAAAGCCGAGCGCACCGGCTTCCAGAGCACGGGACGCGTATATCGCGTCGTCGTACATGCTGAACATCAATACGCGCAAGGCCGGCTGATCTTTCAGCATCCGGCGTGTCGCCTCGATCCCGCTGCTCCCGGGGAGCGCAATGTCCATGACCACCACGTCCGGAGCGAGTGCACGCGCGCACTCGCAGGCCTGCACGGCATGGCTGGCCTCGCCGATGACGCGGATCCCGGGCTCGTCCTCGAGCAGCCGCCGGTAGCCTTCGCGCACGACGGCGTGGTCATCGACGAGCAGAACCTTGGTCACGCCCGTCACGCAGGCCCCGCGCCGGCCGGCACCGGGATCTGTACCGAGAGCTCGAAACCCTGGCCCGGCGAGCTGGTGAATATCAGCTTTCCCGCGAGCCCCATGACCCGCTCGCGCATCCCGATCAGGCCGAGTCCCTGGGACGCTACGCCGGGCGTGGTACCGATGCCATTGTCGGCAACGGCCAGATCGATCCTGTCACCAGCGTTGCCGGCCACCGTGCGTCCGAGGCGCACGGTCACCTCGCTCGCCGCAGCATGCTTCGCGACGTTCGTCAGCGCCTCCTGGACCAGCCGAAAGAGGGTGACCGTGATGCTCTCGGGCAGTCCCGTGAAGTCGCCCGCGATGGACAGCCGCAGCGACACGCCAGGCAGCCGTGCGCGCCAGGTCTCGACACAGTGCTCCAGCGCGGCGGCAAGCCCCAGCTCGTCCAGGCCGGTCGGCCGCAACTCGCGGATGAGAGTGGCGAGAGCGCCATGGATGTGATTGCAGTTCTCGACGATGGTGCTGGCGCGCCGGTGCATCGCCGTCTGCGCGGCCGCGTGCTCGTCCCGGATACCGACGGCATCGAGCTTGATGACATTCAGGTACTGTCCCAGCTCATCGTGCAGCTCGCGCGCCAGCGCCTTGCGCTCCGATTCCTGCAGCTGCACGTACTGCTGCGCGAGCCGGCGGTTGTCCGCCAG